>JAYTMY010000191.1:0-7252 GCA_043748535.1 Lentisphaeraceae bacterium | reverse complement strand
AACATGATGTCGATCAAGGGGATGATCTCGATCCGGGCTTCCTGCTCACGGGGGAGCTTGCTGCCGAGGCGGACCGGCATCAGAGGGCCTCGCGGGCGGCGTCACCAGCGGCGGCGATGGCGCGGCGGCGGGAGAATTCCTCGAGATCGTGGCCGTGGTGTTTGGCCGCTTCGACCAGCAGCTCGGTGTGGTTGATGGTGCGTTCGAGGCGGGCCCGCAAGGAGCCAAGTCGACGGTTGAAATAGTTGAAGGGAAGGAGGCAGAGCATGGCGATGCCGAGGCCGCAGGCGGTGGCGATGAGGGCTTCGCCAATGCCGCCGCTGAGCTTGATCGCGGCGATATCGCCCTGACCGACGAAGGAGAAGCTGCCCATGATGCCGACGACGGTGCCGAGCAGGCCGAGCAGGGGCGCCAGGGTGATGAAGGTGCCGAGGATCCACAAGCGAGCTTCGGCTTTTTCGAGCTCGTCGGAAGCCCGCAATTGCATCGCGCCGAGGAGCGAGCTGTGGGCGTGGAGGATGCCTTCGTTGACCGTGGCGAGGAAGGGGTCGTCGCTGCGGCTGCTGAGCTCGCGGGCTTCGTCGAAACGGCCGGTGCTGATGGCGGCGAAGACCCGGTCGAGCTGCTTGGCGGAGCTGCGGCTGCCGTGTTGTGACCACCACAAGGCGCGCTCGAGAATGACCACTACGGACATCAGGAAACAAAGCAGGATCGGGATCATGATCGGACCACCCTTGACGAGGAAGTCGTAAGCGGCGTTGGCGATAAGCGGGCTCATGGTTTTTTTTCTCCGATCAACAAGAACTGGAAGGTCATGGTGTAGCGTCTTTCATCGCCGGGGGCGAAGCGCCATTCGTCGCGGACGACGCGCAGGACTTCGCGGTTGAGAAGTTCCCATGGGCAGGGAGAGCTGAGGCGGACATCGGTGACTTTGCCGTTTTTGTCGACATCGATATCGGCTTGAATTTTTCCTTCCTGGCCGCGTTGACGGGCGAGACGAGGGTAGCGAGGCATCACTTGTACGCCGTCGCCGACGCCGGGTTTCAGGACGATGGGGCCGGAGGCTTTTGCGGCGGTCGCAATCTTCGGCGTCTGCTGCACCGGCTGCGGCGTCACGGGGCCGGGCGGCGTGATGAGGGGCCGCGCCTTGAGACTGAGAAGGGCGGGGGCCGCGAGGGCGGGCAGCGGCGGCAACGTCGACACCGCGGGGCTGGGTCGGAAAAGCGGCAAGGAGCTGGGGGTGGCGCTGGCTTCTGTGGGGGCGCTGGGGGCGGAGGCCGTTTTTGTCGGGCTCGGCGGCGGCTCGAGCTTGAGTTCGATGCGCGATGGCGGGCTTAGCGGCTTTACCGGCGGGGAAGAAATCAGCTCCGTCAGGCGAGGTGCGACAAAGCTGAAGGAGCCGATGCCGAGAAGGCCAAGCCAGACGACCAGGGTTCCCAAGGGGAGCCAAGGAGAGTCGTCTTTTGTGTCCGCCGGGGTCATGGTTTGTCGTTCCGGGGTTGTGGATAAAGCTCGGGGCGATTTTGACGGCGGAAGATAGCATGAAAAAGGCGGTGCGGAGAAGTCCGCACCGCCTGTCCTGCTTCGGGAATCAGAACTTCAGGTGGTACTGCAGGGTAGCGCTGCGGCCGGGCTCGTTCTGGCCGGAGCCGTGGATGCGGTAGTCTTCGTCGAGCAGGTTCTCCAGGCCCAGGGTGATGTCCTGGTTCTTGGCGAACTTCCAGCCGGCGCGGGCGTTGACCGTGTACCAGCCGGGGGTGCCGGTGGGCGGGATGCGGTCGGTGTCGGTGCGGTCGGCTTGCGACAGGTCGTCCTGGCCGTCCGAGAATTCGCAGTAGGTGTCGAGGAAGAAGGTCTCTTCCTTGCCGTCGCGGAAGCGCAGGCCGAATTCACCGTTGAGGGGCGGGACTTTCGAGTACTGGTCGTCCACCAAGGGGTTCGAAGTGTTGCGGTTGAGGTGGGTTCTCGTCTCCCCATCGACAAAGGCTAGGCTGCCGAAGACCCCGACCTGCTCGGTCAGGTAGTAGTCGCCGCCGATTTCCCAGCCGTACATGTCGCCATTGGAGCTATACTTCGTCGGTTTTTTTGAGTCGCCATTGATCAATCCACCGGTGATCTGATCTTCGATTTTGGTATAGAAGACGCTGGAGAAGGCGTGCCACCTGCCGTCGCTGTCCTGCCCCTTGATGCCGAGCTCCCAGGTGGTGTAATGCTCGGGATCGAAATTGGCATTGGGCGCGGAGATTTGGCCGGTAGCAAATTCGCCGCTTCGTGTGGTGTCGGAGAGGTTGGGAGCGCGGAAGCCCTGGCGGACGCCGGCGAAGACCGAGCTGTCGCCCTGCTCGTCAAGCTTCAAGACCAAGTGGGCCGCGTTGGTCCATGAATGCCAGGTGTGGGACATCTCGCCCGTGGTTTTGTTGTCGGCGTTGATATCAACCTTATGAGCATCGAGCTGATTGAGGTCGTAGCGGCTGCCGAGGACGAGGTCGAGGCGATCGGTGAGGTGTATGTCGGCTTGACCCCAGGCGCCGAGCTTTTCGTAGCGGGCTTCGTCGGCGACGTCACCTTGGATGCGTTTGGTCGTGACGCCAGAGTCGGTGAGGTCGCGTCCCGAGGATTGAATGCTGTCGTGCGAGGCATCGAGGCCATACTGGAATTTGGCCGGCTCGGTATCAGTCTGCAAGCGAAGGTTGCCGGAGTAGGTGTTGTCGCCGTACCAGCGGTATTCATGTTTGCGGTTTTTCGGGGTGGCATCTAGGTAATTGCGGTAGCGGACTGAGTCCTCTTCCATCCGCTGGAAGGAGACCTGGTAGTCGGCTTCTGAGATGAAGCCGTCGCCGCCGCGGAACTCTTCACGGATGAAGGCGCTGTGGCGGTCGAGGTCAGTAAGGCGATACTTGTCGAGAGTCGCAAGGTTGGCCGGGGTGTCGGTGAACTTGCTCCCCACTGAGGTGCCATGCCAGCGGCGGCCGTCGAGGGTGCTGTGGATGCGGTTGAGGTCGTCGACCTGATAGCGGTCGTAACCGAGGATGAGTTTGTGGTTCAGGTCGAAGGCGTGATTCCAGCGTAGGTAGCCGCCCATCTCGGTGTAGGCGGAGTTGTCGAGTGTCTCGCCGCCCGGCATCACCTGGTCATGGTGGTCGCCACGGGAGATGCCGACGGCGTAGGAATCGCTGTCGTTATAGGCGCCGCGGGTACGGAAGGCTTCCTGGAAGCCCATGTCCTTGGTGGAGAAGCGGGTCCACAGATCGTTGTCGAGATTCTGCCAGCCAGCATTGGTTTCGCCGACGGGGAGGGCTTCGGTGCCGGTGACGACCACGCCGCCGATGGCGTCGGAACCGTAACGCAAGGAGCCGGGGCCCATGATCACTTCGGTGTTGGTATAGGCCCAGGGATCGAGGGTGTTCCAGTATTCATTCGGGCCGTCGCGGAGGATGGGATTGTTGAGGCGGATGCCGTCGGCGAGGACCATGTTGCGCGAACCGCTAAAGCCGCGCATGATCGGGTTGCCGCGGCCAGGGCCGGTCTTCTGGACGGTGACGCCGGGGGTACGCGACAGGGTGTCGGCAAAGTTGGCGGTGCCGAGGCGGAGGCGGACGTCTTCTTCGGTCAAGCGGTGGACGGTGGCCGGAACTTCGGTGGATTTTTGGCCTTCATAGGGAGTGCCGATGATCTGAAACTTGTCTGCAACCGGTTTGCTCGCCGGAGTCTCGGGGGCGGCGGGTGCCACCTTGTCTTGCGCTTGGAGGATACAGGGCAGCAACAGCGAGCTGAGGAAGAGATGAACAGTCTTCATGGCGACTCCTTTGTTGAGATTGATTCTTAAGAATGCCCGAGTGGCGGGTGGTTCCCATTGTAAGGATTATCTTGATTTGGGCAATACTGATTTTAATTTTTATGTTGATTTTTAGCAGGAATAGTCAGATTTCACATAACGACAAGCTTAGGAACCATACTCAGCGGTCAACGCCGTACTGCAATGGCACAGGGAGGCCGGGCGCCGCGGCAAGGTCCCCAGCTGGCGCCAGAGGCTCGATTTCGAAGAGTGCTAGGAATGATCGACCTGCACCTCAAGTCAACGCGGCGACTTCCGCCCGGCTCGGCGCCCGGCCATCCCGAACAAACAAGGCCGCGGTGTCGCGAGCGAAAGCCAGCATCTCCGGCATGGGCAGTCCGAGGCTGCGGGCAACGCAAAAAGCGCCGTGGAAACAATCGCCGGCGCCGTTGGTGAAGCTGCCGCCGAGAGGACGCGCCGGCAAGGAGAAAAGTTCGCCGTCGATCGACGCGACTAGACCGGCCGAGCCGAGGGTGATCACCACCCGGCGATGTCTCTCGACCAGCTTGGGCAAGGCCGCCGCTGCGTCGCTGACGCCGGCGAACTCGCGGGCGAAGTTGGACGACACCACGGCCCAGTCGCAGAGCTCAAAAAGTGCAAGCGACTCCGTCCGGCAGGTGCCGCCGTCGAGGACGATTTCGGTCCCTTGACGCCGCGCCTCGGCGATCAAGCGGCGAGCTCCCACCGGGGCGAGATGGGCGTCGAAGAGCAGGGTGGCGCAGTCAGCGGGGAGCGCGGCGTAGACATCGGGCAGGGCCTCGCTGTGGGGACGGAAGCTCGCCAGGCAGCGCGAGGCATCGGGCTTGCTGAAAACTGCGGATTCCGCACTCGGCAGCTCGTCGCTGATCACCGCAGCGTCGTCGACGCCTTCGTCGCGCAGGAGCTGGCGCAACTGCATTCCGGTGGCGTCGCGTCCGGTGCGGGCGCAGAGCCAGGCCTCGCAGCCGAGACGCGCCGCGGTCATCGCCGCGCCGGTGGCCGGACCCCCGGGACGCACCAGCAGGGACTCGGCCCGGACCTTCTCGTCCGGGCCAGGCTGGTGCGGCAGCGAATAGATGCGGTCGAGATTAAGCAGTCCGGCGAAGGCGAGTTTGGGCATGATGGGGCTCAGTTTTTAGCGCAGCATTTCTTGTAGATCTTGCCGCTGCCGCAGGGGCAGGGACCGTTGCGACTGATCAGGCGCTCGTCCTGGTTGACGAGAGCTTTCGGCTTAGGCGGAGGAGGTGGCTGAAAGGCGGGGGTTTTGGGGCGGGGCTCGCATTGCACTTTTGGGGCGGGTTTGAGGAACTTGGGTTCAGGCTTGGCAGGGTATTCTTTTGCCTCCCTCACGAAAGCCCAGGTGCGGAAATAGCTCAGAAAGTTTGCGCAGTCGCCGATGCGATGGAGGTCTTTGTATTGTTTCAAGCATCCCGAGATGCCAAGGGTCAGGCTTTCAGAGATTTCCTCTTCGGTGCACAGGCCTGACTCTCGAAGGAAAGACTCACTTTCGACAGGACAAAGACTGCACAAATCTCCCGCGAGGCATTGTAGCAGAAATTCTGGGTTGCCGTCATCTTTCACCTGTTCCAACATCACTTCCACCACGGCTGAGCGCTTGCTAGGGTCCGTGACGCAAAGTTGCATCAGGGCATCGCAGGTGACGGAGCGTTGATATTCTCCTTGCGAGGAATTCCTCAATATCGCGCAGAGGCTGTCAATCTCGCCTGAATAGGTGGCTAACAGGAAGTCGGGAAAGCTACCCATCCAATAATCACCGAAGGCATCGTCCAGATCTTCTTCCGTCGATGCCAGCCATTCAACGATGATCGGAAAGAGTTCTTGGCATCGCTGATGTGCGAGAAGAAGCAAGGCGTAACAATGCCCAAGCTCCTGGTCCAATGATTCCCCTGCGAGGCTTCGTTGCATCGACTTCTTGAGCTCCGCAATCAGCAGCGGGCGCATCTCATCGGATCGCTTGAGCGCCTCTTGGAAAGCGGCTTCAGGGAAAGCGTCGATGGGACGGCGGAAGGCGGCGTAGATCTCTTCTGGATTCATGTATGGACCCCGGTGGGTTGGACTCAGTTTTTAGCGCAGCATTTCTTGTAGATCTTGCCGCTGCCGCAGGGGCAGGGACCGTTGCGACTGATCAGGCGTTCGTCTTGGTTGACGAGAGCTTTCGGCTTAGGCGGAGGAGGTGGCTGAAAGGCGGGGGTTTTGGGCTTAGCCTTCGGCGGGGGATTTGCTTTCGGCGCAAACATCTCGAGCAAGTTGTCGACCGTGAACGAATCTGGCTCCGGAGTGTTTTTCCCCCAGAAGCGAAGCGACTGGGATAGGTCTTCGAGATCGCCGACTTGATATTTTTGGCGATAATGAGTTCGGCAGCCTTCGATGCCGAGCTTAAGATGTTCCTCGAACTCCGGCTTTTTCACACACCCGCTCTTGAGCAGCAATTCGCGGCTTTCTTCCGGGCCGATTTCGAGCAGCAGATAGTGGCATTTCTCCAGCATATAATCGCCGTAGTTACGCGGGTCCTGGAGCTGCCGCGTCCACAGATCAAGCAAAGGTTGCCGCGCCAGCTTGCCGGCCAGCCAGAGAAAATGCAAGGCTTCGGCGGCGACGACTCGATGATAGACATTTAGGTCAAAATTATTGACCGTGTCGATCAAGAGTTGCGCCTCGCCGCTGAATGTGATTTCCAGGCAGCGCGGAAATTGATTGATCCACATGTCACTCCAGAAAGATTCGAGATGGTTGTCGTCTGGGGCTTGCAGGGTCTGCAAAATAAAATCGAAAACCGCAGGATCACGCCAAAGCACAAGCAGGTGCAAGGCGTGAAATTGGAGATTGTAATCCGACTCAATCCCGGTCGACAACTCCTGCTTCCACAGGTCTCGAAGTGCCTTAATCAGCAAAGGTTTCAGCTCTTCCGGGCGCTTCAGCGCTTCCTGGAAAGCTTCTTCGGGGAAGATGTCTGGGCGCTCAAAGGCGGCGAGTATTTCTTCGTGGCTCATGGTTGGGTTCCGGTGGGTTTGATTCAGTTTTTAGCGCAGCATTTCTTGTAGATCTTACCGCTGCCGCAGGGGCAGGGACCGTTGCGACTGATCAGGCGTTGATTCTGGTCGACGGCGGGGAGTTTTGGCGCTTTGGCCGTGGGCACTTTGGCTTGGAACGGCAGACGATTGAGCTCGGAGTGAACCTTGGGCTTGACGAAGGCATAGTCGCGGAAATGACTCTCCCTTGTGGTCAAATCCCGACCTGTGTCACTCCGTTTGAGCGCCGCTTGAGCTCTTGCTGCGTTTCGCCTTTTTGACCGTCTGCTCGACTTCCCGGGCGGCTGGGGCCTCCTTGCGCACCATGATGATGACATCGCGCGAGTGGATCTCCCATTCGACCGTCTCTCCCTTCTGTAGCTCCAGCGCTTCCGCCAAGGCATTGGGG
>JAYTMY010000190.1:0-16977 GCA_043748535.1 Lentisphaeraceae bacterium | reverse complement strand
CTCATCGTGCTGCGCCGGGGTTTCGCCGCGTTCGAGCAAGACCGGGTTATCCGGCAGGGTCTCGGGCTTGTCCGCCGGGACGCTGGCGTAAGGCGCCTCAGCGGCGGCGTACGAGGCGAGCGGCAGGCCGGCGAGGAGGCAGGCGACAAGAGCGCGGGTCAAGGAGGTTTTCATCGGGGACTTCCTGGAGTTTGAGTGCATGGCTTCGGACGCTGGGGTGGGTTTGATGTTCCTCAGAACAAAATGAGCTTCATCGATATCGGGATATCGCGATATCCCGATATCGATCCTAAGTGCTAATCGGCAGGAGACTAACGCGGATAGAGGATCCAGTCGCCATCGATCGGCGCGGGGATCTTGTCGCGCAGGAGAGAGTTCTGATTGAGCTTATCCATGTGGTCTTTTAGGTCGTATTTGCGGAGTCCGCCATCATCATCGAGGTCGAGGCCGACGCTGTAGATTTGCGGCTTGCCGTCGACGAGTTTGTAGTGCAGCGGGCCACGGGTGATCGGGTCGAGGGGCAGAACAGGAAGCCATTCCTTCAGCTCGTCGAGCGAGGCCGGGTAGGCGCCGTTTTTGCGCTGATTCAGCTCGCAGGCGAGGGCGAGTCGGAGGCCGTCGTCGTGGGCGCGGCAGATGACGGCTTTGGGAATGTAGCTCAAGCTGGGGAGCGTCATCCGCGCTAAGCTGTAGGCGACAGGTGCCCGCAGAGCTTGCCTGAGGCTGCCATTCATCAGCCTGTTGTCTGCGTTTTTGTAGTCTTCCCGAGCGGCGAAATCGTAGAAGTCCTGGCAAACGCGTTCGCCGGGATCGAAGATGCTTCGGCCGAAATCCTCAAAGGTTTCGCGGCGGTCGCGGGTCAAGAAGAGCAAGGGAGAGGCGCAGCGGATGAGTGTTTTTTTGTGAAGAGGCGGCTCTGGCGTCCAGCCACTTGGGTCGATGATTGTGACAAGAATCTGATCGTCACCGAGAACAGGATATTTGAGGCGGTGATTGCCGACGAAGAATCGTTGGCCGATATCTTGGCAGAATAATTGTTCTCCAATAAATGAGCACTGAATGTCTTTGGGGTGAATCGCTTGAAAAAGTCGAGCCAAGCAAGTTTCTGGCATCTCCGGATGTTGATTCAGCTGGAGGCAGAGAAACTGTTGGGTAATTCCCCGAATTCCTGCGCCGACCAACTGGCTCATGAGAAACTTCTCTTGGCAGAGGTGGCGCGACATCGCCAAGCAACACGACACATGCTCTTCAAAGCCCTGCCAGTCTCCGTGCTGGGCCTTCCATTGCGCCAAGCGCAATTCAAGATCAGCCTGGGCTCTCATCTGGCCGAGTTGAGGGAATAGCATCGAGGAAATTCTGCGCTGATCAAGAAGCGTCCTGCACTCAGCGATCTCTGCATCAATTAAGGGTTTGCCTAAAGCATCGAATTTGAGATTGCCTGGCACCTGGGCGAAGACCGGGCGTTTCGCCGCTTCGTGAACCAAGGCCAAGGCATCTTGGTTGGCGGCAAACCAAGCCTGTAATTCCGCCGCGATTTTGGGTGTCGGTTCAGCTCCCCAAGTCAATCCTTGAGCATCGGAGCTGAACGGCGTCATCTTGTGAAAGCCCTCGGCATAAAGCGGGAAGGCGCGTTGCTCCGGCGGGGTCTTGAGGTAATCCTCGATCAGGGCTTCGTAGGGAGCTGCGGTGATCACCGGTTTGCCGCTGAGGATGTAGGCCATGGCACCGAGCCAGAGGGCGACAAACAAGATGCAGACGCGGCCGAGGAAGCCCCAGGCGCTGTTGCCGTAGAAGAGGAAGCGGAGGCGGGATTTCCAAGTCATGGGGGGAGGGGCTCCGGGGAATTGAGGGCGATGAACAAGAACGAAGCTAGCCGATATCGCGATATCGACGATATCGCGATATCGGTGGAGCTCAACTCAAAAGCTCAAGCTCACTTGCTTCAGGGCCCAATCGGCCGGATGCCTTTGCAGTTGGGGTAGCTCGTGCAGCCCCAGAAAGCTTGGCCGGCTTTGTCGCCGGCGCGAGCTTGACGGCGCTGCATCGGCCCGGTGCAGAGAGGGCAGGTAGGAGCGCCTTCTTGCTCGGCGCGGAGGTTCTTGCGATCGCTGCTGAGGCTTTCGCGAAAGCCGCCGTGTTCGAGAAAATGGCGATGTTGCCATTCGAGCTGACGCTGCAGCATCAGAATGCTCCGGCCAAGGAGGATGTTCAGGGTGTTGGCGGCGATGACGTCGTCGTCGCTGTCGAGCCAGGGAGAGAGTTTGCGGCGCTGGGCGAGAATGTGGACGGCCGAATCGTGGGCGACATCATCGGAATATTGGGGCTTATCGAGCTGGATGTCGTAGATCCGGCGGGCTTCGGGGGATTGCCGTTTCCAGGGCGGAAGGTCTTTTTTCAGCAGCCAGGTTTCGTAGTCGCCACGAAGTTCACCGAGGCTAGCTTTGGCGACATCGGTGAGCCTCATCTCGGTCTCTTTCGAGGTGGCGGATCGTTCCGAGCCTTCGATGATGTTCATCCGGCCCGAACGGGCAGCTTGAGTCATCTGGTCGAATTGGCGTCCGCAGGGGTCGTTGCTGCGATTGAGGAAGCGCTCGCAAAAGCGCAAAGTGCCGAGCTGGATGACGCTGGCGAGAACGAAGGAGTCGAGCCAGCGATGACCGCCGGAGGCGTCAAGAGGCATGGGGAGATCTCCAGAGAGGGGATGAAGGCTAAACGAAACTCATCGATATCGCGATATCGGGATATCGCGATATCGGTAGGAAGCTTTTTACTGCATCACCATGCCGCCGTCGACATTGAGGGTCTGACCGGTGATGTAGGCCGAGTCGTCGGAAGCGAGGAAGACGACGGCGGAGGCGATTTCGTCGCCGGTGCCGAAGCGGTTGAGGGGGATGGCGCTGAGGTAGGCTTTTTTCGCGTCTTCGGCGATCACTTCGGTCATGTCCGAGGCGATGAAGCCGGGGGCGATGGCGTTGACGGTGATGTTGCGCGAGGCGAGTTCCTTGGCGGCGGCCTTGGTCATGCCGAGCATGCCGGCTTTCGAAGCGGCGTAGTTGACCTGGCCGGCGTTGCCCATCAGGCCGACGACGGAGGAGATGTTGATGATCCGGCCCCAGCGTTGGCCCATCATCGGGCGGGTGACGGCCTTGAGGCAGTTGAAGGCGCCCTTGAGGTTGGTGTCGATGACGCTGTCCCAGTCTTCTTCCTTCATCCGCATCATCAGGGTGTCTTTGGTGATGCCGGCGTTGTTGACCAGGACATGAACTGCGCCGAGGTCAGTGATGACTTGTTTGACCATGGCTTCGCAGGCGGCCGACTGGGCGACGTCGAGGACATAGCCTTTGGCGTTGGCAGCACTATCGCCGAGGGCGGCGATGGCCTTGTCGAGGGATTCCTGACGGGTGCCGGTGAAGGCGACTTTTGCGCCTTCCGCGAGGAGGCGGCGGACGAGGGCGAGGCCGATGCCGCGGGAACCGCCGGTGACGATGACAACTTTATCTTTGAGACGCATGGGGGACTCCTGGCAATTAAGAATTAAGAATTAAGAATTAAGAATTAAGCACGAAGCTCAGTAACGGATGACCGAGGCGCCGTAGGTGAAGCCGCCGCCGAAGCCGACGAAGAGGACCTTGTCGCCGCGCTTGACGCGGCCGTTGCGGACGGCTTCGTCGAAGGCGATGGGGATGGAGGCGGCGGAGGTGTTGCCGTAGCGGTCGAGGTTGACGTAGACGCGTTCGCGAGGGGTGGAGACGCGTTCGGCGATCGCTTCGATGATGCGCAGGTTGGCCTGGTGCGGGATGAGCAGGTCGAGATCGGTGCCGGCGAGACCGGCCTTGGTCAAGGCGCGTTCGGCGGCGGAGACCATGCTGCGCACGGCGATGTTGAAGACCTGTTTGCCTTCCATGACGAGGTAGCGGCGGGGATCGCTGGCGTTGTCTGCGGTGAGCGGTTCGGCGCAGCCGCCGATCGGGGTGTGCAGGAGGTCGTGGAAGTTGCCATCGGAGCCGAGGGAGGAGCCGAGGTAGCTGTTGTCGGCATCTGGGCAGGCTTCGACGCAGACGGCGCCGGCGCCGTCGCCGAAGAGGACGCAGGTATTGCGGTCGGCCCAGTTGACGATCGAGGTGAGTTTTTCGGCACCGATGATGAGGGCGCGTTGGACCAGGCCGGAGCGGATCATACCGGCGGCGACTTCGAGGCTGTAGACGAAGCCAGTGCAGGCGGCTTCGAGGGAGAAGCAGGCGGCACCGGTGGCGCCGATGCGGGCCTGGACCAGCGAGGCGGTGTTGGGGAAGGGCTTGTCGGGGGTCAGGGTGGCGACGATGATCAGGTTGAGCGACGTGGCTTCCCAGCCGGCGGCTTCGAGGGCGCGGCGGGCGGCTTCGGCGGCCATGAACGAAGTGGTCTCTTCCGGGCCGGCGACGTGGCGTTCGCGGATGCCGGTGCGGCTGACGATCCACTCATCGGTTGTGTCGACGATTTTCGACAAGTCGTCATTGGTCAGGATCTTGGCAGGGGCGAAGGAGCCGGTGCCGGCGAAGCGGAGGCCTTGGAGAGTCATGGCTTGGGAATTTCCTTCATGCGGTCGATGATGGCGGCGTTGACCTTGTGTTCAACGAACTCGCCGGCGACGCGGATGGCATTTTTGAGGGCGTGGGAGTTGGAGGAGCCGTGGGCCTTGATGAAGACGCCGTTGACGCCGAGGAAGGGAGCGCCGCCGTATTCGGTGTAATCGCTGATCTTTTTGAGCTCAGCGAAAGCATTTTTGGCGAGGAAGGCTCCGACCATGCGTTTCGGGTTTTTCATGAGATTGGTTTTGAGGACATTGCCCATCATCTTGGCGATCGACTCGCAGGATTTCAGGACGATGTTGCCGACGAAGCCGTCGCAGACGACGACGTCGACGCTGCCGTCGAAGAGGTCGCGTCCCTCGACGTTGCCGAGGTAGTTGGTGAAGCCGGCTTTTTTCAGCAGCTCATGAGATTTCTTGGTGAGGTCGTTGCCCTTGCCTTCCTCGGTGCCGTTGGAGAGGAGGCCGATACGCGGTGCGGCGATGCCGAGGATGCGCTGGGCGTAGATGTCGCCCATGACGGCGAAGCCGAGCAGGTGCTCGGGGGTGCAGTCGACCGTGGCGCCTGCGTCGAGCAGGACAAAGTGGCCGGTGCCATTGGGAAAGAGGGTGGCGATGCCGGGGCGGTCGATGCCGGGCAGGGTGCGCCAATTGAAGATGCTGGCGGCGACGGAGGCGCCGGTGTTGCCGGCTGAAACCACGGCTTGGCATTTGCCTTCCTTGGCCAGCCGCATGCAGACGGCGATGGACGAATCCTTCTTGCCACGGATCGCTTCCGCCGGCTTGTCGGTCATCTCCACCACCTGTGAGGCATGGATCAACTCTAAGCGGCTGTCGGAGCTCAGTCCGTGCTGCAAAAGAAGAGGGCGAACCCGCTCTTCCTGGCCGACGAGGAGGATCTTGCTGATCTGCGGGTATTCCCGCAGAGCCTTCAAGACACCTTCTACGACAGCGGCAGGAGCGTGGTCGCCCCCCATGGCGTCGACGGCAATGATCATGTCGATCAGTTGACTTCGATGACCTTGCGGCCTTCTTTGCCGTAGCAGCCGCAACCGAGGCAAACACGGTGCGGGAGACGGGGAGCGCCGCACTTGGCGCAGCCCTGGGTGTCGATACCGGTCCAGGCGTTGGCAGCCTTGCGACGACGGGTTTTCATCTTGGAGAGTCTTCTCTTAGGTACGCCCATTGTAGTGTCCTCAGTTCTTCTTCGTGCTTCGTTTTTTCGGTTCAGCGATCTTCAGTCCCTCAAGAGCGGCGGCGAGCGGACCTGAGGAAATCGGGCTGTGGCAATCACAGCTACCGTCATTCAGGTTGCGGCCGCAAGTCAAGCAGAGACCTTTGCAACCGGGGGTGCAAAGGTAGAGACGCGGAAAGTTGATCAAGATATCCTCGCGGACCCACTCCGTCAAGTCGAGGACGTCGGGAGCCTTGTCGACAACCGCGACAATGTCTTCCGCAAAGATGTCCTGGGTGAACTCCGTCAGGCAGCGGTCGCATTGGCATTTCAGGCGAACGCCGGCCTCGCCGCGGGCAATCACATCATCACCGAGTTTGGTGATGACAAGATCGACTTGGGCAGGGGAGACTTCCAGCAGGCGGCCATCATGGGGCAGTCCGAGAATATCCTCTTCGGTCTGGCCGCAGATGTGCAGGCCGGACTCGGAGATCTTGGCGATATGGATTTCGAGGAGTTTTTCCATGGTGGCTTTTTCGTCAACTGGCTGATTACGGAGGGGGCGCGAAAAGTAAGCTCATCCGGCGATCCCGCAAGCGCTTAGTGAAAGATTTGCCACTCTTGTTCAGGATCGAGCCAAGCCGTGGACCTTGACAAATTTTCAATGAGCATATATTTATAAGCATAAATCAAGAAGCTTAAGCCCGGGACTCCTCTTATGATACCTCTCGCCAATGCCGACATCCAAGCCGGATTTCCCTCACCCGCCGAAGACTTTCTCGATCATCCTCTTGACCTCGAGGCTTGGCTCAATCCCCAGCCGGCGAGCAGCTTCTTGCTGCGGGTCAGCGGCGAATCGATGCGGCGTGTCGGCATTCTTCCGGGCGACCTGATTCTTGTCGATCGTGGACTCACCGCAAAAGAAAATGATGTGGTCGTCGCCATTCTTGACGGCGGCTTCACCGTCAAACGCTTTCGTCACGATCGCCAAGGGCGCCCCTGGCTCGTCGCCGAAAGTCCGACGCCGATGCCACCTTTCCCACTGGATGCCGATACTCTGGTCTGGGGCGTGGTGAGGGCGGTGGTGAGGAAGATGAAGTAGGAGTTTTCCATGATCGCCTTGGCGGATTGCAACAGTTTTTACGCTTCCTGCGAGCGGGTTTTTGATCCGTCGTTGCGGACAAGACCAGTCTTGGTCTTGTCGAACAACGACGGTTGCGTCATTGCCCGTTCTCGAGAGGTGAAGGAGCTAGGGATTGCGATGGGCGCGCCCTATTTCCAGGTGGCGGCGCGTTGCGATTCGGCAGGCGTGGCGGTGTTTTCGGCCAACTTCGCTCTTTATGGCGACATGAGCCGGCGGGTGATGGCGCATTTGCGCGAGGCGAGCCCGAGCGTGGAGATTTATTCCATTGACGAGGCTTTTATCGATCTTCAGGGCGTGGCCAATCCCGAGGCCTTTTGCCGCGACTTGTCGGCCCGGGTCGAGCGCAACACCGGCATCCCCTTGTCGATCGGCGCCGGCCCGAGCAAGACCTTGGCGAAACTGGCAGACGACGCGGCGAAGAAGCTTCCCGGCGGTGTCCTGGTATTGCATGACGATGCGGCGCGGCGCGCCTTGTTGCAAAGCCGCGATCTCGACGAGGTTTGGGGCATCGGCAGCCGTCTGGCGCCGCGACTGAGGGCGCTTGGTTTGATCAGTGCCTGGGATTTGGCGGCTGCCGATCCCGAGATGATGCGGCAGCGTTTTGGTTTGCCGGTGGCACGTTGTGTCCGCGAGCTTCGCGGCGAATCATGTCTTGAACTCGAGGAAGTGGCGCCGGCGAAACAGAGTCTTTGCGTCTCCCGCAGTTTTCCCGGCGAACTGCGCGGCAGCGATCCGCAGTTGGAGGCGGCCTTGATCGGCCATGTTTTACGCGCCGCGGAAAAGCTGCGCCAGGGCGGTTTGAAGGCTGGGGCGATCCAGATCTTTCTCGAGACATCCGCCTTTCGCGGGGCGGGACGCCATGATGCGGCTTTCCGGCGTTTGCCCGAGCCCAGCGACGACAGCTTGGGTCTCAGTCGAATCTGTGGCGACTTGTTGCGCGGCTTGACTCAGCCTCTTTGTCTTTATAAAAAGGCTGGAGTGATTCTCCTTGATTTGGTGGATGCCTCCTGTTGGCAGCCCCTTCTTGACTCCGACGAAGGCTCGCGGCAGAGGCGCAGCGACCTGATGAACGCCGTGGATAAGCTCAATCAACAGCTTGGACGAGATAGTCTCCGACCTCTGGCGGCAGGCTTCACCCAAGCGCGGGATAAAGGCAAGGTCCGCTTGTCACGGCGCTGGACCACCTCTTGGAGCGACTTACCGGAGACACATTGATGACAAAAGCGACAAATCCCCATCTTGCAAAAATCCTGGTCGCCGATACTTTGGGGGAGCCTGTTTCCTGTCATAACCTTACAGAACTTCGAGGAATAGCCCATGCCCATCCCCACTCCTGTCAATGTAGTCGGCACCCTCATGGAAGGCAAAAGCCTCGAGCTCACTTCGGTCTTTGGCAGCTCGGAGCAGCTCTTCACTCAGACCGCGGCCACTCTTTTCGGCGCGCTGAAATATTCCTCGACCAAGGATGGCCATAAAGAAGGCGATGTCGTCTCCCTCGGCACCAGCTTCCGGCTCCAAGATGTGGTCTTCACTCACGGCGGCAGCGAATACGCCGATTCGGCCCTGAAGCTCAGCGCTGCCAACGGCACGGCCTACACCGCAGGATTCCGCTTTGAGCGTGAGAATGATGCGCCCATCGTCAAAAGCGGTGATCGCCTGGTCATTCAGCAAGGTAAATATTACAAGCTTGACTCCCGCCTGCTCAAAATCTCTGACAGCGACTCCTCGGCCGACAGCATCAACATCAGCCTCGCCTTCCCGGAAAACGGTGGTTATCTGGTTTACGTCAACGGCGAGTTCCGTGGCAGTCAGCAGTTCAGCTATCGCGAGATGATGGATAACAAGGTGGCACTCTACGTTCAAGACTTGAGCAAGGCCGGCAATATCAATGTGCAAGTCGATGACGGCCATGATTTCGGTCGTGGTGCGATCCGCGTCTTCCACTCGGAATTCGCCACCGCCAAGAATATCTTGCCGACGATTGCGACGGGGGCTAAGCAACCTATCAAATTTATCAAGGGCGGATCCACTCTGATCACCCTCAGTGACGAGTCGAAAATCGGATCCAACTGGTTCAAATCGAATGACAACGGAACTTTGGCTGTCGATCTCAAGGTGAAGGTTTTGATGACCGCTGTCAAGAGCGGCTATTTCATGGTTGACGGCAAAAAGACCATGGATTTCACCTATCAGGAAATCAAGGATGGTCTGGTTCAGTTCATTCACGACGGCACCGCCAAAAAACCGAGCTTCCAATTCAAACTTGTCGACGCCATGGGCGCCACTTCCAACCTGTTCAGCAGCGTCAGCGCCCTCGGCGAGCAGAAATTCTCCACCTATGAAGCCACGGTTGGCGGCAAGAAAGTCATTCTAGACAACCAGGCTCCTGAATTCTTCGGCAAAAGTTATTTCACCATTAATCCTAAGACGATTCATGTTGACGTCAATGGCCGTCGTACCCTCGATATATCAGAATTTCTCCGTGTCTCCGATCCTGATGGCCATGCCGTCACCCTCTCGGTCTTCAGCCATTCCCTTGTTGGCGGTGTTGTAAGCATCGGTGAAATCGACCGTCAGCAGCACATTTACTACGATGCCGCCGTGCAGAACTTCATCGGTGGCGACGTGATCAAGATTCTTGCCGTTGACGACTACGGCGGCCGCACCCTGCAAGCGATCAACATTTCCTACACGGGTGGTGTGCCAAAGGTCACCGCCAATGACTTCACTCTGATCGAAGGAGTGAACGTCACGCTCACCTTGGCGATGCTGGATGCGATCGATACTGGCGATCTGCCTAGCGACCACTCCGCCCTAGTAGTCACCGTCTCCGATCTGAGTGCCGGCTTGGAATTCCGCAAGGATGGGGTGGCTTTCAGCGGATCATTCACGTTGCAAGACGTCGATGACGGACGCATCAGCATTTTCTCTTCGTCATTGCTCAGCCCGGCGTTCAAATTTAAAGTCGAAGACTCCGATCAATACGAGACCGATCTAGTCAATGCCAATATCAATGTCAAATCGACGGTTGATGGCTTTGTCTTTACGGGCGACTATTTCGAAGTGGATGCCCAAGCTGCGGTCACGGTCACGAATCAAATGCTTAATGTCGACACTGCGGTCGACAGCTCGAAGATCGTTTATACCTGGACAGGTGCGATCGGCGGGAGCTTCAGAATGAATGGGGCGAATGTCAATAGCTTCACGCAAAGCGATGTCAATGCCAGCAAAGTCAGCTATAAGGCGGATAAATCGGATGTTCGTTATCTGAATTTCATCATAACCAACCAAGTTTCAGGAGTCACCGAGGAGGTCGCTGTTAACCGTTATGACCGCGATGAATTGCAACCTCCGGCAAGCGCAGATGCGGATTTCGGGTACCATGTCACTCCTTGGACCAGCGATGTCATTACTTACTATTTCATGAAAAATGGTGAGACATCGCCTTATCCTTCTGATTTTGTTCAAAATGTCACGGCATTCTCCTCTAGTGATAAGATTTTGGTTCGTGCCTATTTGCAGCAAGTCACTAATCTCACTGGGCAGAAATTCGCCGAAACTCAAGATATCCTAGACTCCCACTTCACCTTCGGTCGTGCTGACCTTGCTAGTCAAGGGCTCTATGGCTTCTGTAATTTCGCTTCAGATAAAAAAGCCGATAAAGGCGGCGACATGTGGCTAGACAACGTCGCTCCCGAGATGGCGGATACAACTCCGGGCACCGTCGGCAACTTCGTCTTCACTCATGAATTGGGTCATGGTTTCGACTTCAGCCACCCTTACTGGGGCGCTAATTCTTCTGTTGGTCAATCCGATGTCGGTTCGGGTTACAGCCTCTATTCCAACAACCAGTGGACGGTGATGTCTTACTTCAGCCATCCTGGGTATTTGGCAGACCCCACTGATCTCCGCAGCGGCACCGAGTACCCGGTGACCTACATGCCGGTCGACATCAAGAAGTTCCAGGAGTACTACGGGGTCAATAACAGCTACAAGAGCGGCAATGATTTTTATTACTATAACGAGATTAATGGCAATGTCATGACCATTTGGGATGGTGGTGGCAGCGACACCATTGATGCCAGCAAGGCCCTGAGCGACAGCGTCATTGACCTGCGGCCAGGCTTCTTCAGCAGCATCGGCGGCACTAATAACTTGGGCATCGCCTATGATTGTGACATCGAAAATGTCATTGGCGGATCAGGCAATGACACGATTTATGGCAATGGATCCGCCAACAATCTTTCCGGTGGCAAAGGGGACGACACGATTTACGGCAACATTGGCGATGTGATGGACGGCGGCGCTGGCAAAGACCTGTTCATTACTGACGGCGTCTTCGGCTCGGTCACCGGCGGCGACGGCACCGACACCCTGCGCCTTGGCGAAGGCCGTCTGAATCTCACCGGCACCAATATCTCGGGAGTGGAGATCCTTGACCTTGCCGACAGCAAGGCGCAGTTTGTCGCTCTTAACGCTGATCAGCTCTTCGCCTTCGCTCAGATTGATGGCGATGCTTCCGACCTCATTGACTCCAGTGCATTCCGTCTCGTAGGCACTCAAGGTGAGTATTCGATCTATCAATGGTTGAACAATTCAGGCGACACCATCCGGATCGACAGCGACATCGTTTTGGTCTGATCTTCGATGATTTACTCGCCGGCCGGAATTTCCGGCCGGCTTTTTTGCGCCTCTAACCTAGGAAGACATCATGTCCGAAATCAGACGTCCGATTGAAGCCACCTTAGTCTATGTCAAACGCGGCGCAGAATGGCTGATGCTGCACCGTGGTGGACGCCCCGGCGACATCCATGCCGGCAAGTGGAATGGCCTCGGGGGCAAGGTCGACGCCGGGGAGTCGCCGTTGGAATGCGCGGCTCGCGAGCTGCGGGAAGAAAGTGGTTTGGAAGCCCGCAGTCTGCGTGATTGTGGTCACCTCACTTTCCCCGTCTTCAAGGATGGCATTGACTGGAGTGTCCACGTCTTCCTTTGCGACGATTTTGCCGGCGAGCCCGGCGACTGTCCTGAGGGGCGATTGGAGTGGATTCCGGAGTCACAATTGCTGGGACTCAATCTTTGGGAGGGCGACCGGCACTTCTTGCCACATGTCATCTCGGGCCGCCGTTTTCATGGGCGATTCGATTATCGCGACAAGAAACTGGCATTCTGGCGCCTTTCTCTTGCAGATGAGCGCGGCCACTATGTTGACTTGCGGCAAGAAACGCCGTAGATTGGTTGTAAGACATAAGCCCGGGAACCCGCTCATGCTATACGGTATCATTTCAGACCTTCACTCCAACCTCGAAGCTCTCACCGCTGTTCTTGAACACGGCGAAAAGCTCGGGGTGCAAAAATACATCTGCCTCGGTGACGTGGTCGGCTACAACGCCAACCCGAAAGAAGTGATTGACATCATTCGCAATCTCAACTGCCTGGCGGTGATCAAGGGCAACCACGATGAATACGTCTCCACTGAGAACGATCTGATCGGCTTCAATGCCCAGGCCGCGCACGCCGTCCACTGGACCCGTGAACAACTCTCCGATGACGACCGCAAATGGCTCGCCGATCTGCCGATGACCAAAAACCTCTGGCAACAGAAGTGCACCATTGTCCACGCCACCCTCGACTCGCCGGAAGCCTGGGGCTACATCTTCGACAAGTACTATGCCGAAAACTGCTTCTCCTACCAACGTCTGCCCTACTGCTTCATCGGTCACTCCCATGTGCCCTTCGCCTATGAACAAATCGGCGGCAGTAAAGGCGTTATCCAAGCCGGGCGCTTTGAGCAAGTCACGCTCAACCCCAATCACAAATACCTGATCAACGTCGGCTCCGTCGGTCAACCCCGTGATGGCGACTCCCGCGCCTCCTTCGCCACCTTCGACCCAGAGGAGCGGGTCGTCAAGCTGCAGCGGGTCGAGTACGATATCGCCACGGCCCAGAAGAAAATTCTCGATGGCGGCCTACCGGAAAAACTCGCCATGCGCCTGCAAGTCGGACGCTAAAGCAAAACCATCCTTCCCCGCAGCTGAACTCAGCTGCGGGGTTTTTATGTACATGCCAAAGGAGTTCCTCATGACCCAAGCAGCCCCTCGCAAAAGCCCGCCGAAACAATCCGGCGGCAGCTCGTTCTGGATCATCGTCATTCTCCTCATTGTCGGAGGCCTCGCCGCCTCGGAATTCGCCGGCCCGACCCAGGGGTGGATGGGTATCGCCGCCAAGCCTGCGCCTGTCATTGCAGCGCCAGTGCCGCCGGCCATTGAGGATAAGCCCCAGGAAAAACCAGTCGATATCAAACCTGATGTCGAGCCCGTTACTCCGCCCTCCGCCCCGGAAGCCCCGAAAGAAGTCAAATCCCAAGCTGAATTGATGTTCGAACGATATCTCGCGGAAGAACTCGCCAAGCTGCCTAAAGCCGCCCTCGGCAAGCCAATGATGATCTACTTCAAAACCGGTGAGCCACAGGAGATGATCCCGACCGAGGTCCTCGCCGAAAAGGAGCGCGTCCGGCTTGAATACATCGGCATCAAGGGCCGCAGCGAGCCTCATTACAGCGTCCTCCGCCGCGACAGCATGGAACTCTTTTTCCCGGAAAAAAAAGCCGCTCGCCTAGCTCGCAAACGCGTTTCCGATGATCTCAGCGCCCGCATCGCGCTGCCCCCAGCGCCGGTGGCCGTCGTATCGGTACATACCGACGCGAGCTCGACCAAATCCGCGGCCAACTGGCTGCCGAAATTCGATGCCTTCGTGACCATTCCGAGTGACAGCCCGGAGCATCTGAAGTACCCCCAGATGGAGCTGCAGAATTGGCTCAATGTCCAAGCCCGTCGCAGCCATGTGGCTTTGGTCGACAGCTTGTACGCCAAGCAGCAGGGCGCAGCCGCGGTTGTTTATCTGGAAGTGAGCACTGCCTTTGCCGGCAAAGGCATGGAGGAGCGCATGCAGCTCGCCGAAGCCTTCCGGCAGTTTTGGTCCCTGCGTTGCATGAGCAACGGCGTCGCCGCCGATGACAAGGCTTTTATCTGCCTCGTCAACCAAGGGAAAGTCGTCGGTGGATCTCAGCTCAAAGATGCCGCGGACGTCTGGGTGAAAAAATAAGCTTGGCTGGCTTCGGATTCTGATTTTCCTCCCTGTTGATAACTTGCATCGGATTCGATGTCCTGTATTGTCCGTCCGCCTTGTCAAAACACCCCAAAGGAGTCCTCCATGAAATCGAAAAAAATCCTCTTCCTCGCCGCTCTCTTCACCCTCGCCCTCTGCGCTGCCGCTCAACAGCCCGAGCTTGGCGCCAAAGCTGCCGAACTGACCGCCAAAGGCAACGAAGTTGTCGCCAATGCCGGCCTCGCGCCGAAAGACAGCAGCAGCAACCTCCTCGGTGCTGGTCTCGGTCTCCTGGTTTCGATCATTCAAGTCATCATCGGCCTCGCCATCGCCTCCTTCTCCATCATCACTGGCTTCAAAATTCTCGGCAAACTGCTCGCTAAAGACGGCAAAGACTTCGACGTCTGGCCCGCCCTGAAAAACGGCAACAATGCCGTTGCTCTGCTCGCCGCCGGCATCGTCATCGCCTACACCAACGTCGTCTCCTCCGGCATCAAATCGATGTCCGACATCTGCGGCGACATGCTCAGCAACATGAACTCCGTCAACGCTTGGAAACAAGGTGTTTCCGGTCTCGTCGGTGCTGGACTGAACCTCTTCATCGCCCTTGCTGTCGCCTCCTTCGCCATCACCGTGGTCTTCAAGATCATGGACAAGCTCACCAAAGACATCGACGAAAGCGCTGAATTTGCCAAGGGCAACACTGCCATCGGCATCATCTACGCCGGCATCATCATCGGCGTCTCCCAGCTCGTTTCCGGCGCCGTTACCGGCATCGGCAAAGGCATCGCTAACTTCTTCAGCGCTATCCTCGGCCTCTTCAACTGAAGATCCCGCAGTAGCTTCCAACACCCCGCGGCAACGCGGGGTGTTTTTTTGCCTGGATTCCTTCTCGATCAGTGTCAGCGCACTGCCATTTCCCGCGAGTCAAGCTAAATTCCCGGGCTTCTAACAACCTTTGAGGAACCCGACGATGAGCGATAAACTCCATCCCCACCGATCCCACACCTGCGGCCAGCTCCGCCCGGAACACGCCGGCCAGACCGTCCGCCTCGGCGGCTGGGTTCACCGCGTTCGCGACTTCGGCGGCATCGTCTTCATTGACCTGCGTGACCATTACGGCATCACCCAGATCGTCGTCCACCCTTCGAAAGGCTTCAGCGCCGACGTCCATCACTGGAAGCTCGAATCGGTCATCGGCGTCACCGGCAAGTGCGTCCAACGCGCCGCCGACACTGTCAACCCGAAGATTGCCACCGGCGAGGTCGAGCTCGACGCCGATGCCATCATCTTTCACTCGAAGGTCCAGGAGCTGCCCTTCTCGGTCGCCGCCGAAACCGAGATGCCCGAGCACATGCGCCTCAAGTATCGCTACCTCGACCTGCGCACCACCAAGATGCACCACAACATCGTCGTCCGCTCCAAGGTCATTGCGTCGCTCCGCCGCCGCATGACCGACCTCGGCTTCAATGAATTCCAGACCCCGATCCTCACTGCCTCTTCGCCCGAAGGCGCCCGCGACTTCCTCGTTCCCTCGCGCATGCACCCCGGCCAGTTCTACGCCCTGCCCCAGGCGCCGCAGCAGTTCAAGCAGCTCCTCATGGTCTCCGGCTTCGACCGCTACTTCCAGATCGCCCCCTGCTTCCGCGACGAAGATGCCCGTGCTGACCGCTCGCCCGGCGAATTCTACCAGCTCGACCTCGAGATGAGCTTCGCCACCCAGGAAGATGTCTTCGCCGTGGTCGAAAATGTCGTCGGCGGCACCTTCGAGGAATTCACCTCGTGGAAAAAACCCGCCGGTCAATTCCCCCACATCGCCTACAAAGACGCCCTCCGCCTCTTCGGTAACGACAAGCCCGACCTGCGTAACCCGCTGCGCATCGCCGATGTCACCCACGCCTTCAAAGGCTCGGAATTCAAGGCCTTCGCCGGCGTCATCGACAAGGGCGGCGTCGTACGCGCCCTCAAGGCCCCCGGCGCTGCGTCGCAGTCCCGCGGCTTCCACGACAAGATGGGCGAATTCGCCATCAGCCTCGGCGCCAAAGGCCTCGGCTACCTCGTCTTCGACACCGACGGCATCAAGTCGCCCTTCGCCAAATTCCTCACCGAGCCGATCCTCGCTTTGATCAAGCAGGCCACCGGCGCCGACACCGGCGACGTCGTCTACTTCGTCGCTGAGATGGAAAAGACCGCCAACGACTACGCCGGCAAGGTCCGCACCAAACTCGGCGAAGAACTTGGCCTGATCAATCCCAACGACTACCAGTTCGTCTGGATCGTCGACTTCCCCATGTATGAGTTCAACGACGAAACCAACGCCGTCGACTTCTCGCACAACCCCTTCTCCATGCCGCAGGGCGGTCTCGAGGCTTTGAACACCAAGGATCCCCTGACCATCAACGCCTATCAGTACGACCTGGTGTGCAACGGCATCGAGCTCAGCTCCGGCGCCATCCGCAACCACTCGCCGGAAGTGATGTACCGCGCCTTCGAGATCGCCGGCTACAGCCGCGACACCGTCGACGTCAAATTCGCCGGCATGATCAACGCCTTCAAACACGGCGCCCCGCCCCACGGCGGCATCGCCCCCGGTGTCGACCGCATGGTCATGCTCATCCTCGGCGAGAAAAACATTCGAGAGATCATCGCCTTCCCGCTCAACCAGCAAGCTCAGGACTTGCTGATGAACGCCCCCGCCGAAGTCAGCACCAAGCAGCTGCGCGAGTTGCGCATCAAGGTCGACCTGCCCCCCGGTCACGCCAAATAAGCGCCGAGCGCAAAAAATCCCCCGCAGGAGACTGCGGGGGATTTTTCATGCCGATGGCAGAGGTCTTATTTGGCGTCGTAGACCTCGAAGAAGAGCAGGAAGCGGTGCGATGTGCCCTTGGGGTCGGAAGTCTTCGAATAGAGCAGCGGATGGTCGCCGATGGAGGGCAGGACGCGGCAGCTGCTGCTGTCGCCATGCTGTTCCGACTTGTACAGGGCGCC
>JAYTMY010000189.1:0-9631 GCA_043748535.1 Lentisphaeraceae bacterium | reverse complement strand
GCGGCGGCATTGCCGCGGTGCTTTTTCAGGGCTTCGATGATCAACTCACGCTCGTAGGTCTCCACCGCTTGCGTCAAGTCGTTCACCGGCGAGCTTTCGCTACTCTCGGTGCTGGCCGAGGTCTGCAGCGACGGCGGCAGGTTGTAGCCGTGAATGACGTCGTCGGTAGTCGCCAAGACCGCCCGCTCGATGCCGTTTTTGAGTTCATGGACGTTGCCGGGCCAGTGGTAGGCCATCAGCATGTTGATCGCCGGGGTCGAGATGCGGGTGACATGGCGGCTGTAAGTGCGGTTGTAGTCTTCAAGGAAGTGGTCGGCGAGAATGATGATATCGCTCTTGCGTTCGCGCAGGGGTGGCACCACGATGGGGAAGACGTTGAGGCGGTAATACAGGCCTTCGCGGAAGCGTCCCTGTTCGAGATAATCTTCGAGGTGGCGCGAGGTGGCGGTGATGATCCGGACGTTGATCGACACCGGCTGGGCGCCGCCGACGCGGACGATGGTCTGGTGCTGGAGGAAGTGCTCGAGGCGGGCTTGCAGCGGGGCGGCCAGTTCGGCGACTTCGTCGATGAAGAGGGTGCCGCCGTGAGCGAGTTCCAGAAGGCCCTGTTTGATCACCTGGCCATCGCGCTCGGTGCCGAGCATTTCCTTCTCGAGCAAGGGCTCGGGGATGGAGGCGGTGTTGAGGACCGAGAAGGGTCCGCCCTGGCGCATACCGGAGTAGTGGATGGAGCGGGCGACCAGCTCTTTGCCGGTGCCGCTTTCGCCGCGGATGAGAACCGGCGCATGAGTGTCGCTGGCTTGCGAGATGAGTTCGTAGACCCGTTGCATAGCGCCCGAGTTGCCGATGATGCTGCTCGGTTTGTAGCGATTGCCGAGCTCTTTTTGCAGGCGAGTGTTTTCGGCGCGCAGCTGCAGCTTCTCTTCGTGCTGGGTGCGGATCTGGGCAACCGCGTCGGCCAGCAGGTTGGCGGTGATCTGCAGGAGTGATGCAGCGCGGTGCAGGCGCTCTTCGTCCTTGTTGTCGAGGTCGATCGAAATCGTGCCGATAAGCTGACCTTCCTTGACCACGGGGACGCAGACAAAGGCGATGTCTTGGTTGATCCGAGCGAGCGTCCGGTCGAGGAAACGCGGCTCGGTGCGGACATCGCGAATGATGACGCCGCGTTTGGTCTTGCCGACTTCACCGGTCACTCCTTCGCCGAGTTTGTAGCGGCCGCGAGCTTTTTCGACGGCGGTCAAGCCCTTCGAGGCTTCAATGATCAAGGCGTCTTCTTTCGTGTGGAAAAGAGTTAAAGTCGCCCGCCGCGCCATCAGGTTCTGGTCGAGGATGTCGAGCACCTCGTTGAGCAGGGTGTTGACGTTTTTATGCCGGACCATCGCCAAGGAGATCTGGTAAATGGTCAACATTTCTTTGCTGAAATGAGCTTCGTTGAGTTCGGTTAGGGCCATGTTAAGACTCGCATCAAGAGGTTTTTACGAAAATTAGCGGTACAAGCAAAGCTTATCCCCAAAAATTGTCCGATCTATAGTCAGCAACAGAACATCGTTACGATTTATGTAAGTTTCTTCCCTGAGTGGCTTGCCGGATTCAAGGGCGTCATGGCGACGTGACTTCGGTAAGGAATGCCATGTGTTTCTCATAGTCAGCCGCCGCAGTGGCGCTAGTTTGAGCCCCAGACTTGGAGAAGATTGCATGAATACTGCCGCGCCCGCCACTGATCTGGTTGTGACTTGTTCCGGACTGGAGAAGGTTTACCGCGATTTCTGGGGTCGCCCGAAATCACGCGCGGTGAATGGCATCGACTTTGAAATTCGTCGTGGCGAGGTCTTCGGTCTGCTCGGGCCGAACGGTTCCGGCAAGTCAACGACGATCAAGATGTTGCTGGGCCTGGTCTTCCCGACTCGCGGCAGTCTGAAAGTCCTGGATGGCTCCCCGCGCGATCTGGCAGTGAAAGCCCGCATCGGTTATCTGCCGGAAGAAACCCCCCTATATAAACATCTCAATGCGATTGAAACTATCGAGTTTTTCGGCTCGCTTTTCGGCCTGCCGCAGAAGGAATGCCGGACTCGCGCCGAGCAGTTGGTCGAAATGGTCGGCCTTGGCCATGTCCGCAGCCGGCCGGTGGGGGAATTCTCGAAAGGCATGGCGCGCCGCATCGGCATCGCTCAGGCCTTGGTCAACGATCCCGATTTCATCATTCTCGATGAACCCACTTCCGGCCTCGATCCAGTCGGCTGCCGCGAAGTTAAGGACTTGGTCAAAATTCTTGCCGGGCGTGGCAAAACCGTTCTTCTCACCTCGCACCTTCTGGCCGATGTCGAAGATGTCGTCGATCGCGCTGCCGTGATGTATGGCGGTCAGATCCGCGCCTCTGGCACCTTGGAAGAGCTGCTCGAGCAGCCCGGGCATCGCCGTCTCGATCTCAGCGGTCTCAATGTCGAGCAATCGGCTCGCCTCGATGCCTTCCTGGCGTCGGAAGGCCTGGCTCATCGCAGCCAGCCGGTGCGTCGCGACCTCGAACAACTCTTCCTCGATGTTGTCGCCAAGGCTCGCTCGGAACAGGTGGACAGCTCCGGCGCCCAACTCGCCGGCAAGCTCGCCACCCACCTTTCTGGCCCCGACTTGCTGCGTCAGCTCAGCCAGGCGCCGGGGCCCGCCCCGACCGCTCTTCCGGGGCTGACCCCGAGCGAAGAAATTGCGGCGGCGACCCTGGAAAAAGTGCTGACCAAACCAGTTGATCTCCCAGTCTTGCTGGCAGCACCGAAGGTCGATGATGAAGCGGTGAATGCCAAGCTCAACGCTCTGCTCGGCAAGAAAGATTGAAGCTAAATTGCACCGCAAGTGCCGGGCTTCCGCGACCCCGTTGGGGTCGAAATTCATAACTCTCTTTGACCCAAGGTGTCGCCGATGCGGCTCAACCTTGGGCTAAAATCAACGACCCGCTTCGGGGTCGAGCGCATTGAGCTCAAACACGTTCAGCTGTGGAATCTAGACTGTATCCTTCCTCATTCGCCCTGATTTTTTGCATTTTTCTGGTTTGAAGCGTTTGCAAAGGATGAGGATGGAAGTTAATTGACGGCCCTCTTCCGGCCTCGCCATCTGGAGACGCCTCATCGCGTCTCTTGACGGCAGCTAGCAGAAGAGCCACAGCACAAAAAACACTCGAGGTAAACAATGGCCAAACAGACCATTCGAATCCGACTCCAGGCCTACGACCACCGCGTCCTTGACCAGTCCGCCGGCGAAATCGTCCGCACTGTCAAACGCGCTGGCGCTCGTATCGCCGGTCCGATTCCTCTGCCCACCCGCATTGAGCGATTCACCGTGAACCGCGCTCCCCATGGCGATAAAAAGTCTATGGAACAGTTCGAGATCCGCACCCACAAGCGCCTTCTCGACATCGTCGAACCCACCCCCAAAAGTGTCGATGAGCTGAAAAAGCTCAACCTTCCCGCTGGCGTGGACATCTTGGTTAAGATCGACTGAGGAGCAGTAAAATGTCCGGCATTATCGGAAAAAAACTGGGCATGACCCAGGTCTATGATGACAAGGGCCGTTTGGTCCCCGTCACCGTCATCGAAGCGGGCCCCTGCCCCGTTCTCGAAACTCGCACCCAAGCGAAGAACGGCTATTCAGCCCTTCAGCTCGGCTTCGGCGCGAAAAAAGTCAAAAATGTCACCAAAGCAGTTCTCGGCCACCTCGCCAAGACCGGCAATGACAAAAATCCCCCGGCCATCATCCGTGAGATCCGTCTCACGGCTGACGCCACCGTCGCCCCCGGCGCCGTGGTCACTGTGGAAAGCTTCAAGGACTTCGGCTTCGTCGACGTTCAGGGCATGACCAAAGGCCGTGGCTTCATGGGCGTCGTCCGACGCTACCGCTTCCGCGGCGGTCGTGCCTCGCACGGCGGCGGCTGGATCCGCCGTCCCGGTTCGTCCGGCATGCGTGAATGGCCCGGTCGAGTTCTCGCCGGCAAGCGCTACCCTGGCCACATGGGCGCTGTCACCCGCACCGTCCAGAACCTGCAGATCGTCCAAGTCCGTCTTGAGGAGAATGTTCTCCTCGTCAAGGGCGCTGTCCCCGGTCACCGCAATGGCCTGGTGATCGTCCGCAAGGCGATCAAGAAGTAAGGAGCACCCACATGTCTACCACACTGAAAATCCTCGACATGAGCGGTGCCGCCAAAGGCAACTTCTCAGTCAACCCCGCCTGGCTTGAGTCTGAAAAAGGCGAGCAAGCGGTCTATGAAGCAGTTAACGCCTTCCTGGCTGGCCTTCGCGCCGGCACGGCGAGCACCAAGACCCGCGGCGACGTCTCCGGTTCTGGCGCTAAGCCCTGGAAGCAGAAAGGCACCGGCAACGCCCGTGTCGGCTCGAAGCGTTCTCCCATCTGGCGCGGCGGCGGTATCATCTTTGGACCGAAACCCCGCTCGTACGCCCAGAACATCAACAAGAAAGTTAAGACCCTCGCTCTCCGCCGCGCCCTCTGGCAACGCGTCAGCGCCGGCGACGTCATCGTCGTCGAGGACTTCACCTTCCCCACCATCAGCACCAAGGCCGCCAACGTCTTCTTGAAGACGATCGGCGCCTCGAACCGCTCCCTGGTCATCCTGAATGACAACGTCGACACTGTCGAAGGCTTCAAAGCCGTCGCCAATGCCTGGCGCTCGTTCAGCAACATCAGCGGTCTCGATCTGGTCCTCGCCTCCGAAGTCAACACCTACGAAATGCTCCTTGGCAAGAAAGTCGTCCTCTCGAAGGGCTCTTTCGAAACCATCGGCGCTCGTCTGAGCAAGGAGGCCTGATCCATGAGCCACTACCACACCATCAAGTCCGTTATTCTCACCGAGCGTTCCAACGCCCTGGCTGAGAAAAACAACAAGTTCACCTTCAGCGTCGCTCCGGCGGCCAACAAGGTCGAAATTGCCAAGGCTGTCAAAGCCCTGTTCGGCGTCGAAGTCGCCGCGGTTAATACCATGAACTATGCCGGCAAAGCGAAGCGTCAGCGCACCGCAGCCGCCGGTTATCGTTCCGATTGGAAGAAAGCCGTGGTTACGCTCAAGCCCGGCCAGACCCTCAACCTGATCTGAGAGGCATACCATGGGCCTGAAAGTCTACAATCCCTACACGAAATCGCAGCGTCACACCATCTCCCGTGACTTCAGCGAAATCACCCGCACCACCCCCGAGAAATCGCTCGTCGAGAGCAAGCACTCGTCCGGTGGCCGTAACAACGAAGGCCACACCACTACCCGCTTCCGCGGCGGTGGCGTGAAGCGCGCTTACCGTGTCGTCGACTTCCGTCGCGACAAGGATGGCGTGCCGGCTAAGGTCGCTCACATCGAGTACGACCCCAACCGCACTGCCAACATCGCTCTCCTCCACTATGTGGACGGTGAGAAACGCTACATCATCGCTCCCGATGGTCTGGTTCAGGGCGCCACCGTCCTGTCCGGCGAAAAAGCTGAATTCAAACCCGGCAACGCCACCATCCTCAAGCGCATCCCCGATGGCGTCTTCATCCACAACATCGAGCTCGAGCCCGGCAAGGGCGGCAAACTGGTCCGCTCCGCCGGTCAGTACGCCATCCTCCGCGCTAAAGAAGGCGACTTCGCTCAGATCAAACTCCCCTCGGGTGAAGTTCGTCTGATCAGCCTCCTCTGCAAAGCTACCATTGGCACCGTCGGCAATGCCGAACACGCCAAGATCAAGCTCGGCAAAGCCGGCGCGGCGCGTTATCTGGGCTTCCGTCCCCACGTCCGTGGTGTCGCGATGAACCCGGTTGACCACCCGCACGGTGGTGGTGAAGGTCGTACCTGCGGCGGCGGTCACCCCCGCTCCCCTTGGGGTCAACTTGCCAAAGGCAAGAAGACTCGCAATCCCCGCAAGGTCTCGCAGAACCACATCGTTTCCCGGAGGAAATAATCCATGGCCCGCTCCATCAAGAAAGGTCCCTTTGTCGACCTGCACCTTCAGGCGAAAGTCGCGAAGGCTACTGCCGGCAAAACCATCAAGACTTGGTCCCGCCGCTCCATGATCCTCCCGGACATGGTCGGCATCACCTTCGAAGTTCACAATGGTAAAGGCTTTACCACCGTGTTTGTCACTGACAACATGGTCGGTCACCGCCTCGGCGAATTCGCCGCTACCCGTAGCTTCAAGGCTCACGGCGTCGTCTCCGGTAAGTAATTACCTGAACGGCCCGCGTCCGCGGACCCTAAACGACCTCCCTTCACCGGGAGGTCGTTTTCTTTGCTGCTAAAAAGGCCTCCTGCCGCTGGCATTTGGCGATTTCGCGAGTCTTCTCCGGGCCGGAGATCCCCCATGACCAAAAACCCGCGCCCACCGCTTCCTGGCCTGCCCCGATCCTTCACCGCCATCGACTTTGAAACCGCCAATGAATTCGAGCGGGCCTCAGCTTGTGCCGTCGCTGTCGTGGTGGTCGAAGACAACCACATCGTTTCCCAAAAAAGCTGGCTGATCAATCCCCAAACCCGCTTCTCCTCGGTCTGCGTCGCCATCCACGGCATCACCCCAAAACAGGTGGCCTCCGCCGGCACCTTCGCCGAGGTCTGGGACGCGGGCTTAGGCGCCATGATCACCGCCGACACCTATCTGGTCGCCCACAACATGGGCTTTGACAACTCGGTGCTGCTCGGCTCTTTCGCCCGCTATCATTTGTCGCCGCCGTGCTACCGCCGCAACTGCAGCTACCAGCTGACCAAAAAACTCTTCCCCGGCTGGACTTCTTATTCTCTGCCCGATGTGGCCCGGCATTTTGCCTTGCCGAATTTCCGCCATCACGACGCCGAAGCCGATGCCGTCGCTTGCGCCGGCATCATGATCAAGCTCAATCAAGAGCCCATCGCCTGCCCGCTACTGCATAAAAAAACCCAGGCCAAACCGCTCTCTGCCGCCGAATTGGCGAAGTACGGATTGACCTAGACGGAAGCTGAAATCACCTCAGACGCCGCGCTTGTGGGCCGCTTCGACCAAGCCGCAGCAGAGCCGCTGAAAGTCGATGCCAGCCTGTTTCGCCGCTTTCGGCAACAAGGACGATGAGGTGAAGCCCGGCAAGGTGTTGGCCTCGAGAACCACGATGCTGTCATCTTCCGCACGCCAAATCATGTCGACCCGCAGCAGATCGCGAGCGTCGAGAATGACGTAGGTTTGTTCGGCGATTTCTTTCATCCGCGCCTGCACCGCTTCGGGGACACGCGTCGGCGGGCAGTTGTACTGGGTCTGACCCTGGGCGTAGGTGTATTTCGCATCAAAATCGAAAAGCTCGCCGGGGGGGATGATCTCGACCACCGGCAAGGAGTCGCCATTGAGCAGGCCAACGGTGACTTCGGTGCCCTTGATGAAGTCCTCAAGCATCACGGCGGGGTCGACGGCAAAAGCCTTGTCGAGAGCGGCCGTGAGCTGCGAGGCCTCTTTGACCAGGGTCAAGCCGACAGTAGAGCCTTGGGCATTGGGTTTGACGATAAGGGGGTAAGTGATGTCCGGCGGCATCGGCTGTTGGCGCGAGGTGAGCAGCCAAGAGCGGGCGGTGGCGATACCTTTGGCGCTCAATTGGCGGCAGGTGGCGTGTTTATTGATGGTCAGACGCGAGCATTCGACGCCGCAGCCGACGTAGGGCAGGTTACGGGCTTCGATCAGCGCTTGGACTTCGCCATCTTCGCCCCACTCGCCGTGCAGGACAGGAAAGACGACTTCGGTGTCGAGCGGAAAAGGCGGCAGTTCACGGGAGGAGCAATCGATCTCGGACACTTGATGGCCAGCCTGACGCAGAGCCTCGGCGACGGCGGCGCCGGACTTGAGCGAGATTTCGCGTTCGGTCGAAGGACCGCCTTTGAGGACGACGATGTTCATGATGAGCCTTTGTCTTTCAGTGTTTGAGCCGGCGAATCTAGCACAATTTTGGGATTTAGAGCAGGGCTCCGGAAATCCTCTTGGAGGCCGCTCGGGAAAGGCGCCGCCGATACCAGCAAGCGCCGCCGCTCGCCATTTCCCTTGCCGCACTAGCATGTTGAAAACCGGATTCAATCCGTCACTTGAAGTGGCCCCCAAACCGGAACTAGGCGAGCTTTCGAATTTGGCCGGAATTTCATCTCCGATCTCTGAGCCCTTGAGCCCCGTGGATCAGGAAAGCCGACGTCATGAAGGGTGCCGATCTGATAGAAGACATGAGGAGCTATGGCGAAAAAACATCAGACTACGAGGCAGCGCGAAAGTTTGGCCTCCTCCGTCGCCGCTGTCGCGGCATGTCGGCAGAGATGATCGCCATTCCGCTACTGATGCAGCCCAAAATCAGCACCAAATTCCATTCAGCAAAGATCGCTGAGCAGGATTTTACCGGCGACAAGGGCTTCGGGCACTTCTTCGTGTTCAAAGGTGGCTTCGATCAGCGAGGCGCCAAACACTCGACGAAGCCGCGTTTAAGCGCCGATTCATCGAGATTTTCACCAATCAGAACCACCCGGCAACGACGCTCTTCGCCGTCTTTCCAGAGCGCGCCGCGGCCGTCTTCGAAAAGGCGGTGCACCGATTGGAAGATCAAGCGCTCGGGCTGATCCTTGACCGCGACAATGCCCTTCATCCGGATCACCTTGCCGGCAAGATCAAAAAGGACGTGACCGAGCCAGCCGCGGAAACGAGCATGATCGACCTCGCCGGGAAGGTCGAGGCTGAGCGCTGCGTGGCGCACCGGGTGGCCATGGCGCAGGCCGGCAGGGATCGCCAGACTCGGGTGCAGGCCCTCGCTGGTGAAGCGGCTGCCGCCGAGATCCAAGGCGAGCAAGGGATCGATGTCGGAACGCTGGCAACGCAGCACCGGGGCAAAGGGGTTGAGTGAGCGCAGCGTCCCTTCCACCGCGCCGCTGATGACCTCGCCGGCGTCGTCGCATTTGTTGAGCAAAAGCAGATCGGCGAAGGCGACCTGGCGCTCCGCCTGCGGCTCTTTGGCCAGCTCATCGAGGAAGTTCACCGCGTCGACGACGGTGACGATGCCATCCACCGTGTGCATCCGGTTGAGAATCGGGTCGAAGGCGAAGCTTTCCGCCACCGGTGCGGGGTCCGCAATTCCCGTGGTTTCGACGATCAATTGTTCAAACGGCTTGCCGCTTTTGTGCAGCTCCATCACCACCCGCGGCAGGTCACCCCGGACGGCGCAGCAGAGGCAGCCGTTGGGCAATTCCAGCACCGAATCCGAGGCATCCGCGACCAGATCGCCATCGATGCCCACCGAGCCCAGCTCATTGACGATGAACGCGAGCTTGCGTCCCGAGCCGATGAGCCGATTGAGCAGCGTCGTCTTGCCGGCCCCGAGGAAGCCGGTGACGATGGTGACGGGAATTTTTCCAGGTGAGCGTTTCATGCTTGGGGGCTTTCAGTGTTGGATGTGGCTCGATCGTCCCGATCGAGATCGCTGGAGGCTTGTTGCCCCCCTGGGAGCGCGGCAGCCCTCTGCCGCTATTTTTGTTTTGCGCTCGTCGCGAAGCGACGGCACCTGGGAGCGCCGGCTGCCAGCCGGTTGCAGCTCCGTATTAGTCGCTTCGCGACGGGCGCACTCGAGCTGGAAGCTCGAGCCACGTCACAATCATTCCGTCGCTTCGCGACGAGCGCAGAAC
>JAYTMY010000188.1:0-14070 GCA_043748535.1 Lentisphaeraceae bacterium | reverse complement strand
GCTGCGGCGGCGGCCACTGCGGCCCCATGCCCGGTTATTACTTCAAATGCCCGCTCTGCGACAAAGACAGCTCGGCCCGCACCGGCTCGGAATTGCGCCCCGGCGAATCGCTGCAATGCTTCCTGTGTAAAGGCAAGATCAAGGCGATCACCCGCCAAGGCGAATACACCTACGACTTCGAAGAAGTGCCGCGGGCTTGAAGCGGATCCTCCAGACAATCCCAATGACGCCCACCCGTATCCCAAATATGCGTTTGTCTTTCGTTCTGCGCTCGACCCCTTGCGGGTCGCACATGGTAGCCCAGGGTCGCTTCGACCCTGGGTCATGGGTGGAAAAAGAGCTCCGACCCCTTGCGGGTCGCACAGCGTTCGCCTCAGCGCTGTGCGACCCGCAAGGGGTCGTGGATCTGAGAGCAATACATACCCAGGGTGTCGCCGATGCGGCTCAACCCTGGGCTACCATGTACGACCCGCAAGGGGTCGAGCAGCAAAAGAACGATGGGAATCCTAGCGCGGGAGTTCCCTGCATGCGGCATGAAGCATCTTGGATACTCGTGCAATGAAACCCGATCCCTCCCTCGGCCCTTGGGCCGTCATCGATTTCGAAACCGTCGGCGGCCGCCATGGCCCGGTGGCGGTCGAATTCGGCCTCCTGGTGATCAATGCCGAGGGGCAGATCCTGTTTCATCTGGAACGCCAGTTCCCGCCGCCGGATGATCCCGGCCGTTCGAGCCCCATCCCCAGCGGCCTTTTGCAGCTTTGGCCGGAGATCGCGCCCTGGCTGGAAAGCAGTGTTCTCACCGGACACAATCTCGGTTACGATGAAGCCTTGTTACACGCCGCTTTCCCCGGCTTTCGTCCGCCCGCCAAGCTCGATACCTTGCAGCTATCGCGTCACTGCCTGCCCAAGGCACCAGAGCACTCGCTCGAAGCCTTGGCGAGCGCAGCGGGTATCGATGCCGAGTTGCGGCAGATGGCGGTGAACGGCCACTTCCGTCCCCATCGCGCCCTCTACGACTGCTTCGCCTGCGGCTTGCTGCTGCTGCACCTGCGCCGCCTGCCCCAGGCCGGGGTCTTTTTGCGACCAGCGCAAGGGAAATTGTGGGAATAAAAAACCTCCGCGGAAAGGCGGAGGTTTTTTGAGAGAGGATGGGAGGGTGGTTATTCCCAGGATTGGATCCACTTCCCCTTGGAGTCTTTCGTCCAAGCTGCAGATGACTGAGGGACTTGTTCATTATTGGGGCCAGCAGTGATGACACCATCTCCGTCAGTATCAACAGCAGAAAAAACATCGGTGGGTGGGGCGTTATCGGCGAGACTTGACCATGGATTTTGAACTTTCTGCTTATTGTCAGTAATCCCGAGGATCGGGTAACAGAGGTCATAAGTGGCTGCGGGATAAGCGCCATTCTTGTTTTTGTATTGCTCAAGTGTAGCTCTCATGGTCGCGACAGCCCCGAGGAACTTGGTCCGTTTAGCCGCGTTGACAGCGTGCTGGACGCCGACCAAGAAGAGGGACATGAGAATGCCGATGATGCAGAGGACCACCAACATTTCGATCAAGGTAAATTTACGGCGTTTCATGGTGTGGGTCCTTGTGAATTCAGGGAGTGCCGGGAAGGGTTGTCGAAGTTGATCCGTCAGTAACGTAATTATTGCTCCAAGGGCACAATGCGTAGATGGTAATTTTATTGGTGGCAGTGTTCCAGACGGCCTTCATGCCGTTGGTCACGTTCCCAGGCTCGCCGCCCGGCCACGGCAGGGTTAATTGTTTTGCCACATTGGCATTGGCAAAGAAGACGATGCCGCGAGGGTTATTGGGCACGCCCGTCACCAAATAATCGGTCACCAAAGTTGTGGTAGCGGTTGCCGCAACGCCAGTAGTGCTGAGGCCGCCGGTTCCCGATGGCATGGTTTGATAAGCGTCGTAATACTGTTGAATCGCATTCTTGACATAGACCATTTGCGCCCGCGCTTTGGTCTTCTGGGTTTCCCGGTAAGCTGCCATGACGGCGGGGAGGAGGATAGCCATGAGGATGGCGATGATGCTGATGACAACCAGGAGTTCGATCAGAGTGAAACGGCTGCGGCGCATGGGGTTCTCCTCGTTTTGGGTCTTGAGCCAAGTATACACGACTTGCGCATCTTGCGCCAGTATTTTTGAAAAAGCTTGCAAAGAGCCAAGGGAAGGGCGTATAATAGACCATCCACCTAGGAGGAATTTATCTATGAGCGAGCACGCGCACAAAGGTCACAAGCCGCAGAAGGCTTACGAAAACGACGCCTTCATGAACAGTTCCGATGGCCGCCTCCTCCGGATCATGGCGGAGATGCTGGAGCCGCAACACCGCTTCCGTCGCCAGAAGATCCGTGACAGCGTCGCTTTCTTCGGTTCGGCCCGGATCAAGTCGGCGGCCGCCGCCCAGACGATGATGCACGAGGCCAGCCAAGCGAAACGCAACAAAGCGGAGAAGGTCCTGGCGGCGCAGCGGGCCCTCGACATGAGCCAGTATTACGAAGGCGCGGTCGAACTCGCCCAGATGTTGACCCGCTGGTCGATCGAGAAGAACTTCGATTATTACATCTGCTCCGGCGGCGGCCCCGGCATCATGGAAGCGGCGAACCGCGGCGCCTCCCTGGTCGAAGGCGGACGCAGCATCGGCCTCAATATCAGCCTGCCCTTCGAGCAATACCCCAACCCCTACATCTCGGAAGAGCTGAACCTCGAGTTCAACTACTTCTTCATCCGCAAGTTCTGGTTCGCCTATCTCGCCAAGGCGATCGTCGTCTTCCCCGGCGGCTTCGGCACCATGGATGAATTCTTCGAAGTCATCACCTTGATCCAGACCCGCAAGACCACCAAGTCGATCCCGATGATCCTCTACGGTTCGGGCTTCTGGAAAAAGCTGATCAACTTCGACTTCATGGCCGAGACCGGTATGATCTCGCCCGACGACCTGAAGCTCTTCCAGTTCGCCGACACTCCGCTCGAAGCCTTCAATCTGGTCACCGTCGAACTCGAGCGCCTGCGCAAGCTGCACCCGAATTATTATCGCTGAGCAAGGAGCCGCAGAGCAATTTTTTCACCACAGAGGCACAGAGAGCACAGAGAGAGCAACAGATTTTTGTTGATGAATGAAAAACCCTCTGTGTCCTCTGTGTCTCTGTGGTGAATTCGGCTTCTGCGGTTTCCCTACGAAAGTCAAGGCGGGCAATCTCCGGCAGGGGCTTGCCCGCCGTCTTTTCCATGGCAGATTGCGCGGCATCCGCAAAACCTCCAGGAGAATTTCCCTATGGCCTTCGATCACGGCAGCGTTTCTTTCAGCCTCTTCAAACTCGATGGCGAGCTGCCCGAGGATCTCCTCACACGCCTTGAAGCCAAGGCGATGAAGCCGCTCGACAAGGTCGGCGAAGAGCCGGTCAGCGGCTTTGCCGCCCGCCATATCCTGGAAACCGAATTCACCACCGAAACCTGCTGGATCGGCGACTTCTGCCACTTTCATTATGCCACCGCGGTGCGCCGCGTCCCGCCCGCCTTGCTGGCGGCGGAATGCGCCAAGCGCGAACTCGCGGCGATCAAGGTCGCCGGCTCGGAAGGCAGCGGCTACTTGTCGCGCAAACGCCGCACCGAGATCAAGGAAGAAGCCCGCAAGGAGCTGATGAAGCAGGGCGTGCCGCAGATTCGCGGCATCCCGGTCCTGATCGACCCGCAAGCCAGCCTGATGTATATCGGCATCGCCTCGGCCAAAGGTGCCGATGAAGTCGCCACCGCGATTCTTGAAGCTCTCGAAATCCCGATGCTGCCGATCACCGTCGAGACGAGCGTCGCGGAAGTCCTCGCCAGCTCCGGTGAACAGCTCGACCCGATCCAGCTGGTCGACGGCTTTGAAGACGGCACCGAGCGTTGGATGGGCCGCGACTTTCTCACCTGGGTGTGGTTCATGGCGGAGCAGGACGGCGGCAAGTTCACCGTGCCTGACCTTGGTGAATTCGCCGTCGGCGTCGACGGCCCTCTCACTCTCGCCGCGGAAGGCGAAGGTTCGCACGAATCGGTCTTGCGCAAGGGCGTGCCCACCGGCGCCCCCGAAGCCGCCGCCGCCCTCGCCTCCGGCAAGAAGCTGCGCGCCGCCCGCCTGATGATCGGCCGTCCCGATGAAGTCTGGCATCTCAGTCTTGACGCCGACGCGCTCGGCTTCCGCAGCGTCAAGCTGCCCGACGGAGAGAAAATGAACAAGCTCGAGCGCTTTGAGGAACGAGCGGAATTCCTGCACACGCTGCAGGCAGCGCTGCGCGCTCTCATGGCCCGTTTTGCCAAGGAAGTCTCCGGCCGCAAGCGCTCCGCCACTGTCGAGGCGATGCGCGACTGGGCCCTCGGCCGCGGCCTGCAGGAGAAGCCGAAGAAGAAACGCTCGTAAGCAATTAAGAATTAAGAATTAAGAATTAATAATTAAGAATGAACAAGGCCGCAGATCCTCCTGCGGCTTTGCTCTTTGCTGCTCACTTTTAATTCTTAATTCTTAATTCTTAATTAACTGTTTAGACGTAGTCGTCGTCGCCGCCCATCGAGATTTGGATTTCACCGGCCGCTTCGAGGGAGCGGACAATGGCGACGATTTCGCGTTGGGCGTTCTGGACGTCGGCGAGCTTGGCTCGGCCCATTAACTGCATTTCTTCCGCAAGGTTTTCGCGGGCTCGTTTCGACAGGTTGTCGGCGAACTTGGCGAAGAGGGTTTCGCTGACGCCGCGCAAGGCCATCGGCAGTTTTTCCATCGGCACATCGCGCATCAGGCGCTGCATTTCTTTCGGGCCGAAGCGAACGATGTCGTCGAAAGTGAAGAGCTGCTGAGCGATCTCGTTGCCGATTTCGGGTTGCGACTCTTGAATGGACTTGAGGATGCCGTCGCCGGTGTCGCGATCGAGGCTTTGGATGATCTCGGCCATCATCTTCGGGCCGCCGATATCCTTGTCTTGATCCTTGTCCTTTTTGGTGGCGATTTTCGACACGATGTTGCGGACGAAGACTTTTTCGATGCGTTGGACGATATCTTGTTTCGCTGGCTTGGGCAGGGCGAGGCGAAGGGCAACTTCATGGCGGAGGTCGGACTCGAAGGCGCCGAGGATTTCGCCAACTTTGGGCGGCGGCAGGAAGCCGAGAACGATGGCGATGGTCGAGGGCTGTTCCTTGTTCAGGAAGTTCGCCAAGTCGGCAGATTTGATGTGGACCAGAGAGTTGAAGGCTTTGCGCGTGTTGTCCTCTTTTTTGGCCCTTTCAATGATATCCCTCGCCTTTTCTTCACCAAGCACTTCCACCAGGAGTTCATGCACCTTGTCGGCACCGCCGAGCATGGTGCTGGAGGAGATGCGTTTCCCCAGTTCTTCGAGGGCATTTTCCCGGTCGGCATCACTGACTTCGCCGATGGACCAGATTGCTTGGGTGATTTTTTCCAGAGTTTGCGGGTTCATGTTTTTCATCACCCGGCTCGCGTCGGCCTTATCGAGGCTGAGCAGGACAATGGCCGCTTTTTGAGAAGCGGTGAGCTCGTCTTTTTTGTCCTTGCTATCATTTTTCTTAGCAGCCATGATTGTGCCTCACTTGTCTTCCGCGATCCAGTTTTCGATAACGCTGGCGATGGCCTTGGGCTCATCGTCGGTGGCTTTTTTGAGCAGAGCGATCTGCTTGTTGCCTTTGCGATTGGGCAAGAGGGACTCCTCGGATTCGAGCATGGGCTTGCCGTCAGCACCGATGAGGCCGTTGCCTCCTGGTCCTTCGATGGCGCCGACGTTGCCACTGGGGCCACCGGCGCCGGCGAGGTCCTCGCGCATCACTTGCGTGGCGCCAAAGATGCGGCGATGCATCAGGAACAGCAGGAGGAGCAGAAGGGTGCCGCCGGCGATCCGGGCGAGATCGGTGCCCATCAGGCTTTCGACCTGTGCCGCGACGTCTTGGACGCTGGCGCTCGGCTTGAATTCTTCGGGGATTTGGAAGGGAGCTTCTTCCACCGTGACCATATCCATCCGCAGCGGCAGGAGGCTGGCAGCGGCAGGAGCGGCCTCACCGGTGAAGCTGATACCGACGGCGCCGACGGCGGAGGCGACCAGTTTGCGATATTTCTCCAGCACCACCTTGCGTTCTTCGGCATTGCCGGGCATGGGCTTGCCGTCTTTGCCCAAGGCAGCGGTGGGGGCGGCGATGGTGACGGCGACGGTGAGTTTGCGCAGGCGGGCGCCTTTTTCCATCGTGGTCTCGATGGTTTTGGGCACGACCGAGCTGACCTCGACGGTGTTTTCCGTGGTTTTGTTGACCGGTTTGCCGCCGCCAGAGGCCTTCTCGGGATCGGAGACATCGACGACGGTGTTGCTGTCGTTGCCGACGACCGCTGCTTCCGGGCTGCTACTTTCGGTGTTTTTGCTGGTGGTTTTCTGAGTGGTGGCGATGGCGTTGTCGCGGTCGAAGCTTTCCTTGGTGCGCTGCATCTGGCTGAAGTCGAGGTCACAGTTGACCATGGCGACCACTTTGTCGGCGCCGAGTATGGGACTGAGGATGCTTTCCGCTTTCTGGCGGTAGTAGTCTTCCATCGCGGCTTGCAACTCAGCTTGGCGGCCATCGGCACCGCCGAGTTCCAGGGTCGAGTCATTCTGGGCGCGGAGCAGGCCGCGGTTGTCGGTGATGGTGACTTTGTCGGGAGTCAGGCCCGTAACGCTGGCGGCGACGAGGTGGCGCATGGCTTCAACTTCGCCCTTGCTGATGCTAGCTTTGCCGGCAAGGACGAGGTGGACGCTGGCGGTGGCGCTTGGCGCGTCTTTCTGGAAGGCGCGTTTGCGGGGCGTGACGACGGTGACCATGGCGTCCTGCACATTGGGCATTTTGCGCAGTTTACGGGCGATGTCGTTCTGCACCGCGCGCTGCTCGTTTTTCAGTGCCTGTCCTTCGGTCTCGCCCATCTTCGGATTGTCGTAATAGGCGTAAGGGTCTTTGCTATCGGCTTCGGTGACGATGCCTTTTTCGGCTACTCGCATCTTGGCTTCGGCGGCGTATTTCTCCGGCACTTCGATAGAGCGGTTGCCGTCAGCGTGGCGGCTCGGGATGTTGCGTTCGCGGAGGAGCTCCATCACGGCGGCTTTGTCCTTGGCGTCGATATCGACGAAGAGCGGCACCCAGTTTTCCCGGCTACCGTACCAGATGATGCTGGACATTGCGGCGGCGGCGCAGACGAAGACGAGGATGATGCTGATCCGCTGGGCGATGCCGATGCCGCGCCAAACACCCAAACACGCGCTTGAGAAGTTTTTGAATGTGTCGCTCATAAATTTGACTCCTTCGTCATTGTCGATTCTCTGGAGAACCTAGAATGCACGAAGCATGCCATCGCAACTCGTTTATAACCAATGGCTATTACTTGCCATCCGGAAGAGGTGGCGGGTCACCGGGAGTGGCTTCGGCGGCGCGACGGCGGCGGAAGAGGTCGAGGAAGTCATCAACCCGGTCGAATGACCACTCCATTTTGCCTGGCGATCCGGTGACCGATGCTTTCATCACCGAGGTCACCGGGGAGAAGAGGCCAGAAAGAATGTCGAGGCCGAAGGGGGCGATGGCGCCTTTCAGATAGGAGGTCAGCATTTCGAGGTGGTAGGCACCGTCCGACCAGCGGTAGGCGCCTTTGCCGGCGAGAGAGATGATTGAGCCATCGGTGCTGAACTCTTGAATATTGATACTCTGATTAAGGAACTTCAGCTTGGCGCTGACAGTGCGGATCGAGGTGGCTGAAGAGAAGGGCAAAACGCTGCCGACCTTGTCGAGCCAGGGGCCGAGGAAGGGGATTTGCCAGAAGGCGCCGTCGCTGACCTTGAAGTGGCCGTCACCGGACATCGCGCTGAGAGCATCATGGTCACTCATTTCCAGCTTCAGATCGGCATCGAAATCGACGGTGCCGCCGGCGGCTTTCAGATGTTTGGCGCCATAAGCGGAGACCACGGAGCCCAGTTCCATGTGCGAGCCTTTGAGCTGGAGAATCGCCGGGCCGCCGGCGATAGCGCGCTCAAAATGAGCATCGAGGGCGCCTTGGTGCAGTCCGCAGCGGCGGGTTTGCACCAGCATTCTGCCCTGATCGATACCGAGATTGAGCTCGACGCCGGTGGCTTGATGGACGCCATAGCCGAGGGCCGGGGCGGCGATTGAGGCCTGCAAATAGATTTTTTCGGGGGCGCTGAGCGGCATGCTGCCGCGAGCGATGACGGTGGCCGATGCCGGCATGTCGAAACCAGGCAGCAGATCGCGCAGGCTGCGGTCGCAAAGCTGCAGCAGATCGCGCGGAGCCAAGGTCGATTGACCCTCGAAATCGGCGATGCAACCGTCACTCAGGTTGCGGAAGCCGAGCTTGAGGATGGCGGAACCTTGGGTCAGCCGGACGGTGAACTTATCGAGCAAGACCTGGCCGGGATATTCGAGATGGATGTCGGTGCTGAGAGACTGGGTTCGCAGTCCGTTGATGGCGGCGCCGGCGGCTTCAGCGTGGCCGTAGAAGAAGAGATTGTCCTGGGTTGTGCCCCCGGAAAAATGATAGCCAAAGACGCCGGTTTGCCGGATCAGGGAAGTCGGGTCCCAGGTCAGGCTCTGCCAGATGTCGAGATAGTTTTTACGCGCCTCGGGGTGTTCAATGAAATTGACATACACCCGAGGGTCGCTGACGAGGTCGGCGCGGACCAGCAGGTCGAGAGTTTTGAAGTCAAAAGAGGCATCGATTTCCCCGCTGATGTCGCGTGACAAGGCCCGCCCCTGACGGAGATAGACCTTGCCGGGCTCGAGCACCAAATGACCAGTGAGTGAATCGACATTCAGGCCGCGATAGGCGATGTCATGGATGACCAGGTGGCCATCGAGCCGGATCTGCGACAGATCAGCGATCGGAGTGGGCAGGATTTGCAGGTCAAACTGCGGCGCGGTGTCGCCGAAGCGGATGCGTTGCAGGCCGCGGGCCACCTTGGGATCGAGGAAGCCGAGAATGCGGTTGAGATGGAGTCCGCCGCGGAGCTCGCCGCTGATGCTTTTGCTGGCGATGTCGTAGGCTAGGCCGCCGCTGAGGCGTTCATCGTTATCGATGCCGAGGTCGAGATTGTCGACGACGATCCGTTCGGGGTTGGCGGTGAAGCGGAGGCGGCTGTGACGCAAAGCGAGACCGCGGAAGGTGAAGGCCGGGACATCAGCATCGACGGAGAAGCGCGCGGCGTCGGGATGATCCAGGGGGACATCAAAATCGAAACGGCAGAAGGCTGCTTGTTCGAGAGCGAGGCGATCAATGGCCAGGAGGGCGCCGACGGCTGCTGCCATCGCCGTCGGGGCATCGTCGGCCGGTCCAGGTTTCGCAACTGAGGCAGACGGGGCGTCATCAGCGGCGAGGAGACGCTGCAGGGTGAGCTCGCGAAGTCGGCCCGAGCCTTCGAGACGCAGGGACGGCAGTTCAAGTGCGGCATGCGACAGACGCAGAACTTCGCCATCCCAAAACCCCCGGCATTCGAGGTTACGCAGTTTGAGATTAAAGATTTTCCCATCGGGCATAGGCAATGGCAGCCCTGTGGGGGGACAGTTGTAACGCAAAGTCAGGGCGGGGGCGCTGAGGCGGCCTTTCTCCCAGACTAGGCGGGCACTGCTGTTCTTGAGACTGCCATAAGGCGGCAGTTCGGCATCGGGGATGTTGATGTCGACAGTGGCTTGATTGAACTGGGGATCAGTCAGATCGACATGGAAGCGTCCTTGCAGGGTGCTCGGCGTCTGAGTGCGGATCAGGCCGGCCTTGAGGAGATTGAGCCGGATTGGCTTCAAAGTCTTGCTCCAGCTCTCTGGGCTGCTGGGTACTGCAGATGCGGACGGGGCGAACTTTTTCTCGATACCGGCGATGTCGCCTTCCAAAGAGAGATGCAGGAAGGGAAGTCTGGCTTCCAGTCGTTCGACGTGGCAGATGCCATCTCTCCAGCTCAAACGGCATTCACCGGAATCGAACCAGGCCTCCGGCCCTTCGCGTTTCAAGCGGCATTCAGCATGAGCGCCGTCGAGATGGCCGTTGCGCGATTCCGCCCGGAGACGGAGTTCACTGATCCGCATTCCGAAGCGGCTGAAGCCGGTGGACTCTAGGGCGATTTTCCAGACTCCTTTGGCGGCATCCCGGATATCGGCATCGAAGTCGACATTGAGCTCGGCACTGGCATGGCTGCGGGCCAGTTCGTCGCGGATCTGGCGCAAGGCCAGGGCCACGGACGGCGGCAGCAGGCTCGCTACGTCGAAGGCCTTGCCGTCCGACTTGAACTTATCGAGATGAGCAAGATGACCTTTGAGGTTGACCTTCAGGCCGGCCACCGTGCCGGAGAGCGAATCGCAGAGAAGATCGCCATCCTGCAGGCGGGCCGAGAGGTGGACGTCTTGCACGGCGAGCGGCGAGCCGTCGTCGAGCGGCAGAGTGAAGGAGGCCCCGCTCAATTCGATCCGCGACAGATCGGCAGTCCCGGAGAGGAGGGAATCGCGATGGAAATCAAGCATCGCCTGTTCGGCGCGGAGCAGCACCGTGTCGCGTTTTTGCGGATCGAGGAGTCGTGGTCCAACGAGGACGACGCCGTTGATCGGGCCGATTTTAACGCCCTCGAAATCGAAGGGTATGTCATTGCGGCGCAGCTCCTGGCGCAGCGCCAGGGCGAGGTTGGGAGGAATGCCGATCGCCTCACAGTACAGGCAGAGCATCGCCGCCCCCGTCGCGAAGAGGAGGAAGCAGTTGCGGAAAGCTCGCCAAAGGGCTAGAAGCATGAAAGGTATCCCGGAGGTTTTAGGGGTCGAAGGCCGGTTCGGGAGCGGGAGGCGGCAGGGGCTGGGGGACGACATGGGGTTCGGCCTCGGCGGCAAATTCAGCTTCGAAGCGGGCATTTTGAGCAGCCAGGCTGGCAATGCCACCGAAGATCATGCGAGGCAGGGCGTCGCTGCAGGTGAAGAGGAGATCGCTTTTGTCGGCCTTGCCGCTGAATATCTCTTGGGTCAGATCGATGCGACTGAGGACGCGCTGCATTTCCGGCGCCATCAAGGCGGCGGTGGCGAGGCTTTTGCGGATGCCGCGATCGGCGTTCAAGAGGCTGGCCTCGGCGAGCCCGGCGGCAGCGGCGTCTTGGCCGTGCAGCACCCCCGCCAACATGAGGCTGTCATTGAAGCTCAGTTCGAGGGACTTCGCCCTCACCACCGATTCAAAAAAGTCGATCATGCCGAGGACTTCGAATCCTTGCGCCTGGATCTTGCCAGCCTCGGCTCGCATTTCGGCGACGCCTTTGAGCATCTTGTCTTGTTGCGCCGGGCTGAACTTGCCGGCGAAGCACAGGCGGGCTTTGCCAGTTTCGAGCAAGCTGATGCCGTGGGCAAGGATTTTCGGTCCCTTGGCGTCTGTCTGGTCGAAGCGACTGGCGAGGTCCTTCGCCGCCGCGGCACAATCCGCCGCATCTTCGACGCCAACGGCAAGAAACAGGGTCTCGCTGAGATGTACGGCGCTTTTTGCGTCGGTCTGAAAAAACTCGCGGCTGCCGACTTTGCTTTTGGCCGCGTCTAGCGGGATAAGGCTGCGGCAGCGATTGAGGTCAAACCAGCCTTCTACGAGGAGGCGTCCGCCGCTGTGCTGCTGACCGTCATCGACCGTCATCGACAGGGCGGCGGCGTGGATCTCGAGATTGCCGATTTTATCGACGGCGAGGGAGATCTGACGCGCCAGTTTAGGCGAGAGGGTGGCGAGCGACGGGGGTGCCTTGTCTTTCGGGATCAGCGCCAGCCGCTCGTCGAGGGATTTGTCGGAGGCGTCGCGATGCAGGTCGGCAGCGAAGCCGAAGCTGATCTCGGGCGGCAGGGCGCGGGCCAGGCGGGGGAGGTCGATGGTCACCGGCGCATCGGTCTTGCCCCCCAGGGCCCGCAGAGCGGCGGCGCATTCGCGGGCCAATGTGAGATCATTGTCCTTGGCGAGCTTCGCCAGGACAGGACGGGCAGCTTGGCAGCGCACTTGACCGAGGCGGCGGGCGGCCCAAGCCCTGAGATCGGGAGCCTTGTCGGCTTTTTTCTTGGCTTCCGTAGCGGCGAAATGAGCCAGTTGCTTGCGGGCGGGCTCGGCCAGCTCCGGGTCAGCATCGGCGGCAAGACGGGTGAGCAGAGGACGCGCCGCTTCGCCGGCTTCGAGCAGCTCGGTCCGAGCTTGGCGGCGTTCCTTCGGGCTGCCCTCGCGGAGAGCCTTCTCCAAAGCGGCAGCGTCAAACTTCAGTTCTTCCGGAGCGGGTTTCTTCCCCGCCAGAAAAGCCTGTAATGCCACGGGCGAGGCATCTTGACCCCAGACCTCGAGAACCTGCTCGGGAGCGCAGATCGACATCAGGTCTTTCGGTGGCGACTGCATCAAGCCAGTCAGCACCGCGATGTTCATCAGAATCTCAAACAGCGTCTCGATCAGTTTCGCGTCCATAAATTCCCTCTTAAAATAAAGCAGCTCAGCAGCACAATGCTGCGGCTTCTTCAGATGGCGACAAAACCCGCATGAAAAAGTGCTGAATCTGACCTCAATACGAGGCGAGGCAAGAAATTTCATGAGAATTCTAAAAAAAATCACCCCAGCCACTAAAGAAGCTCCTCTGCCCCCCGAAAGAAGAGGGATGCAAGCCACTGAGTGGCAAGCCCGGGACCGACGGATCGGACTCGTGAAAAACCTGAAGCTCCGCTCCCACAGGAGCTTCTTGAAAAAGGATCACAGTGGGCGCCGACAAGGATGTCGACGACAACAGAAGTGCAAGATCACGGAGGATCACATGTCACTCACCATCAATAACAACAGCGTCGCCTTCAACACCTGGACCAGCTTTGCGTCCAATTCCAAGGAAGTCGCTCGCTCCATGGGTCATTTGTCGACTGGCGTCAAAATGGTTTCCGATGACCCGTCCGGCGTCGGCATCAGTGAACGGATGCGTTCACAATCTCGCAATGTCGCCATGGGCCGCGCCAACGTCGATAACGGCCTCTCCATGCTGCAGACCGTCGACTCCTGGATGCAAAAAATGAACGATATGCTCGGCCGGATGAGCGAGCTGAGCATCGAATCCGGCGACGGCACCAAATCGGTCGGTGATAAAGACAATATTCAGACTGAGTTCAAACAGCTGCAAGTCGAGATGGTCAGGATCACCTCGCACAGCGACTCCGCCGCCAAATTCAACGGCCTGTATCTCTTCCGCGGCGGCAACGGCGTCGTCAACGTCTCGAACTCAGATACCAACCCCAGCGGCAAAGTGTCGCTGCAAATCGGTCCCGACCTCGGCCAGAAAATCGATCTTGACCTGAAAGACCTCCAAGTCGCCAGCAGTGAAGTGATGGGTTCAGTCCACACCTACACCTATTCGAGTGATAACGTCACTCTTGCCGGCTCCACTCATGTCGGCGTCACTTGGGGCTCAATCATCAACTCCACGAAGTTCTCGGTCCGCAGCACTGACTCGATCGGCAAACTGGCCAAGGCGATTGACTTCATCTCCAACGCCCGGGCTTCCAACGGTGCTCAGCAGAACCGCCTGGAATACACCCGCAGCGCCTTGCTCTCCTATGAAGACAACCTGCGTGCCGCCGAATCGAAAATCCGCGACATCGACATGGCTGCCGAATCCACCAAGCTCGCCAAGTTCCAAATCCTCGGTCAGGTCGGCAACGCCATGTTGGCTCAGGCCAACCAGCTGCCCCAAGCTGTCGTTCAGCTCATCGGCTAAGATTCCGCCGCCTGAATCCGGCAAAGCCGCCCCACTCGGGGCGGCTTTGTTGTTTGGATCAAACCCTCTTTCGAAGTGAATCTTATTTCTGTGCTGGGACTGCGCCCCAGGTCCGCTCACTTCAATCGCGACCAGATGCGAGACCCGGCTTCAGCCGGATTTAACCTAAAAACCGCAGCAGAGGAATGGAACCGGGTTGAAAGGTTGAAAGGTTGAAAGGTTGGGTTCTCCCCACTTTTCCTCTCTTCTCGCACAAGTTGAATTACACTGTCAAAAGTACGTTATAATATCAATCCGGCACCGAACCAGTTCACCCCGG
>JAYTMY010000187.1:0-6506 GCA_043748535.1 Lentisphaeraceae bacterium | reverse complement strand
AAAGTTCCGGGCCGCCGCCTGACCATTTTTAATGCGGCGCGGCAGCGGGCCGACTGTGGTGGAGAGGGGCGTAGAACTCGTGACTCACGAGCGCATAGGGCCAATTATGTATACTTGATTTGTGCTTGAGCGGGTCGGAAATAGGGGGAGGGGAAGGCGATCGACAGTGGGTCATCTAACCTACTAAATTGAAGTTTTGGCTTTCAGTTTAGTAGTTTATTTCAGGAGGAACTCTAGGATTGCTGATGGGCTTGCAACGGTGACGCCTTCTTTTAATGGGTATGAGCCATCAACGGGAGCCGCAACATACGCTTCGACGATTTTTAGATCGTCAATGGCCTCATAAAAGCCGCGGGTGAGCGATGGGGCACTGGAGGCCTTGCACTCCACTGCCACCACACGTTGTCCTCGTCGCAGAATCAGATCGATCTCGCTGCCACTGCGGGCGCGGTGATAGAATCCTTTCCAACCCTCGGCTTCAAGTCTGGTGAGCAGACTTTCGATGACGAAGCCCTCCCACGAGGCACCACAGACGGGGTGGCTGAAAAGGCCGTCCTGATCGGCAATGCCGAGCAACTGATGCAAGAGGCCGCTGTCGCGAATGTAGATGCGTGGGCTTTTGATAATTTGCTTGCCGATGTTCGCTTCAAACGAGGGGAGGCTGCGGAGGATAAAAGCTCCCACCAAAGCATCGATTTGGCTGCGAATGGTGACGTGGGAACAACCCAAGGAACGGCCCAAATCGGAAAGGTTTAGCGGTTGGCCGTGCAAATGAGCGCACATGGTCCAGAATTTCTCGAGCGAAGCTGCCGGCCAAGGAAAGCCGAGCTGCGGCAAATCCCGCTCGAGAAAGGTCTGGATGAAGGCTTGTCGCCAGCGGCAGCTGGTCCGATCGGAACTAGCCAAGAGGCTGGGTGGAAAGCCGCCGCGTTGCCAAAGGCTGTTGTGCGTGCCGGTCGCCTCGCGGCCAGCCCACTCCGTCAAACCGATGCCACTCATTTCGATGAATCCGATCCGGCCCGCCAGGGTTTCCGCTCCTTGGCGTAGCAGTGCCGGCGTGGCGGATCCGAGAATGAGAAAACGCCCTGGTCGCCGAGCTTCGTCGATCAAGCTGCGTAAAACCGGGAAGAGCTCCGGTGCCAATTGAATTTCATCGAGACAGACCAGTTGGTCTGCATGGGTGCGGAGAAAGCGCTCGGGATCGTGAAGCTTGCGGCGTTCCGACGGCTTTTCTAAATCCAAGGCGATGGCACCGGGATGCTGTTGCAAAATCTGCCGGGCCAAGGTGGTCTTGCCGATCTGCCGGGGCCCGAGGAGGCAGACCACCGGAAAAAGTTCCAGATCCTCCGCCACACGCAACTGCAACCAAGGTCTCTGGATCTGCATACGAACCTACTATTTTGAAATTTATATTTTCAAAATAGTATGTTAATTTGAGGTGTCAAGAGATTAAAAATGGAGAAACCACACATCTTTGAAAAGTCGGAGGAACTATCACTCCTGTATGTCCCTTCGCCACCGAACAGGGCTGTTAGAATCGCATTTCATTCCGTCTTTTTGTGGATTGTCATGGGAGGCGTGGAGCCGCTCAGGGAAGAAGGCTTTAATCAGAGCCCCGGATTGAATCTGGCGTTTGCCGCCATGACGCCGGAAAAGCCTTGACCAGACGCCTTGAAGAAAGACACGCCAAACCAAAGGTCGCCCATGCCATCCCGCATCCCGCCAGAAAGTGCCGTTGACACAGCCATGGCCGCCAGCTTCGCGGCCGAGGGGAGATCTTATCTTTCCGCCGCGGAATCGGTAAAATTCTCTTGGGAGAATCTGGCTCAAACTCTCCTGACACCGGAGAATCCGGAATGGCGCAGTCCTTTTTCCGGTTATCTCTTGTCGCGGTTGCCTCGCCAGCCGGACAGCTCGATCCCGACCTTGGCAGTGCGCAGCGATCTCACCTTGATCTACAATCCGCGCTTCCTTGATCGACCTGATTTACTTATCGGCAAAATAGATCAGTCCTGTGGATCCTGTGGAGTGTCCTGTTTATGCTGATCCGACATGAGTGGTAGAGCCTCCCTCATTTCCACAAGGCGACGCCTGAGCACCTTTTGCTTGCCACTTGGGTACGCATCCAGCGCCAAATCCTGCATTGCAACCGGGAGTTCCAAGATGCTACACAGAAACTGGCGCTCGATCCGCTCGGTGTACCCGGAAGGCAGATGCTCGTAGTCGCCGCGAGTTTTGACCTGGAACGGCTCCGTCTCGCGCTCGCCCTAAAACATGGTATCGTCGGCGGCGACTGGATTGTTAAAATTGTTTTTCACGCGTCCCATCCTTGCACCTGACCTAGGTTACAGTTTTCAGTAGCGATCTTGTAAGGATTACAACGCCAGCTCCACCAGATCCGCGATCGACTTGATTTCCTTGTCGGCAAAAAGGTAGCGGACGCCACGATGGAGGTGGAGCTTGAACTCCTCTGCCACTTTCTCAGGTGTCGGATCAATGCCGTCGATGACGCAGCGTTGCTTGAGCAGGGCGCTGATCACTTCATCGTTAGCGCCGGCGAAGGTCCGCCAGGTCATTTCGATGTTGCTCTCCGGCGTTGTCACTTCCTTGCTCGGACGGTCGGGATTCTTGAGCGAGGCCATCAGGGCCCAGCGGCACAACACATTCCAGTTTTCAATTTTGGTGTGACGCTTGAGCGCGATGAGGTGGTCACGGGCGCGTTGCGAGACTCGGACGGTTTCGAGGAACATGGGGAGAACTCCAGTTTTTTAACCACGGAATTCACGGAAGGCACGGAAGAAAACAGTTTTTTAAACGAGTTCATTCCGTGTCGTCAGTGCTTTCCGTGGTGGATTGTTTTCAAGCGAAATACCCTTCGCGGATGCGGCTGCTCTGAGTCTTGTTGTCGAACTCAATGGCGTAGCTTCGGCCGATGGATTTGCCAAGGCGTTCGAGATATTCACCTTTGATTTCTTCGTCGGTGGAGAGCAGGAAGACCTGGTGACTAGCCCGGGGGAAATAGCGGTCGACCAGCTTGCTGCGGTGCTCGCTGTCGAGACGTCCGAGCGGGGTGTCGATGATCACCGGCAGGGGACGTCCCGAAGCCTTGGCCATGCCCCAGAGCATCGCCACGGCGAGGAGCTGTCGTTCGCCCATGGAGAGGCGTTCGGGGTTGAGGATGCGGCCGAGATCGTCGCGCAGGGTGACTTCACAGGTCTGCGGCTGGATCTTAATACCGGCGATCATGCCGTCCTTGCGCAAGAGCTCGCGGAAGCTGCCGAGAATCAGCTCTTCGAGGCGATGGGTGTGTTTCTCCGTCACCTTGGCGCGGAAGCGCTCGAGGGCGCGGCGGACGCGGTCGCTGTGGGTGCCGAGGCGCTCGATGTCGGCATCTTCGATCTGCTTGCGGTGTTCGTCTTCGTAGAGTCGATTGAGCTTGGTGCTGATCCCACCGTGCTCTTTCTCCAGTTCGAGAATTTGCGTGCCGCGCAATTCCTTGCGGGTGCTCAATTGGGTGGCACTGGTGCGCAAGGTTTCGCGCTCCTGCAGCAGGTTTTCCAAGGAGCCGGCATCGGGCACGGCGGCAAGTTTGCGCTCGAGGTTGTCAACCTTCTCGCTTGCCGCTCGGAACTCCGCCACCAGGGCTTTGCCGCGAGCCTGCTGTTCGTTCAGCCCTTCGTTGATCAGGCTGCGCAAACGACCTTCGCCGCTGCTGCTCAGCAAGAGGTAGCGTTGCACCGCGCTCTCATCGGGGGCGAGTAGTCCGGCTTCAATTTCCGCCTTCACCTTCTTCAGCATCGGCGCGTCAAGTCCCAGGGACTTCAGGCGCCGCAAGAGCCCGGCCATTTTGCCCTGCACCGCCTGGTTCAGGCGTTCGCCTTCGTTGACCAGTGCCTCCTGACGGCATTGCTCCAAAGTCGCTTCGATCAGGCTGCGGCAGAGGTTGAGCGGCAGGTCCAAGGTGGCGAGATCCAACAGTTGTCGCCCGAGGCTGTCGCGCTCGCGTTCCTGAGCGTCGCGTTCGCGGCGCATGAGGGCTTCTTTCTCGGCCAGTTCGCCGCCCTGTTCACGATAGTTCTTGTCGAGCTCGGCTAGCTTTTTCTGGGTGCGCTCAAGCTCGGTCAAGGCCTGCGCTTGATCCTGCTTGGCGTCTTCGAGCTTGGCCGCCAGGCCGGCCAGTTGGGCTTCCATGCCATCCAGCTTCTCCTTACCCTTGTCACTGGATTTTTCCTTGGTCGCCTTCTGCTTCAAGGCCTTGAGGACGTTGCACACCATGTCCACCAAGTCGACGCCGAGCAGGGCGTCAATCGCGGTGCGCAGCACCTCGGCGGATTTTGCCGGGTCCGCAAGCGCTTCGATGCGGTCGCCGTCGAAGAAGAAGAGGTGGGCCATCTGGTGCGGGATGAAGCGCCCGACGCGCTCCTGCCAGGTCTCGCTCACCACTTCGTCGTATTCGCCATCGATCGCCACCTGAACGGATTCCTTGATCCGCGAGCCGCTTTCCGCCCACAGGCGTTTGACGGCGTAGCGCCGTTCCTTGCCTTCTTCGTGGATCCGGAAGGTCAGAGTCACCGAGGCGCCCTGCTTGGCCGGGGTTTGACGGTTGATCAAGCGGCGCAGATATTCTTCGTAGCTGAGGCCGCTCATCCGGCCAGCACTCGCCATTTTGCCGTAGAGGGCGAGCTGCAGGGATTCGAGGAAGGTGGTCTTGCCAGCGCCGTTCATGCCGCCAATCAGGATGATCGGCTGGCTCTTCTTCGGCGGGGCCAGGGCGACGCGATGCTCGCCCTTGAAGACGCCGACATTGTGGAGGATGATTTCTTCGATGATCATGGTTGCTCCTGCGGAGATTCAAAATTCAAGATTCAAGATTCAAAACACGCGGCCTCAGGCGTCCGAGCCATGAGCGACATCGGCGGCTGGATTTTGCCGGAGGCCAGCAGTATATTGCGGTGGAACGACAAACGGAGATTCCACCATGACGACACAGCAGTTGATGCAAGAGGTTCAAGATCTTCCTCTGGAAGACCGCATTGCCTTGGTCGACAGCTTGTTGCGCGGACTCAATCCCCCTGATGCCGAGATCGAAGCCGCATGGCTTGCGGAGGCACACCAACGCGCCGATGATCTCGATGCTGGCAAGTCCAGTAGTATCAGCCTCGAAGACTGGCGTCAGAAGTTCGCCGCCCGCTTCGCAAAATGAAGTTTCGCATCGAGGATCGCGCCGAAGCTGAGATCTGGCAGGCCACCGAGCATTACGAATCTTGCCGACCTGGCTTGGGTGAGGAATTTGGTCTTGAGCTAGATGCGGCTTTCCAACAGATCCTTGCCCATCCCTTGGCTTGGCCGAAGCTGGATGCCAGCCTGCGCCGGTGCCAAGTGCGGCGCTTCCCTTACGCTGTGATTTATCGCGTTCGCCCACGGGAGATCCAAATCCTCGTGGTGATGCATCTGCATCGGCGTCCGGGATATTGGCGCAGCTGACCCTCCGTGGTTCACCACTGGGATCGCCGGCATCCTGCCGGCTGTGTTTGTGCTCAGCCCTCACGCTCCGTTCCTCCGGTCGAATTCCAAGGCGTCGGCCGCCCCGCGGAACCAGCCGCGAAGCTCGGTACGGGTTGGGTCGAAGGCACACAGATCGCTCGCCGCCAGCAAGGCCTCGTAGGCCAGATCGTAGGAGCAGCGGGTCAGAAATTGCCCCAGCCAATAGCGGTCGGACCTGAGCAGCAAAGCCAAGGCGCAGAGATGGCGGAACTCGTGGGTCCAATCGCCGAAGTCGAAGGTGTCGCATCGGAAACGCGGCGGCTCCTCACCGAGCAAGTTGCGAGCCTCGTCCTCGCTGAGGAAACGGCTCAACAAGCGCTCATTCAAGGACTCGATGAAGGCCGGACTCGCCAGCAGCTCTTCGACGCTCTTGCCCTCGCGTTCGGCCCAAGGGATAAGTATCCCCTCGATCCAGATCCACGGGAAAGCCCAGTCCCATTCCCTCGGAATCTGCGGGAAGAATCGCGATCGGATCGCCTGCTGCCAACGCGCCTTCAGTTCCAGCAGCGACTCCTCTGCCAGCCGCTCCGCACGCGCCACCTGCCACAGCTCTTCCTGCACGGCGCTCAGCCCCGCCGGCATCGGCTCTTCGCCACGCAGAAGCTCGCGCGTCAATCGCTCCAGCTCGGCGCGCAGTGCCCGAGAATCATTCGTCGTTTTCATGCGCGGCCTCCGGAGGAATGCGGCGTCAGGACTCCAAGGGAGTCCCAGAATTTAGCCCAGGGTTGAGCCGCATCGGCGACACCCTGGGTCCATGTGCCCAAATGATTCCCGACTCTGAAGGAGTCGCAGAACCCTTCCGTGACCCCCTTGGGGTCGACTCGTTGCGGATCGCGCAACCCAGGGTGTCGCCTCGTGCCTCGGCTCAACCCTCCTGAAGAACCTCCCCAAGACATTGAATTCAAAGTGTTGTTATTGAGCTGTTTGAGGCTTCTTGTTCGCGCGCTTTTCGGGGTCAGAGA
>JAYTMY010000186.1:0-16994 GCA_043748535.1 Lentisphaeraceae bacterium | reverse complement strand
GACATGCCGCCGTGTTTTTCCCAGGCTTCGGGGACCATCATCATCATGATTTCGGGCAGGCTGCGGCCGGTGTGGGTGAGCAGTTCGACGGCCATGTCGAGCGAGGCCGAGTCGGACTTGCCTTCGATGATGATCGGGCTGAGCTTCTTGATGTCGTCGCCGAAGAGCTCGGAGGCGAAGAGCTCTTCACGGGCACGCATGCGGTTGACGTTGCCGCGCAGGGTGTTGATCTCGCCGTTGTGGCAGAGGTAACGGAAGGGGTGGGCGAGGTCCCAGGTGGGGAAGGTGTTGGTCGAGAAGCGCTGGTGAACCAGAGCGAGGCTGGTGGCCATCTCGGGGTCGGCGAGGTCCTTGTAGAACTTGACCATCGACTCGGGCATCAAGAGGCCTTTGTAGCAGATGGTGGTGGTCGACAGGGTGGGGAAGTAGAAGTAGCCTTTTTCGCACAGGTCGCTGTTCCAGACCTTGTTCTCGGCGATGCGGCGGGCGAGGTAGAGGCGGGCCGCGAAGGTGCGGGCGTCGACGCCTTTCTCTTTGCCGACGAAGACCTGCATCATGAAGGGCTCGGTCTCGCGGGCGATGCGGCCGACGGCATCGCGGTTGACCGGGACTTCACGCCAGCCGAGGAGTTTCAGGCCGGCGGTTTCGGTGACGGCGGTATTGAAGGCTTCGACGCAGAACTGGCGCTGCTCGATGTCGCGGGGGAGGAAGACCATGCCGACCGCGTATTCGCCGGCGGCGGGAAGGCTGAAGCCTTCTTCGCGGCAGCGCTTTTCGAAGAATTCGTGCGGGATCTTGAGCATGATGCCGGCGCCGTCGCCGGTTTCTTTGTCAGCGCTGACCGCACCGCGGTGGGTGAGGCGGACCAGGATCTGGAGCGCTTTGTGGATGATGTCGTTGGATTTGCGGCCTTTCAGGTCGCAAACGAAACCGGCGCCGCAGTTGTCGCGCTCGGTGTCGGCGGTGTACAGGCCGCGATCGACCTTGTTCATGCCCAGTTCTTTGGCTCCGTAGTCCATTGACCTCTCCTTGGCTATTTTCATCGTTGAGTTTCTCGTTGTCACTGCGACACTTTATCCGCCACGGGGGAAGCGTCCAAAATCCCCTTCATACGGATTTCGTAAGGATGCCGTCAAGGGCTTGCGAATTCCGCAGATTGATTTTCTTAAGTCATTGATTATCAATGTAAAAATTCATCATCAGGGACCCCAAAATTCTTGTGTCACCGTGCGGCTTTCATGAGGGGGTCGAAGTTATCAACACGACAAAATCGAAACAAGAACCTTGTGTCATACCGCTTTCGGAAATTTTAACGCAAAAATCATTAAAGAAACAATATTGATGAATGTTTGAATGAGCATGAAGGGCTGTGTTTACAGCCCTTTTTGGAGTTCAAGCGCACATGTGAATGCCGCTGCCGACGCCAGATTTACGGTTATTTCTCACTCTTGCGGGCGGATTCGACCAAGGAGCTTTGCAGGTTCTGCAGAGCTTTGGATTGCGAGGCTCCTTCCAGCGCTTTGACGGCGATGTCTTGCACCTTGGCATAGGCGGCGTCGAGTTGGGTGCTGAGTTTACTGATCTGACCAGCCTGCTCCTTGGCGTTTTTGTCCAAGCCCTCGATCCGGGCGAGGAGGACGTTTTTTTCGCCTTCCGCCGTGCGTTGCTGCAGATCCATCACCGATTTGTGCTCGGCGGTGAGTTTGTCGCGCAGGGAGTTGACGGCAGAGCTGATGGCGCCGTCGCGCTCTTTGGTCAGACTGGCGACTTGGGCACGCAGCTCCTTGAGCTCTGTCTCGCGTTCCGCCACGGCCTTTTCCCGGGCGCTGAGTTCGCGTTCGGCGGTTTCGCGTTTGGCAGCGAGGTCTTTCTCCTGCTTGGCCTGCTCGTCGGCGAACTTGTTGCGAGCAAGGGTTTGCTCGCGTTTGAAGTTGTAATCGTAGTCTTCGCGGTCGCGGTCCCGCTGCTTCTTTTCCGCGTCGCGTTCGGCTTTGATCCGTGCTTCCTGTTCGCTCTTGTCGCGTTGCCATTGATCCCGAATCGTGGCGATCTCCGCCTCCAGATTGGCCTTGCGGCTGCTCATCTCAGTTTCCATCTCATCGCGTTTGCGGCGTTCCGCCTCGACAAGTGCCGTCAGGGTGTCGGCACGGCGCTGGATTTCGTAGATTTCCTGCAATTCGCGGTCTTTCAGGAGGATGGCTTTCTGCACGGCCTCGAAGCGGCTGATCTCGGTTTCCATTTGTTCTGAAATCTGGCTCAAGGTCTTGCCGAGGCCGATTTTGAGCTGGGCGATGTCTTGCAGCGCTTGTGAATCACTCGACGCGCTAGCTGCGAGTTGAATCGTCTCGTCGAGCTTGCGCTCTGCCGCTAATTGATCAGGACGCTTGCTGTCTTCGAAATCAAGGGTTTCCTGCACTTCTTCAATGCTCTCCAGAACTTCTTTCTTGCTTGATTTCCGGACCGGGGCGGCGGACTTCTTGGGGGTGGCCATGGAGTGATTCCTATCGGTTGGTTTGGCTGGTGCGAGATCGTTGAGGAAGATAATGCCTTGCATCAGGCCAAGCTTAGTTCGTTTTGTTCTATTTTCACACCCACTCCGCACACAGCACTTCCGCCTGCTTCAGCACCAACTGGGTCGATTCCTCGGCGAGGTCGGGCGGGAAGCCGTGCTTCTTGAGGATCTTCTTCACCAGTAAGCGGATGGTGGCGCGGGCGCCCTCGCGGAGATTCCAGTCGATGGTGACATTCTTGCGCACCGCCGTGACCAGCTCGGCGGCGATCACCTTCAGGTCGTCGCTCTTCATCGCCTGCAGAGCGCTTTCGTTGGCGGCGAGGGCGTCGTAGAAGGCGAGTTCGTCGGAGTTGAGGCCGAGTTCATGGCCGCGCTTCGCCGCTTCGTCGATCTCCTTGGCGAGCTTGATCAGCTCCTCCAGGACTTCGTGGGTGGCGATGGCTCGGTTGTGGTAGGCATTCAGGGTCTTGAGCAGCATGTCGCTGAACTGCTGGCTTTTGACCAGGTTCTGGCGGGAGAAGCTCTTGACCTCGCCCTTGAGCAGCTTGGCGAGGAGCTCGGCGGCGACGTTCTTGTGCTTCAGGCCGCGCACCTCGGTGAGGAACTTGTCGGAGAGGATGCTGATGTCCGGCTTCTTCAGGCCGGCGGCGGTGAAGACATCGATGATGCCTTCGTCGGCCATGATGGCGCTGGAGACGAGCTGGCGCACGGCGCGGTTGAGCTCGTCGGGGCTGCGCTCGCTCACCGAGTTCTTAGCGAGCTGCGCCTTGATCGCCTGGAAGAAGGCGATGTCGTCGCGAATCTCGGTGGCGGCGTCGCTGGCGGCGCAGAGGGAGAAGGCACGGGAAAGCTCGGTGACCAGGGCGCAGAAGCGCTCCTTGCCCTTCTCCAGCTCCAGCACATGCTCCTGGGCGGGAGGGATCAAGGCGAGTTGCTGCGCCGGGCTGCCGCCGGCCCAGGCGCTCCAGTCGAAGCCGTGCAGCAGGTCGCAGAGGATGCCGTGCTTCTCCTCCATCACCGCGATGGCCTGCGCCGTGTCGACCTGGGGCGTGCCCTTGCCGCCGCTCTCGGTGTAGGTGGCGAGGGCTTGCTTCAGCTGGTCGGCGAGGCCGAGATAGTCCACCACCAGGCCGCCGGGCTTGTCGCGGAAGACACGGTTGACCCGGGCGATGGCCTGCATCAGACCGTGACCGCGCATCGGCTTGTCGGCGTACATGGTGGAGAGGCAGGGGGCGTCGAAGCCGGTCAGCCACATATCGCGGACGATGACGATGCGGAAGGGGTCCTTGCTGTCCTTGAAGCGGCTGGCCAGCTCGCGTCGGCGCTGCTTGTTGCGGATGTGAGGCTGCCACTCGGGGCCGTCGTCGGCGCTGCCGGTCATGACGATCTTGACGACGCAATCCTTGCCACGTTCCGTCTCGAGGTTGTCGTCTTTGGCGCTGGCCCACTCGGGGCGCAGGCGGATGATCGCTTCGTAGAGCTCGACGCAGATGGTGCGGCTCATGCACACCACCATCGCCTTGCCCTCAACGGCCTCGCTGCGCTTCTCGTAGTGGGCGACCAGGTCGGCGGCGATCAGGTCGAGGCGCTTGGGCGAGCCGACCAGGGCCTCGATGGCAGCCCACTTGCTCTTGAGCTTCTGCTTCTCGGTTTCTTCCTCGCCCTCGGTGATCTCCTCGAATTCCTCGTCGAGCTTGGGCAGCTCGGCCTGGTTCAGGGCCAGCTTCGCGATGCGGCTCTCGTAGTAGATCGGCACGGTGGCGCCGTCGACCACTGCGCGCTGGATGTCGTAGATGCTGATGTAGTCGCCGAAGATGGCGCGGGTGTTGGCGTCGTTGCTCTCGATCGGGGTGCCGGTGAAGCCGATGAAGCTGGCCTTGGGCAGGGCGTCGCGCAGATTGCGGGCGAGGCCGTCGATCAGGTCGTATTGGCTGCGGTGGGCTTCATCGGCGATGACGACGATGTTGCTACGCTCGCTCAGGCAGGGCATCCGCATGCTGCGCCCCTCACCCCCAGCCCCTCTCCCAGGGGGCGAGGGGAGATGAGCAGTAATCGAGTGCAAGACTTTCTCAGGCTCATGCTGGACTTCCGCATTGGGAAAACGAAGGACAGTCATTCCTTGTGATCGCAAATAGGCATCTCGTTTGGCATCGTGTTTCTGATTGTCGATGTTGTGATGGACTTCCCCATCACACTCAAGAACCAGCTTCGCTTCAGCACAAAAGAAATCACAGATGTAATCCCCAAGTTGATGCTGCCGTCTGAACTTGGCTCCCTGAAGCTGCCGATTTCTGATCAACTCCCATAGCATCGCTTCGGCTGGTGTTTGCTGCCTGCGCAATTCTCGAGCGCGTTCTACAAGGCCGGAAAAATCGTATCCGCCGCGATAATGCACCTGTTCGCTCCCTCTCCCTCTGGGAGAGGGTTGGGGTGAGGGGGCCGTGTCCGGCCTGAACTTCTGCATGGTGGAGAAGATGACGCCGCCGCTGGCGACCTGCAGCAGCTCGCGCAGATGGTTGCGATCGTTCGCCTGCTGCGGCTTCTGCCGCAGGATCTCGTGGCAGCGGAGGAACTGGCCGAAGAGCTGGTCGTCGAGGTCGTTGCGGTCGGTCAGCACCACCACGGTCGGGTTCAGCATCTCGGGCTGCTTGATCACCCGGGCGGCGTAGAAGAGCATTGAGAAGCTCTTGCCGCTGCCCTGGGTGTGCCAGACGACGCCGGCGCGGCGGTCGCCGTCCTTGCCACTGTTCATCCGTCCAGCCCAGGCGGTGCCGGCGACTTCCGCCACGCCCTCCTTCCACGGGTTGGCCATGCCGCTGGCCCGCACCGTCTCGGCGACGGCGGCGTTGACGGCGTGGAACTGGTGGTAGGCGGCGATGATCTTGTGCACCTTGCCGCTGTCGGGGTCTTCCTCGAAGGTGACGAAGTGCCGCAGCAGATCGAGGAAGCGGCTCTTGTCGAAGACGCCGCGGATCAGGATCTCAGATTCCAGCGCGGTCTTCGGCGCTTCCTTGTCGCCCTCGATGGTGCGCCAGACCTTGAACCACTCCTGATTGGCGGTGAGCGAGCCGATGCGCGCCTGGAAGCCGTCGGAGAGGACCAGCACCTCGTTGTAGCCGAGCAGGCCGCCGAGCTCCTGCTTGTAGGTCTGCACCTGCTTGTAGGCGTCCCAAATGGTGGTGTTCTCGTCCACCGCGTTCTTCAGCTCGATCAAGCCCAGCGGCAGGCCGTTGACGAAGACGACGATGTCCGGACGGCGCTTGTGCTGACCCTCGACCACGGTGAACTGGTTAACCGCGAGGAAGTCGTTGTTCGCGGGCTCCGCAAAGTCGATCAGCCGGGCCTTGTCGCCCTTGGTGCTGCCGTCTGGGCGCTGGTACTCGACATCGACGCCCTCGCAGAGAAACTGGTGGAAGCGGCGGTTGTTGGCCACCAGCGAGGCGGATTCGGGGAAGAGCACCTTGCGCAAGGCCTCCTCGCGGGCGCTTTCCGGCATGCCCGGGTTGTGCCGCCACAGCGCCGCACGCAGACGCCCCACCAAGACCACATCGCTCGGGCTAGCCCGCTCGCCCTGCGCCGAGGGAATCATCTCTTCCGCGCCGAGCACTTGGTAGCCGAGTTCGCGGAACCAGTTCAGTGCGACTTCTTCAAGTTGGGCTTCGGTGAGGCTCATGGTTGATCTCCGGAAAGGAATTGGCGCCCCTTGGCAGAGAGGCGGTACTTCTGCAAACGGCTGTTCGGTTTGTCGGGAATGGTCATCTCGATCAGACCGGCGGCGAGGAGGCGTTGAATCTGTTTGTGCAGTTCTCCTGAAACCGTTTTGTGCCCGAGATGCTTCGCCATTCCCATCTTACCAGAATCTTCATTGATGAGCAACATAAAGATTAAAACTGCCAGCCGTGACTCTAGCCGTGACTCTAGCCGTGACTCTAGCCGTGACTCTAGCCGTGACTCTAGCCGTGACTCTAGCCGTGAAGAATCGACTGGTGCCGTGACACCTGACTGGGCCCATGGTGCCGTGACTTCCCCGGTGACGAGCGACTTGGTGCCGACTTGGTGCCGACTTGGTGCCCCTGACTGAGCCTCTGACTGGGCCCATGGAGCCTCGACTTGGGCCTCGACTTGGGCCTCGACTTGTGGGGTGACTGGGTCGGTGACGCCTGACCGAGCCCCTGAATTGGTATCCTCCTCAAGCAGTTCTGGCGACCACTTCATCTCCAGAATCGTGTGTTCCTGGGGATCGAAAGAGTCGTGCAAGGCGAAGCTGTAGCCGAGGTCTTGCCAGCCGTGGACGATGCGAGACAGGCCGGAGCCGGCGCGTTCGCCGAGGCCGATCATCAGGAACATCTGCTGCATGGCGCGGTTGCGGCAATCGCTGACGCCGCCTGCCAGGGCCTGCTCCAGAGGTACACGCAAAATCCCGGGATTGCGGAAACGGAAACCGGCTGGCTCCTTGATCACCAGAACGGAGATGCGCCCGGTGAAATCGGCATGCACCAGGGTGTTCACCAAGGCCTCGCGCAGGGCCTTGTGCGTCGGCGTGTCGTCCTGCCGAATGCCACCTTGCAAGACGAAGGGAATCTTGATTTCTGAGGTCAACTTGTTGACGACCCGGCGGTAGAAGTCGAAGACATTGCCCGACCAGGTGCCGTCGGGGACGACGCGGTCGAGCCAGCTCACCGTTTGAGCGTAATCGCGGGGACGCTCCTGGTAGTCGACGAAGTACAAGGGCAGGGCTTCGCTGATCGACTGCCAAGTGCCGAACATCAACAGGCCGGCGACGGTGAGGCCGCTGTCGCCGTTGACCCGGTCCTCGCTCCAGCCGCCGAGCATCTTCAGAAAGGCTTGGTCATCGAGGCTGAGCCAGGGGTGCTCAGGCTTGCCAGAGCGGAAGATGTTGCGGTAGGCGCGCAAGCTGTCAGCATCGAGATCCTTGAGGCCGAAATGCGGCAAGATGCGGGCGTCCCGGCTGTCCTCGACCTGCTCGGCAATCATCCGGCGGACTTCGTCGTCGCCAAGCACCCGGTCGCCGCAATTCAGCCGCCGGTAGCTGTGGCCGAAGGGATTGGCACCGAGGAAGACCGGTCGTTGTTTGCGGTGGGCACGGGGAATCTCGATCCGCAGCAGGGTCTTGCCGTCAATGACGAGCTCCTGGACCGAGGCGTCGCTGAGCAGGTTGATGCTCACTTTCTGGCGGCTGTTGGCCGTGTCGAAGAGTTCCTTGCGCACCTTGGCGGGATTGGCGATGCCGTCGACGCTGAAGACGCCTTTTTTCTCCCGCAGGCCGAGAATCACCACGCCGCCCTGGGTGTTGGCGAAGGCGCTGTAGCTCGGCCAGAAGTCTTCCGGCACCGCTCCCTGCCCTGCCCGTCCCGTCCGGCCGCGAGCTTGCACTCGAAGTCAACGCTCTCGCGCAGCCGGGATAGGTCGGAAAGGGTGTGGAGCTTAGGGGCTTCGGTGAATTTCATGGCTGGGACTTGGGATTCTTGGGAAGACGGCGTTTGTCGGGCTTGGGCAGGGCTTTGATGGCCCGATCGAAATCGACGTCGACGGCACGAGGAAGGCTGTCGATCAAGGCCCGGTACTTGCCGTATTCGAGTTCGGCTTTGTCGCGGGCTTGCTCGGCGCTGATCTTGCCGGCGTGGTCAAGAAGCTCGTGCTCGGAAAGCTTGAGGAAATCATCGAGCTTGATGATCCAGTCGCGCATGGTCATGGCCTTGCGCTGCATTGCCCGCATCTCGGCGAATTCGAGGTAGGCGGTGACGATGCGGTTGAGGGCGTCCAGTTCATCAGGACCGAGGTAGTTCTTGGCGATGGCAACATCCTCTTTGCGGATGAGCCCGCCCGGGCGGGTGGTCTGCAGGCCCATGAAAGGCTGGCTGGCATCGGCGCGAGCGTGAATCACCTCCGCCGCGGTCTGGCCGTGCGCCGCCCAGTGCATCTTGTTCTGCACCGTGGCGAAAAAGAGCTGTGACAACTCGGTGTTCGGACTGTAGTCGATGCTGGTGGCATAGATGTCGAGCACCTTCTGGTAGAAGCGGCGTTCCGAGGAGCGGATGTCGCGGATGCGCTCCAGTTGCTCGTCAAAGTAGTCCTTCTGGCCAGGGCCGGGCGGGTTTTTCAGGCGCTCGTCATCCATGAGGAATCCTTTCCTCAGGTATTCGTTCAAGCTGGCAATGGCCCATTGCCGGAACTGCGTGCCGCGATGGCTGCGCACCCGGAAGCCGACGGCGATGATCGCATCGAGGTTGTAATGATCGATCTCTCTCGATATCTGCCGGGAGCCCTCAATTCGAACTATTCGGAATTTCCGAATAGTTGCCTCGGCCGTCAGTTCCCCTTCTGCGTAAATGCCTTTTAAATGCTCATTTACGGTGGGGACTGTAATCTGGAAAAGATCGGCGATAAGCGCCTGAGTCAGCCACAGCGTCTCGTCCTCGAAACGGCATTGGACCTTGGTCCGGCCATCCTCGGTCTGGTAGAGAAGGAATTCTGAAGGGGAATTAGTCATGGAAAGACTCCTTGAAACGGCCACAGGGAATTCTCAACAGTATGTCGGGAATCCCGACGCACTGCCGAACTACCGAGGATTCCTCGGTAGTTGCCGAGGAATCCTCGATAACTGCCGCCGATGGCACTTGTCCGGGAATTCCGGATGATTGGCTCTGGGCTAAGCCAGCTTCGACCGCTTTGCGGTGAACGCAAACCCCAAGTCGACCATGAAGATCGAGTCTCGTTGCTTGTTGGCCTCGCGGAGCGAGCGCAGCTGGCGTAGCCGGGGGCAAGGCTCCCGGAAAAGATGAAAACGCATTCCCGCCTCGCGGAGCGAACGCAGGATCTGACTAGGTGCTCGCCGAAACCCTGCGCTCGCTCCGCGAGGCGAACAAATCGGGGGTATTTGAACCCAGGGCCAGGCCCTGGGCTAAGCCAGCTTCGACCGCTCTGCGGTGAACGCAAAAACGAAGCATCCCGCCCGGCCGCGAGCTTGCATTCCAGGTCGACGCTCTCGCGTAGCCGGGACAAGTCGGAAAGGGTGTGGAGTTTAAGCATGCGGCGCTCCGGGATTGGGGGAAAGATATCTTGCGCTGCTGAAGGGCCAATCCTCCGGACGGGCGCACAGCTTCGACTTCATCGGGTTGTTATGGATGTAATCAACTGCCTTGACGTAGTGGTTGCCGTCGCGGATGAAGCGGTCCCAATAGTCCTTTTGCCATAAATGGCCGCTGGCCTGGGAGCGCGCATGTCCACATGCGCTTCGTTCATCGTTCAACGCCTTTTCGCCTTGGGCGAAAGGAAGGGCGCATGTGGACATGCGCGCTCCCAGGATTTGCTTCGCGGTATACACCTTCCATGAACGGATGATCTGCTCCAAGGATGTCGTCCCAATCACCTCAATCAACACATGCACATGGTTGGGCATCACCACCCACGCAAGAAGGCGGTAGCGCTGGCCGTCGAAATGGAAAAAAGCCTGCTCGACGATGCGGGCGTTTTGCGGTTCTCGCAACAGGCAAGAACCATGGCCGGCGTCCATCCATTCCTCGATGCGCTTGCGCTTTTCCAAGTCCCGCTCGCTCACTCCAAGGGATTTGAGTTCTTCGTCGAGACGCTCCAGCTTTGCTTGCGGCAGGCTGTCCGCGAGACGAAAAGTGATCATTTGCTTCACATAACGCCTGTCGAAATGCGGCAGGTAGCCACGCGAAAACCATCCACGCCCTTCCACGAATCGCATTTCGCCGTCACTCATGGCACCCCCTGAGAGATTGCATCTTGCCCCTGGGAGCGCGCATGTCCACATGCGCTTCGTTCGTCTTCGCCATGGGAGCGCGCATGTCCACATGCGCTTCGTTCGTCGCTCAACACCCTTTCGCCTTGGGCGAAAGGACGGGCGCATGTGGACATGCGCGCTCCCAGGCTCATAATGCGCCTCCATTTAATAACTTCGGCAACAACTCATCGCGCATCTTGGCGAGAGAGTGGGAGTGTTCATGATTGGCTAGAATTCGATCTATTAGACTTCTGCATTCCCGGTTAAACACATCGAGGACATCTGATGTTGGGGAAGTTAACGGGAAAGAGATAATTGAATCACCACTCACATTGGCTTGAGCTGTCCCATGTGAGTGAGTTTCAACAAAAGTTTTAAACTCTTGTTGTCGAGTGATACAATACCAAAACCCAAGTGATTCAGTACCTGGCTTTGGCATGACAAACTTGCCGACACGTTGATTGAGAAGAGGAGGATTATCTGTTGGCGGAACTAACCCAACTTCCCCGACATATCCAGTCATGCCAATCAAAAGATCACCTGGATAAAGCTGATAGCGCTGTGATTGCTTCGCCAGTTCTTCGGAAACATAGCTAACTTGATCAAGGTCAATGATCCCTGGTTTTACAGATCCGATTTTAACAACTGGAACCCCAGTCTCCTGCCAATCCTGACTCTTAAACGAGAATCCGCTACTAAACCCGATGCACTGCCCCAATTTCTTCACCTCCCACCCCTTCGGAATCAGCCCCAATTCCGACTCGACAAAATCACTGGGGAAGAGCTTTGCGGTTTCCGCATCCATGCCGGCGGGAGCGCGGCCTTCGGCTTTGGCGCGGACGGGGTCGAAGTCGACGAACCAGCTCTGGAAGAGCGCGCGGGCCATCGTTTCCAAAGTGGCGTTCATCTTTCGGTTCAACTCGATCTTATCTTCGAGATCGCCGAGAATCTTGGCGATGCGCTTTTGTTCGGGGAGAGGGGGAAGAGGGATCGTTAATTGCTCAATCATTGATTTTGTAAGAGCTGGGCGAGTAGCACCTGCCGAAGAAAAAGCCAAGAGTTTTTCTTGGAACTCACTGCAAACTAATACATAACGCAGGTATCGATGATGCAAAATATCGGGTTGAGGCCTGATAATGGCTACATGTTGATTAACTCTAGCGGGAAGAACCTCTTCTACGACTTGACAACATCTAGCAACTGAATCTCCAGTAATATTTAGAAGAATATCATTGATTTTAACCTCAACATTTTTAAGCTCAAAAGCTTGTTCATCATCAATACGCACAATCCCATCATGATGGAATCCGTCATTATAAATATTTTGACTTCGAATTAATGATGTATTCCCACCTTTGTAGGCTTCTTTGCCCCCACGAGGCGTAGCTCCGCTACCAATCTTTACGCAGGCTTTAGATAAACTTATCTCTTTCCACTCACTCATATCCCATCCCCTTGAGATTGGCATTGATCTCAGCTTCCATGCGGGCAGATTCGGCGAACTGCGACTTGAGCTCGGCGACGAGGCGCTTCATCTTCGGCTCGAAGGCTTCGCCGTCGTCCTCCACCTCTTCGGCGCCGACATAGCGGCCGGGAGTGAGGACGAAGCCGTGGCTGGCGATCTCGGGCGTGCGGGCGGACTTGCAGTAGCCGGGGACATCCTCGTAAGTTTGTTGCGAACCCGCATCGCCGCGCCAGGCGTGGTAAGTGGAGGCGATCTTGGCAATGTCGGCGCTGGTGAGCTCGCGGTTGACGCGGGAGACCATCGAGCCCATCTTGCGGGCGTCGATGAAGAGCGTCTGTTTGCGGCGGTCGCGGCGCTTGCCATCGTTCTTGTTCTTGGTGAGGAACCAGAGGCAGACCGGGATCTGGGTGGAGTAGAAGAGCTGGCCGGGCAGGGCGACCATGCAATCGACCAGGTCGGCCTCGATCAGGGCTTGGCGGATCTCGCCTTCGCCGGACTGGTTGGAGGACATCGAGCCGTTGGCGAGGACGAAGCCAGCGCTGCCGTTGGGGGCGAGGTGGTGAATGAAGTGCTGCACCCATGCGAAGTTGGCGTTGCCCTTGGGTGGTACGCCGTATTGCCAACGAACATCGTCGTCCTTGCGGAACCAGTCCGAGTCGTTGAAGGGCGGGTTGGCGATGACGAAGTCGGCGCGCAGGTCCTTGTGCAGGTCGTTCTTGAAGGTGTCGGCGTGTTCCGGGCCAAAGTCCGCCTCGATGCCGCGAATGGCGAGGTTCATGATCGCCAGGCGGCGGGTGGTGGGGTTGGATTCCTGGCCGTAGATGGAGATGTCGCCGAGGCGGCCGCCGTGCTCTTCGACGAAGCGTTCCGATTGGACGAACATGCCGCCGGAGCCGCAGGCCGGGTCGTAGATGCGGCCCTTGTAGGGGGCGAGCATTTCGACGAGGAGGCGGACGATGCAGGAGGGGGTGTAGAACTGGCCGCCGTTCTTGCCTTCGGCGGAGGCGAACATGGTGAGGAAGTATTCGAAGACGCGGCCGAGGATGTCCTTGGAGCGGTTGGCGGTGTCTATGAGCTGGATCGAGCCGATCAGGTCGATCAGTTCGCCGAGGCGCTGCTTGTCGAGATCCGGGCGGCCGTAGCTCTTGTTGAGCGAGCCTTTGAGTCGCGGGTTGTCGCGTTCGAGGGCGACCATGGCGTCATCGACCAGCTTGCCGATGCTCGGGTCCTTGGCGCTGCCCTGGAGCTTGGCCCAGCGGGCTTCGAGCGGCACCCAGAAGACATTGACGGCGCGGTATTCATCCGGGTCTTCGGGATCGTCGCCGGCTGCGAGGATGGCGTTCCTCTTCTCCTCGAAGGAGTCCGAGATGTACTTGAGGAAGATGAGGCCGAGGACGACATGCTTGTACTCGGCGGCGTCCATGTTGTTGCGCAGCTTGTCGGCGGCGAGCCAGAGCTTGGCCTCGAAGCCGAGGTTGGCGGTCGTGTCCTTCTTCGCCGCCGGCTCCTTGACCAGGCGCTCAGCTTTGACCTTGGGCTCCTTGGGCGCGGCTTCGAGGCCAGGAAGGGAATCCTGCGGCGATTCTTGCTCCTCATTGAGAATGACCGAGCCACCGCGTCCGCGACCCGAGACGATCTTGCCGGCGCTGAGTAGCTCCGACTTCACCTTTTCGTACTCGGCTTCATCGAGGCCAAGGAGCGACTGGAGCTTGCCGTTGCCGGCGGAGCCGCCGAGGTCTTTGAGTTTAGCTAGGAAGAGATCTTGGATCATTAGAGGGTGAGCCTTTGGGTGTTGAACTGCGCACTATAGCACGCAAGGGGGTTGAGTCCAAACTTTCGCGAGGTTACTTAGATTCAGGATCTGCGGGACTTGCCAGGCTCTCCGGGATCTTCCCCGAGGGCGCAGCGTCCTCCCTTAGTCACGGTTGGACGACGAGGCGCGAGGTGCTGAGGCTGGAGCTGTCATTGATGAGTTCGAAGTTTTCGCCGGCAAGGAAGTTCAGCGTGCGGGTCGACGTGAGGCCGTCGGAGTCCTTGACGCTGAGGCTGATCGTGGGGGCGGCAAACTTTATCAAAGATTTTAGTGCGGCAAAAAACCGCGCCCGCCGTTTTGGGGCGGGGCGCAATCCCGGCAGCTCGACCTGATCCAGTAGGGGACTAAGGCGCCAGCTCAGGTGCTGAAATCGAGCTGGCTCTCGAGGCGGAGAATCTCCTTGCACAAGGCGGCGGTGACCCGCTGCTTGTTGACTCGGACGCTGCTCTCGGCGAGGCCGAGTTTTGCGGCGATCGCAACGGAATTCTCGCCGGCGGCGCTGAGCAGGAAGGATTGCTTCACCTTGTCGACAAATGCGCCCTCGATGTTCTGCCAGGCGAGGTTGGAGATGTAGAGGCGCCATTCCTTCTCGACGATGGCTTCGATCTCGGGATCGCTGTCGAGTCCGGCGGCGTCGCTGTGGCTTTCCCGGACTTGGCGCGACTGGTCTTTGCGCACTTGCGAACGCAGGGTGTTGCGGCAGATCAGGCCGAGCCAGGTGCGCAGCTTGCAACCGCCGGGGCGGTAGTCGAATCCCGGCAGGGCTTTCCAGGTGCGCAGAAGCACCTCCTGGACCAGGTCGTCGGCGGCGTCGTTGGGCACGCCCATGTTGCGCAGCACCGCGAAGATGTAGGGGCGGTAGTGGACGACGAAGTCCGCCCAGGAACTTTCGTCGTGCTGGTCGCGGATGCGTTGCAAGAGGGTGATGCGGGTGGAGTCGGCCATGATTTCAATCCTCCGTCGCTTCGATCGACCACTCGACTTCCGGCAGGAGGCGGCGGCATTGCTCTGGTGTGGCCCGGCCCTGGCTGATCCGGATTTTGCGGAGCTCGCGACAAGATTGCAGGACGCCGAGATCGATCGGCGGGCAGCCGCGCAGGTCGAGGCTGATCAAGGGCAGTTCGCGCAGCGGCGACAGGTCGGAAACCGGGCAGCCGCGGAGATCGAGATGCCGCAGCGGCAGCCGGGCCAGGGGCGACACGTCGCGGCAGGGCGTGAAGGCGAGATTCAGCGACTCCAGCGGCATCTCGGCGAGGACGCTGAGGTCGGCTATGCCGGTGCGCGACAGGTCGAGTTCGCGGGCGGGGAAAAAACGCAGCGCCGGTGCGGTGTTGAGCTGTTCGTTGCCGGCAAGGTCGAGGCGACCATTGCGCCAGGTGACGCGGAACTCCTTGGCGCCGGGATGCAGCAGGCTGAGCGTGCTTTGTAGGAAGCTCAGGCGATCCTCAAGCGTCAGATTGCGTTCGACGTGAAGGCGGAGGAGGCGGTCGAAGATCCAGTCGCGTTTCAGCGCCTGGAGGCGGGCGAAAAGGCGGAGCCAATCGGCGACGGCGAGATCGCCGGCGCCGGCCTTGGCGGCGAGTTCCTCCGACCACTCGGCGAGGAGCAGGTTGTCCTTCCCTCCTGCCTTGCGGTAGGCGGCCGCCGCGGCGGTGAAGTTCTGCCGTCCGAGGTGGACCAGGGCCTTGCTTTGCCAGGCGCGGCTGAGGCCGGGTTCGATCGCCACCGCCTGGCTGCCGTAGCTCAGGGCGGCGTCGAAGTCCATCCTCTCCTCCGCCTCGAGCGCGAGCTGCATGTAGCGCGGCGCGACGTCCTGGGCCAGGCGTTGGCGCATCGCCGTTTCCTGGCGCAGCTTCGCCTCGCTGTTTTCGGCGCGTTGCCGGGCGTCCTGCGCTGCGGCTTCTTTCTGGTTCAATCCGTGGATGAAGAGCAGGGTGGCGGCGGCGAGGACCAGGCTCGAGGCGGCGAGCAAGGCCATGATGCGGGAATGGCGGCGGACAAAGAGCAGCAGCTGGCGGCCGAAGCCGGCCTTTTCCGCCGCGGTGGCGAAGCCGTAACGCCAGGCGCCGAGATCGTCGAGGAGTCCATCGACGTCGTCATAGCGGTCTTCCGGACGCCGCTCCAGGGCCTGGCGGCAGATCGCCTCGAGTCCGGGCGGCGGCGGGCTCGGAAAGGGGCTGATCCGGCCGCGGCGGGTGGCGTCGAGGATCTCGGCGAGGTCCTTGCCGTCGAAGGGCGCGTCGAAGCAGAGGAGGGCATAGAGCAGGGCGCCGAGGGAGAAGACGTCGGTGCGGCGGTCCTTGACATTGTGGACGGCGCCGGCCTGTTCGGGCGCCATGTAGCCGGGGCTGCCTTTGACGAAGCCGTCGCGGGTGAGTGTTTTGAGCTCATGCGGGTCGAGGGAGAGGCGGAGCAAATGCGGGTCGTCGCAGACCGCGTCGAGGACGCGGGCGAGGCCCCAGTCGCAGACCAGGACTTCGCCGTGGCGGCTGATCTGGCTGAGCTGGATGTTGGCGGGTTTCAGGTCGAGGTGGAGGATGCCGCGGCGGTGGGCGTAGGCGACTGCTTCGCAGATGCGGCTGAAGATATCGACGCGGGTGGCAAGGGGGAAGTCGCGCAGGGCTTCGGCATCGCCCGCCTTGAGGGCATCGAGCAGGGCCTGCAGGCTGCGGCCTTCGACCAGTTTCATGACGAAGTAGGGGTGACCGGCGGGGTTGAGGCCGATCTCGTGCACCGGGATGATGTTGGGGTGTTGCAGCTGGGCGGTGAGGCGGGCTTCGCGGAGGAACTTCTCTTCTTCGGCGGCATCGCCTTCGCCGAGGCATTCGGCCCGGGCGACGATGCGGCCGCTGCGGCGGTCGAAACAGCGGAGGATGCGCTTCTTGCCACCCTGGTCGAGCAACTCGTCCTGTTCGTAGGGCCAGGCTTCGCCGTTGAGATCAGCGCGCAAGCCGTTGCCGTCCCCGTCGAGGCAGTGCTGCGCCTGGTCAAAGAACTGCGCGAGGTGAGGGTTGTCGCCGATCATGAGAACTGAGCTCCGGGGATGGCGACAATGTAGGTCGGAAACGGCGGGTCGGCGGGGCGTTTCAAGATGTGGCTCGATCGTCCCGATCGAGGGCGGCTCAATGTGGCTCGATCGTCCCGATCGAGAATGGAGCGCGGAGATTGAATTTGGACTGCCGCGCTCCATTGGCTAGTGCGAATGCCGTCGGCCTTGGTGCAGCCATGCTTGAGGCTGTGGTGAGCGGGATAGTGGTTGGTGTGAGGCTCATCGCGGAGCGATCGACACAAAGGTAGCCGGGGGTTTTGAACCCCCGGTGGCCATGTCGGAGCGCCGGACATCGGACGCCGGACATCGGACGCCGGACATCGGACGCCGGACATCGGACGCCGGACATCGGACATCGGACGCCGGACACCGGACATCGGACGCCGG
>JAYTMY010000185.1:0-17322 GCA_043748535.1 Lentisphaeraceae bacterium | reverse complement strand
CCTGACCCTGCACGGCCGCAAATTCCTCGGCTGCTCGCTCTACATGCCGCGCGACTACGCCCTCTACCTCTGCGTCATCCTGGTCAAGCGCAGCAGCCTGGAGCGCATCCGCGACTTCCTGCCCATGCCCTCGCGCATGCCTTCGCACCGCGACACCCGTTCGCACGACGACTTTCTCATTCCCCTCGAGGACGCCGGGGTCGACGATCCCGAGGAGCTGCGCGCTTCCTTGGAGCGCAATCTGAGCGCGATGACGGCCTGGGAATTGTAGGGGGCAAATTGCAGCTCCACCTGAGCTGCCTTTGTTTGCGCTCATCGCGAAGCGACGGGCACGATGATGCCCACTGGCTTTACCCCGAAAGGGGTTGCATCTCAAAGCCCAGGGTTGCGCCGAGCATCGAGGCGCTACCCTGGGGACCTAGCCATGTCCTCGTACCCCAAGGGGGGGGGGTGCATCTCGCTTGTGCTCCCAGCCGCACAGAACGAGCCGAAACCCCGATGGGGTATGGAATCACAATCATCCTCCCCAGGGTAGGCGATGCGCCAACCCTGGGCTTTGGGCTGCAACCCCCTTGGGGTTAAGCATCGATCAGGTGCCATTGGCTTCCTAAAAATCCTGAGCTATGGGTCAGGAAGTCTGAATTTTGCTCTTGTTCATTCGTTCGACCCCTTGCGGGTCGCACATGGTAGCCCAGGGTCGCTTCGACCCTGGGTTTGTGTTTGAAATATGCTCCCGACCCCTTGCGGGTCGCACAGAGTTCGAGCTAACGCTGTGCGACCCGATGCGGGTCGGCGAAATGCGGGGATCGCAAACCCAGGGTCATCGCCGATGCGGCTCGACCGCTGGGCTACCATGTGCGACCCGCAAGGGGTCGAGCAACAGGACGACGAGTGTAAAATCTTGCGCGGGGGTTCCCTGCATGTTGGCTAAGGCGTCTTGGATACGCGTGGCGCGGTCACTTGAAATCCGGCACCAGTTGCGGCCAGGGCGCGAAGTCGGCGGCGCTGACGCCGGTGTTGTCGCATTTGACCGTGAGCTTCCGTCCCGGCGGAACTTGTTTGGCAAGCACAGGGAGAAGGCTGGATGGGATTTTTGTCCACTCGAAATTCAGGATCTCTAGGCTCGCAGGGAGTTTTAGCTGGTGCAGATATTCGGCTGTCACTCTTGAAGAACCAAGAGACATCATTTTCAGACGGGGGAAGCGGGTGAACATCGCGCATTCATCAGCCGTCAAATTGCAGTACACGCGAAGTTCGGTGAGATCGGGACATGACTTTGCCAAACTCTCCAAGAAAGGGCTGGCATGGGATGGCGCCGACAAAGAGAAGTGGGTAAGCTTGGGAGGGAATAAAACTAGCTTGTTTCGGCTGCAAGGCTCCTCGCTTTTCAGCGCCAATTCGGTCAATTCCGGACAATGAAGCAAGGAATCGAAGCAAGTATCATTCAACTGATCGCTGGAAAGGCTCAGAGTCTTTAATTTTGGCCAAGCATCGACTGATTGAGTCGTGTTACCAGGGACATGAAGGATCAGGATTTCGAGCTTGTGGCTTGACTGAAGCAAGGAATAAGCTTTGCCTTGATCGGATCTGCCGGCGAAACGGTAAATCTCCAGAGCTGTCTGATACTGAAGGAAGCCAAGGTCTTCGCGGCAGTCCGAGGCCGTACGTTGATCAAACACCGAAACCTCTATCAACTGCCGCTGCTGTTTAAGTGCCTTGCTGATTCCGGGCCCTATGGGCATGTGTAAGGACGCGCGGTTGAGCCGTATGTGCGGCAATGCAGATGCAATGTTGTCGAGGCTCGGCTTAAACAGAGCAGGTGCATTGTTTAGGATGTAAATTTTGTTCTTGAACCGATTCGCCAAAAGCTTCTGCAGCCATTTGGGGAAATCGTTTCCGTTCTTTGATATCCATTCATTCGCCAACTTATAATGCTCTTCCTCGCAGAAGACAGCAAACGATCCCTCCAATCCATATCTCTTCAAAATCTCCTCCTCCGTCGGCTGACACCACCAGACAGCGATGGTCGCGATGAAGCTGAGGCCGGCGATAGTGAGAAGCGTAGTCGTGCGAGGGAGGCGCATGGGAATCCTGAGTTGCTGCCTCAGCATAGCCCCAAAGTGGTCGCAACGCCAAATGCACGCCCCGCTCTTTTGCCATTCACTCGTCATTTTCAAAACCGATTTGAGCTCACACTGATGAGAGCTTGCGTCGTAGGACATTAGTAGCTGCCATCGCTACTTGGCAAAGTCCTCCCCTCGCGTACATTGGCGGCCTGAAAATCCAAACGAGAACCCCGCGGGACTTATAGATCATGGTAGACACCCAGCAGATCCAAATTGAAGGCGCCGTCGTGCGCTTCGTCGGCGACTCCGGCGACGGCATGCAGCTCACCGGCACCCAGTTCACCGATACCTCGGCGATCGCCGGTAACGACATCTCCACCTTCCCGGACTTCCCCGCCGAGATCCGCGCCCCCGCCGGCACTCCCGCCGGTGTCTCCGGCTTCCAGGTCAACTTCGCCGCCTCTGCCGTCGAAGCCCCCGGTGACCAGCCCGATATCCTCGTCGCGATGAACCCCGCCGCTTATAAGATGAATATCGAAGACCTGAAGACCGGCGGCGTCCTCATCGTCAACTCCGACAACTTCTCGGAAATCGACCTGCGCAAAGCCGGCTACACCTCGAACCCGCTCGAAGACAACCCGATGGTCGGCGAGAAGTTCCAGCTCATCTCGGTGCCGATGACGGCTCTGGTCGAAGAAGCCCTCAAAGATCTCGACATGAAGCCGGTGCACAAGCGCCGCTGCAAAAACTTCTTCGCCCTCGGCCTGATGTACTGGATGTTCGACCGCACGCTCGAATACACCGAAGCCTGGATTCTGAAGAAATTCGGCGGCAAAGACGTCCTCGAACAAGCCAACATCAAGGCCCTTCGCGCCGGCTACAACTACGGCGACACCGCCGAGATCTTCACCCGCCGCTACAAGGTGAAATCGACCCCGATGCCCGCCGGCACCTACCGCCAGATCACCGGCAACAGCGCCACCGCTTACGGTCTCGTCGCCGCCGGGGTTAAATCCGGCCTCAACGTGGTCTATTCGACCTACCCGATCACCCCCGCCTCGGACATCCTGCACGACCTGTCGAAGCTGAAGAACTTCGGCGTCAAAACCGTCCAGGCTGAAGACGAAATCGCCGCTTGCGGCGTCGCTCTCGGCGCCTCCTACGGCGGCTCGCTCGGGGTCACCGCCTCCTCCGGCCCCGGCATCTGCCTGAAGGCCGAATTCGTCGGCCTCGCCGCCATGACCGAACTGCCCCTGGTCATCGTCGACGTCCAGCGCGGCGGCCCCTCCACCGGTCTGCCGACCAAGACCGAGCAGTCCGACCTGATGCTCACCCTCTTCGGCCGCAACGGCGAATGCCCGGTCCCCGTGATTGCCGCCTCGACCCCGGTCGACTGCTTCCACGCCGTCCTCGAAGCCGCCCGCATCGCGGTCGAATACATGACCCCGGTGTACTTCCTTTCCGACGGCTTCATCGCCAACTCCTCCGACCTGTGGAACGTCCCCGCCTTCGCCGATCTCCCCGGCATCAAACAGGCCTTCTACACCGGTGAAGACGGCAAGCCCTACAAGCCCTACGAGCGCGACCCCGAAACCCTCGCCCGCAAATGGGTCACCCCCGGCACTCCCAACCTCCAGAACACCCTCACCGGCCTGGAGAAAAACGAGAAGGGCGACATCTCTTACGACGGCAAAAACCACGCCCTGATGTGCGGTCTCCGCAAAGCCAAAATCGAGGCCGTCGCCAAGAGCTACGGCCCGACCCAGATCCTCGGCGAACAGTCCGGCAAGGTCCTCATCCTCGCCTGGGGCGGCACCTACGGCCACATCGTCAGCGCCGTCAAGGAACTGCAGAAAGAAGGCGCCTCGATCTCCTACGTTCACCTGCGCCACATCAATCCGCTGCCCCTCGACCTCGAAGAGATCATCGGCAACTTCGACACCGTCGTCGTCCCCGAAATCAACCTCGGCCAGCTGGTGCAAGTGATCCGCGCCAAATACGCCATCGACGCCCAGTCGGTCACCCAGATCATGGGCAAGCCCTTCAAGGTCGCCGATCTGGTCACTTCCTTCCGCAAATTCCTCTGAGGCCTCCGCCATGAACCAAGTTGCTCCCATCAAATACACCAAGAAAGACTTCACCTCTTCCAAAGATGTGAAGTGGTGCCCCGGCTGCGGCGATTACGCCATCCTCGCCACCGTCCAGAAAACCATGGCCGACCTCGGTCGCCCGAAAGACAAACAAGTCGTCGTCTCCGGCATCGGCTGCTCGTCGCGTTTCCCCATCTACATGGACACCCACGGCTTCCACACCATCCACGGCCGCGCCCCGACCGTCGCCACCGGCCTCCGCGTCGCCCGCCCCGACCTCGATGTCTGGATGGTCACTGGTGACGGCGATGGCCTGTCGATCGGCGGCAACCACCTGATGCACGCGGTCCGCCGCAACGTCGAGATGGTCGTCCTGCTCTTCAACAACCGCATCTACGGTCTCACCAAGGGCCAGTACTCGCCCACCTCCGAGCAGAACAAGGTGACCAAATCGACTCCTTACGGCTCGGTCGATGCGCCCCTCAATCCGCTCCTCTTCGCCCTCGCCGCCGGCGCCACTTTTGTCGCCCGCACCTGGGACACCAACCCCCGCCACATGGACGCCGTCTTCAAGGCTGCGCGCCAGCACAAGGGACTGTCCCTGGTCGAGATCTGGCAGAACTGCGTGATCTTCAACGACGGTGCCTTCGACAACGTCGTCGACCGCGAAGTCAAGGAAGAGCGCTTGGTTGAGCTCGAAGAAGGCAAGCCCATTCTCTTCGGCAAAGACAAATCCAAGTGCCTGGTTCTCGACGGCCTCGACGTCGTCGTCCGCGACACCGCCCTCACCGATCCCGCCAAGATTTTGGTGCACAATCCTCGCTCGCAGAGCCCGACCTTGGCGATGGCCTTGGCTCAGCTCAGCTTCCCCGACGCCCCGACCCCGATGGGCATCTTGCGTCAGGTCGAGCGCCCGACTTACGACGGCGATGTCAACGAGCAGGCCGCCCAGGTTCTCAAGGACCGCGGCCCCGGCAACATGGACAAGCTGCTGCGCGGCTCCGCCTCGTGGAAGATCGAGACCGACGAGGTCTTCGAAGACGCTTGGAAGCCCTTCGTCTCGAAGAAGAAATGAGCTGAAAACGCCGCCCGATGAGGGCGGCGTTTCAATTGTGAGAAGAAGCCTGTCGATATCGCGATATCGCGATATCGAAGGAGTCCCAGTCTTCGTCTCGTCTTGATGCCACGTCTGCGACTTGCCGAACGGCAGCGAGGCATTACTTTGCGATCCGACTCTGGTCTATTAGGACCGGTAAACCCACTTGAGTAGCCGATTTGCAAGGAGCCCACGCATGGATGTCAAGCAAGTGAATGTCCTCAAAGTCCGAGAAGGTGAGCCTTGGGCCGTTTCGGAATTCCTCAAGATCATCGGCTACAACGGCACCAATTACGAGAATATTTCGATTGCTGTTGTTGAAAGCGTTGGCATCACCTACGGCGCCTCGACCCTCCAGGGTCTGATCACTGGCTCCAGCGCCCTGAGTCACGACGGCACCGAAGGCGACCCCTATCTGCGCCTGAAAATTTCTAGTCAGGATGTTGGCGGCAAGGGTCCCGACCCGGTTTATCTTGATCTTCTTGTTGGCTACAGCAACAAAGCCCTCAATTCTTCGGTCGCCGGATTGGTTTTTACCCCGACCAACGACAAGCCGGTGGTCAGTGCCGGCGCGGCTCAGACCATCAACTACAAGGCCAGCATCTCGATCGCCAACCTGTTCAGCGCCAGCGACACCGAGATGGAAGTCATCCGTTACGACGTGGTGAAGACCGAGGGTGGCCGGGTCTTGTTGGGCGTCAAGCCGATTTCCAGCTTCTCGACCGATGAAGCCTTGGCCGGCAATATTCGATTCGAGCACAATGGCGTCGTTGGCATCGCTCCATCAATCACCGTCCGCGCCGTCTCCAATGACGGCTCGGTGTCTGACGCTTTTACCGCCACGATGACTCTTAAGCTCCCACCCCCGACTTTCACCTTTGGTTTGTCGCACCAGAATGTCGGCAAGGAAGTGCTGCTAAGCACCAAGAACATCCTCATCTCTGATGTCGACCCCAATAATCCGGCAGCCTACGATGATTACGTCATCAGCCTGAGTCCGGCAAACCGAACCGATGCTTACGAACTCATCATTAGCGGCGAACCCGCCCTTTACTTCACCTACGGCGCTTTGCGCAACAATGAATCTGTGATTAAGTTGAAGTTCCGCGACGACACGGCGGATGAAAGCCCCAATAAGGCGGATTTCGATCCCTTGATCACCATCGCCACTGATGTCAACAAGCACTCCAATAAAGAATTTGTCTTCAGCGGTTCTTTGCCGGTGCGAACCTTTGAAAAAGCCAACAGTGTTGTGGCCAACAAGGGACCGGTCATCGCCTATAACACCGTTAAACCCAGTATCAGTGAAGGCCAGTCGACAGAGATTTTCATCGACACCAAGGGCACTCCCGATAAGGCGGACGACACTAACAATCTCGGCTTCAGCGTCAGCGATGACACCAGTCCCGACACCGGCATACTGTACACGGTCCTCAATGCCAAATACGGCTATTTCACTCTTGATGGCCGCAAAACTACCCAGTTCACCCAGGCTCACTTGAAGGGCATGTTTGACTCCAATGATGAAGACGTCCTCCTCAATAATCATCGCATTGCCTTTGTTCATGATGGCAATCCCAATCATGTGGCTTCTTACACGTTGAAAGTCACGGATAACCAGGGTGCCAGCACCGTGGTGAAAAGCATTTCACCTGGATTGATCGCCGTGAATGACGCCCCGCTGCTCTTCTCAGCTCAGCAATTGACCATGAAAGAAGATGTGCCAGTGCTTTTGAGCACCGCTCATTTCACCTATCGCGACGAAGAAGTTGTCCAAGGTGATTTATCCGCTTGGAGCTTCCGCTTTGTTGATCCCGGTACAGGTTCATTCAGCGTCATCAAAAACAATGCGGCTTTCGATTTGGCCAGCGACACCTTCACCTATAACCAGATAATCGCTGGGGACATCGCCATCACCGCGCACAGCAACTCCCGCCCAAGCATTGCTATCATTGCCACTGATAAAGGCGGCGCTGATTCCATTCCGGTCGGCCTCAACATCAAATACACCGCGGTCAACCAAGCCCCAACTGAAGGGCCAGCATTCTTGGATAAGACTGATACACCGAACATCTACTACCTCAATCTGGAGGTTAGGGATGATGAGTTCGCCGAATCGGGCATGATCGATCAGGTGAAAATCCAAGTCGACACGCTTCGTAGTGAAGGCGCTGTGGTGAAAATCGGCGACACGGAAGTGCTCTCCTTCGGCTACAACCTGCTCAAGTACGCTACCGTGGTGGATACTAATGGTGCCGGGTATTCCAGTCTGTTTTTGAATTACAGTGATGGCGTCAACCTGACCCATGGTCAAAATCTCTTTTCTGTTGGTAATAATCTCTTTGCCTGAATCTACCGGGTGCTTTCTGCACAAGCCTCTGGAACCACTGAGGCTCATGGCTTAAAGCTTCTTGGCGCGCCATCCCGGCTGCTCAGCGCAGCCGGGATTTTGCTTGCCTTGCCGCCGCGAGTCGCACTTGGACCGAAGCCCTTATCGCTAGAGCCATAACAGTCGAATCCGCTAGGTATTTTAGTCGAATCCTCAATTTCATAATCAGAATCTTCCCCTAGCTTGCACGAGAATCAAGGGCATCCGATAAGATGGCCCAAAACAAGCTCTCTCAAGCAAAAACCAAGGAAGATCATGAAACTCACCCTTCTCGTCATGGCCGCAGGCATGGGCTCCCGCTACGGCGGCCTCAAACAAATGGACCAATTCGGCCCTTCCGGCGAATCGATCATCCATTACTCGGTCTACGACGCCATGCGCGCCGGTTTCACCAAGGTCGTCTTCATCATCCGCCGCGACTTCGAAAAGGAGTTCCGCGACCAGATCGGCTCGCGCTTCGACGGCCGCATCGAAGTCGCTTACGCCTTCCAAGCCATTGATGATCTTCCCGACGGCCGCAAAGTGCCGGAAGGCCGCACCAAACCCTGGGGCACCGGCCAAGCCATCCTCAGCGCCAAAGATGTCGTCAAGGAGCCCTTCCTCGCCATCAACGGCGATGACTTCTACGGCGCCGACGCCTATCAGCAGGCGGCCGCATTCTTCCGCCAGGGCCAGGACCAGTTCTGCATGGTCGGCTTCCAGATCGGCAAGACGCTGTCGGAAAACGGCACCGTCACCCGCGGCCTCTGCCAGGTCGAAAACGGCAATCTTTGCGGCGTCCGCGAAACCACCGGCCTGATCCGCAAGGGCGACGTCATCGTCTCCGACGCCGGCGACCAGCTCAAGGGACATGAACCGGTGTCGATGAACATGTGGGGCTTCACTCCCCGCCTCTTCACCGCTCTCGAATCCCGCTTCCGCCAGTTCCTCGCGGTCGATGGCGATGAAATGAAGAGTGAGTTCTTCATTCCCAAAGTGGTTGACTCCTTGATCCGCGAAGAGGGTGAAAAACTCGCCTTGCTCGACACCTCATCGCCCTGGTTCGGCGTCACCTATCAAGATGACAAGCCGGAAGTGAAGGCTCGTCTCGACGCGCTTCATGCTGCTGGCAGCTATCCGGCGAAGCTCTAAAGAGCGCCTTGTCATTCGTCATAATCGACGGCATCTTGGGCTTAGCCCGAGGTGCCGTTTTCATGAGCCGCAAAGAGACACGAGTGACGCTGCTGCAGCGTCTGCGCGACCGCCAGGACGAAAAATCCTGGGCCGAGTTTCTCCATGCCTATGAGCCCTTCCTTCTCGGGCTGCTGCGTCAGCTCGGAGTGCAACGCCAGGACGCCGAGGACCTGTGCCAGGAAGTGCTGGTCAAGGCGTGGAAGGCCTTGCCGGAATATCAATATCGGGAGGGGCAGTGCCAATTCCGCACCTGGCTCAGCCGCATCTGCCGCAACACCCTGCGGAGCTCGGTGCGCGACCGCAGCACGATCAGCCGGACGGCGCCGGAGAATCTCGAGCTGCCGATTTGCAGTGAGCCGGAGATCGACGAGTTGGCGGAAAAAGAGTGGCAGCGCTACATCTCCAAACTCGCCTGGGACAACATCCGCGACCGCTTTGCACCCGCCGTGCAACAGAGCTTCCTCCTCTGCAGCCAAGGTCAAAGCAGCGTCGAAGCCGGCAAGCAGCTCGGCCTCGCAGAAAGCAGCGTCCGGGTCAACAAGCAGCGGGTCACCGCCGCCTTGTGCAAAGAGATCATCCGCCTCGACAACGAGCTGCAGGGTTAGTCAGTCGCTGATGATCAGTTCGACCTCTTTCCGCAGCTTGCCGAGTTGCTTGGGATCGAAGCCGGGGCTGAGGGTGAGCTTCTTCAGCGACGGGCAACGGCAGAGCGGGCTCAAGTCCTTGAATTTCGACTGGCGCAGATCGAGCTCTTCGAGATGCGGCAGTTCATAAATCGGGCTGAGCTCGTCGATCGGGCAGTTCCTCAATTCGATCCTGCGCAGCGAGGTAAATTTCGACCAGCCTCGGAAATCCGGGATCCAGCTGTTGCTGAAGCGCAGTTCCTCCAGCGGCATGCCATTGAGCTGAGAAGCGCGGACAAGGCCTGATCGAGCGGCAAGTATATGGGCGGGGAAAAACTGTAACGACCTGCCGTCATTCAAGTCCTGACAAGTGCCGAGGTCGAGCAGATCGTCGCGGAATTGGAATTCCGCCAACGGATACTTGGGGTTCATCAGTTGGATGTAGCCACGGGCAAACACCAGGCGGTCTTCCAGGCTCAAATTCTTGGCGACATGGCGATTTACGATGCGGTCGACGATCCAGGCGTCCGACAGTTTCAATCTCGCCAACAAGTCCAGGAATTCCGGCTCGCTCAAGTCGCGACCGGCAGACTGCTTTTGCGCCGTTTCCACCGCCAGATTCTGCATCCTGACAAAGCCTGGATTGCTCGACCCGAATTTTTCATAAGCGTGTGCGGAAGCCGCAAAGTTGCAGCGGATGAAATGGCCATGGCCGAGAACACGGTAGACCTCTTTCAGATTCGGATTCAAGGAGACGGCAAGATTGGCCATTTCGAAGGACAAATCAAAGTCCCCCCGGTCGTCCGCCGCGATCGCCTGGTACATGTAAAACTCGGGGCGCCGCTCCAGCTCCTTGCGCAAGGCCGCCTCGCTGCTTTCAGCCAGGTTCCGGGCCGCCTCGATATTGTGAACGAATACTGCAGTCAGTCCCAACAGAGTCAGACCGCTTACGGCGAGCACGGCGCTGCTCACCCGGTTGCGCTTCACCAGCAGCCAGAGCTGCTTGAAAAAGCTCGCCGTCTCCGCCTGCGGCGCGAAGCCGTTGAGATAGGCGTTGACATCGGCCAGGAGTGCGTCGACCGAGGCATAGCGATTCTCTGGCGCATTCGCCATCGCCTTGTTACAGATGGCTTCCAGACTGTAGGGGATGTCGCGCCCGGGACGATAGCTGCCGAGCGCGCGGAAGTCGCCGCGACGGGTGGCGGCGAGGCAGGCCTCCAGATCGTCGCCGCGGAAGGGTTTTTCGAAGCAGAGCAGGCTGTAAAGGATGGCGCCGAGAGCGAAGATGTCGCTGCGCTGATCCTTGCGGGTAAAGGGGCCGCCGGCCTGCTCCGGCTACATGTAGCCGGGACTGCCCTTGATGTAGCCGTCGCGGGTCAGGCTGTTGAGCTCCTGGGTGTCGAGAGAATGATCGAGCAGCGAGGGATCCTCGCAGACTTCGTCGAGGACGCGGGCGAGACCCCAGTCGCAGACCAGGATTTCGCCGTGGGCGCTGACTTCGATATTGGCGGGTTTGAGGTCGAGATGGATGACGCCGCGCTGGTGGGCGTAGGCCATCGCTTCGCAGATCCGGCTGAAGAGGCTGAGGCGGACCGGCAGGGGGAAGTCGCGCCGCGTCGCGCCGTCGTCGCGGCGGAGTTTTTCCAGGATCGATTCGAGGTCGTTGCCTTCGGCCAGTTTCATGATGAAATAGGGGCCGATTTCGGGATGGCGGCCGATCTCGTAGACCGGCATGATGTGCGGGTGCTGCAGCTGCGCCGTCAAGCGCGCCTCGCGCAGGAATTTATCGGCGTCGCGTTCGGGGTGCAGCATCTCGGCGCGGGCGACGAGGCGGCCGCTGCGGCGGTCGCGACAGCGGATCACCCGTTTCATGCCGCCTTCCTCGATCAGCTCGTCGTCTTCATAGGGCCACTCGCCCGGCTCCAACTCCGGCGTCGAACTTGGCGAGCTATCCCGCAGCGACATCGCATGGCGGAAATATTGATCGAAGTCTGTTTCGCCTTCCATGTCGCGGGTCTCCCTTGCCGCAAACCTAGCCGCGTCGGATTGACTGGCAATCGCGCTTAAAAATTCCCTTTCACAAGATCATTTCAGGAAAAAAATCTGAGAATCGCGGTTTTTATGCAACGCCCCCATATCGGGTCGAGTTGATCCCTTGTACACCAACCAAGGGGTTTTCTTTATGAATCTGACACTCACCCTCGCCACTTTGCTGGCCTGCCTCTTTTTCACCTGGAAGCGCCGGCAGGATCGCCGGCCTTTTCTGAACTTGCTGGTCATGGGTTTCGGCTTCCTCAGTTTGTGCAGCGCCTATTATGGCAGCGCCAAGCCGGAGACCGAGCTGGCCCAGCTCGGCGCCTTGCGCCAAGCCGTGGCCATCCATTGTGGCGAGACCTTGAAACCCAAGGGCCCGATCCTGTTCTTCATTCCGCCTCAGGCGGCGCCGGAAATCCGCCAAAGCTACGACGACGCGATCCGCCTGCTGACAGAGTGCAGCGGCAGCAAGTTCAGCCCCGCTGTCATCGAAGTGAACAGCCTGTCGGAAGGCCGCGGCTTCAGCCTGGAAAGTTTGCAGGCAGGATTGAAGCAGCATCCCGAATGCCGCCTCATCGTCAGCTACGCCGGACTGCCCGGCGATCTCAGCCTCGAGAACTGCCGCGAATGGCTGCCCGATGGCAGCCTGGCCCTGATCGAGGGCAACCCCGAAACGGCGCTCGATCTGCAGCGCGAAGGAGCGCCGATCGACTTGATCATCCGGCCACGTGCCGATCAGGATCTGCCGCCCCCGGGAACCTTGGTCGAAGGCAGCCCCGAGGAAGTCTTCAAGCGCTATTTCACCCCATCCACGCCGACCAAAAACTGAGGAAATCGATCATGAAAACCCGCCAACACTCCTTCTCCTTGATCGAGATGATCGTCGTCATCACCATCATCGCGATTCTGTTCTCGCTCCTCATGCCCGCCTTTGGCCGCGCCCGAGATGTCGCGCAACAGGCCGTCTGCTGCAGCAACATGAAACAGCTCTACACCGCTCACATCCTCTTCGCCAACACCAACAAAGGCTGCCCGGTCGGGATCAAGACGGACAACTCCGCCGCTTATTACGTCGGCGACAATTTCGGCCGCACCGGGGCCTCACGGAACATCATGAACAAGCCGCTGAACCGCTATCTCGAGTCGAATCTCCGCAGCAACTCCCCCCTCAAAATCGTCGACTGCCCGAAACTCGTCGGCCACGCCAGCACCCAGGCGGACAACACTTCCTACGCCACCAACATGGGCTACGGCGACGGCTGTTTCGCCACCGGCTGGACCGCCAACGGCTACTGGTACGCCAACCGGCGCCCCTGCACGAAGCTGAGCATGGTCAACCACCCCAGTGGCATGGCCTTGCTTTACGAAATCCCGGTCTACGGCCGCTCGCATTACCTCTCGATCACCGATGTACCCGGCCATTTCACCAACAGCTGGAACAGCCGCTTCAACCTGGTCGCCGTCGACGGCTCGCTGCATCAGCAGAAATCCGTCGCCTCGGGCCAAATCGACTTCGGCAGCATCACCCTGTCGAACTGCGCCACCAGCGGCGGCGTTCTCGACCCCAATTGCCCGCGCTGCAAGAACTGACTTTGAGCGTCCTTAGTCGCCTTCTGCTTTACCTATCCCGGCGTAGCCGGAACCAACTTTCACCAAGAAGTTCGGTAGCTTATGAAGTTTTGGATTTCGGACTCGTTCAGTCCCGAAGGGGCGGCCTGATCTCAGCCCGGGGCGCAGCCGAGGGACGAGGCGCAGCCCCGGGTGAAGAGAAAATGAGGTTCGAGCCCCATCGGGGCGACCTGAAAACCCGGGGTCAATTTCAAGTTCGGATTGTTCGTCTATGCCGAGTTTTCAAGCCGCCCTTTCAGGGCTCGATTCTCTAAACCTGCAACCTGGGGTTGCGCCTCGTTCCTCGGCTCCACCCCAGGCTAAGGTCAGGCTGCCCCGCTGGGGCAAATGGACAAGCTCAGAGTCCTCATAAATGCGCCATCTTTTGTTGCATTTGAGCGACTGGGAGACCAAAGGGGTGGGTCAATGTCCTCGTACCCCGACGGGGTTTCATCTCGCTTATAGTTCCCCGGGCGCACGGAACGAAACGAGCCACCCCTTGGGGCATGGAAACTCGAACTCCAAAATTTCTTGCTTTTGACTGGCCGCGGCACTAGCTTGATGAAAAGCCTGGAGCCCCATGCGCAAGATTCACCTTTTCATTCACTCCATCTGTCTCGTCGCCATCACCTGCCTGGTGCTCGAGCGCCGCACTGCGGAGGGCGCAAAAGCGGACTCGATCAAGCGCGAACTTACGGTCGTGCCAAAGCCGTCGCCCGTCGCGACAAAAGCAGCGGTGAACGCGAGCCCTAGCCGCCGTTCTCGCCCCGGGCCGGAACTTGACCCGGTGGAGCAGATTCTGCGGGAGTATGGAGAAGGATCAAGCGCAAGCGACAAGAGCGAGATTTGGGAGGCTCAAGACGCGAGATATGAGCGTTTGATGGCTCGAATCCGGGTTTCGCCGCCGGAGCCCCTGGCGAGACTGGAGAAACTTGATCGAGACTGGAAATCTTTGAGTGCAGCACATCCCTTCCGAAGCTTCGATTTGCGGGGCGATATTTCCATGATCGGCGCCATCGAAACGGCTGAATGCATTGAGGGTGCCGACATCGAAGTTATTCGCAAAAAGTTGGAAACAAGTCGCTTGCGAGTGCCTGCCATGGATCTGCCGATACTTGAGAAAATAATCTCGCTGGTCGATGAAAACATACGTTTGGGGGAAGAGGCGCCAGACAGTCCTCCCGAAACCGAACTGTCACACATCACCGACTCCTTAAGCGATGACGAGATGGCCAGTGTTTCAGACAACTTGGTGGCCATGGTTCTGGAAGGCCATCGACTGTCAAAATTGCAGCAGAAGGGAGAGCTGCGACCGAAGGCATTGGCAGCATGGGAAATCTTGGCCGAGAAGGTGAATCGCGACTTCGCCGCTTTGGCACCGGAAAAACCGAAGTTCGAAGATTGGATGCAGGGAGAGACGCAAGTGCCGCGTAGTCGCCTTTCTGATAGGTTGATCGAGTTTTGGCGGGATCTAATCCAACGGCCTCCGGAAGAAGAAGTCGCAGAGGAAGAAGAAGCGCCATGAAGATCCATTATCTCTTACATGTCCTCTGTGCCAGTCTCATTTTGAGCCTCATTTTGACGCGTCCGACTCAGGCTCCGAGCATGGTGGAAAGCGCAGGCATTCAGAGGCTCCCGCGAGAGCCGCTTGTCGCTTCTCCTCAGTCCTTGCGGGCGTCGCAGGTACACAAGGCGCCAGCGTCCCCGGCTTCGGCGGAAGTCAACTCCGACGAGGAAAATGCCGAAGAGTTGGAGCGCAAGATCGCGTATAAAAATTACTACGATCTCCGGGGCCGCGCCTTTTCCGTTCCCATCCCGGAGGAAGTTCAGTCGCGATGGGATCGCATCTGTGCGGCGATGGAGCAAATTGCCCTTGCTGCGGGAATGGATGAAGCGTCCGCTGACACTTCGCAGTGGGTAGATGCCGAGACAGAAGCAAAACTGCAAAAGCTCCTTCTGAAGGTAGATGCGAAGAGGAAGCCGCATATCGAAAAACTGCTGTTGCTGGCGAAGGAGCGAGCGGCGATCTATCAGCAATACCAAAGTCCGGAGCGTTTGATCACGGACAAGCAGATATTCATGCTGATCGGCGGCCTCAGCGAGACAGAGTACGCGTCCGTGGCGGAGCGGGCCGCCTTGGTGGTTCGTGGCAGTGAGGCCCTCCGAAGAGAAGGCGCCAGTGCGGCAGACCGTTTGGAATGGGAAGTGCAATGCCGTTTGCTGGAATCAGAATTCGCCGTTTTACCGTGCGGCAAGCCGGATTTGGAGCAATGGCTGCAAGGGAAATCCGAGGTGACCCGGCGCGAGCAGGCGAGCGAGTGGATCGAGCAAATGAAGGATGCCATCGATCATCCGAAGAAGGAAATTCAGGAGCCCGATGAGGATGAGGAGCCGTGAGGCCCCTCCTTAATCGACCTATTGCGGAGATGCCTGACCACAGCGGTGTCCGTGGCGCAAATCCCTTTCAATTTGGCGCAAAAAAGTCCTTCGGATCTACTGCTATTGATTCTTCTCCGGAGTCCTATAGGCACAAACCAACCCGGAGAAGCCCATGAAAGCCCTCGCCGCCCTCGCCGCCCTCTGCCTCGCCACCTCTTGCGCCAGTGCGCCCCAACCGGAAGCGGTCACCAGTGTCGACTGGCCGCTGCGCCACGAGGCCGGCGCCATCCATGCCGAAGTCGGCAAGCAGTCGCTCACTCTCAGCAACGAGATCTTCTCGGCCCGCTGGATCATCAAGGACGGACATCTGCGCCTCGCCGAGTTCGCCGATCTCCTCGGCGGCCAAAAGCTCGATTGCAGCTCCTTGCCGCTGTTCAGCTTTAAGGACGGCTCGGGCCAGGTCTTCACCAGTGATGAATTCGAGCTGATCGGCGCCCCGGAGACACTCGTCCTCAAGGCCGATGCCGCCGGCATCCGCGTCGCCGAGAGGATCTCCGGCCAGGCGCTCCACGCGGTGCTGCGCCACCGCAGCAAGGGACTGATCGTCGATTGGACCGCCGAGCTCCGCCTCGGCAGCAACTACCTGCGCCAGATCTACTCGTTGCGGCAGGCGCAAGACGCCGCGCCGCTGGCGCTCAGCGGCTTGTCGCTGCTGCAGCTGCCGATGGCGCCGCAGCCGGGCATGAGCCTCGGCAGCGTCCCCGGCTCGCCCTGCGCTGTCCCGGGCGGCAACATCCTCGCCGCCATCGAGGAGCCGGGCTACCTGCTCAACCCGTTCGGCCAGGGCAGTGCCCTTGAGATGCCGGCCCAGCTCACCTTGGCTCCCGGCGACGGCTACAGCGTCGGCACCCTGCTCGGCGTCTTCCCCCAGGAACAACGCCGCCGCAGCTTCCTCTACTACCTCGAACGTGAGCGCGCGTCGCCGTCGCGCCCCTACCTGCACTACAACGCCTGGTACGACCTCGGCTTCAACCTCTCCGACAAAACTTTGTCGCAGGTGTCACGTGCCTATGGCGAGGAACTGACGACTAAGCGCGGCATCAAGCTCGACGGCTTTGTCCTCGACGACGGCTGGGACGCGCCCAACACCCGCCTCTGGCTCGCCGATCCCGGCCGCTTCCCGCAGGGCTGGAAGGTCCTGCGCGACCAGGTAGGCAAAGACACCGGCGGCTCGCTCGGCATCTGGATCTCCCCCTGCGGCGGCTACGGTGGCCACAATCAACGCCTCGCCTCGGCGAAAAAGCTCGGCGCGATGCCTGCCGAGACGAAGGAATTCGACATGGGAATCCCCGGCTATTACAAGCTCTACGGCGACATCTGTCGCGAGCTCATCCGCGACGGCGGCATGAGCTACTTCAAGTGGGACAACGCTGCGCCCTTCGAGAACAGCGGCCGCACCTTCGGCAACCTCAAGTCCACCGCCCACTTCCTCCGCCTCTGCCAGCTCGCCCGCGAGCTCCGCAAGGATCAGCCGAAGCTCGTCATCAACGCCACCGTCGGCACCTGGCCCTCGCCCTTCTGGCTCAAACACGTCGACTGCACCTGGCGGATGGGCGGCCCCGATGTCAGCTGGATCGGCGACGGCGACCTGCGTGAACAGTCGCTCAACTACCGCGACGGCGAAGTTCATGAAATGGTGATCAAGCGCGCTCCGCTCTACCCTCTCAACAGCATGATGTTCCACGGCGTCGTCCTCGGTCATCACTTCCAGGGCGAGAAGACCAGCAAGGCCGGCAATCACATGCGCAGCGAATTCCGCAGCTACTTCGCCCTCGGCACCAACCTGCAGGAGCTCTATCTCTCG
>JAYTMY010000184.1:0-22062 GCA_043748535.1 Lentisphaeraceae bacterium | reverse complement strand
GCAGGCGCGGCCCAGGTGCAGCAGGATGGTGGTGCCCAGGTGGCGGTGCTCCGCCGATAGGAATGAGGCAAAGATGTTGCACCAGCCGAGAGCGCATTGACGCAGACTGAGGTAGGCCTGGTGACGCTCGCAGATCGACGGGCCGTTGGCGTCAAAATCCTCGCCCTCTTCTTCGTTTTCCGGCAGATCTTCCGGTTCTTCGAAATCGCCGCCATCGACGAAGAATTCCGACGACTCTGGCGGTGTCGGCAGTTTGATGCCGGCCAGATGCTGGTCGATCAAGGCATCGCCCTCAGGCAGGCTGCCGAAACGCTTCATCAGGCGGAAATACTGCTGGGCGAAATGATCAGAATCGCGCAGCATCTTCTCCCAGCGGAATTCATCCCAGGTATCGGCGTCTTCAGGCAGATCCTGGTAGTGGTTTTTGCTCACGGTGCAGCTTCCCAGAAGGTGAAACAGGTGGGGCGGAAATCCTTGCGACGCAGCAATCGCCACGGCCCATTTTCCGGCAGGGGCAGATCGCCGAGATGCTCCAGGACGAGGCGGCATCCGGGACCGGCCCAAGTGGCGAGTTCCCGCGAGTTCAGGAGCTGCGCCGCAGCGGCGCAGGAATCGGCATAGGGCGGATCGGCAAGAATCAGATCGAGGCGTTTCTGCGGCAAGCTGATGCGTTTCCAAGGCTCGAGCGCGTCGCCTTGAATGACCTCACTGCGACACTTGACGGCATCTGAGCCCATCGACTTGAGCACTTTCGCGAGGTTCTTTTGGATCACCGCACATGTAGCCCGGTCGTTTTCGACACAGATCAAGCTGGCCGCGCCGCGCGACAGGCACTCGAGGCCGAGCGCGCCGGATCCGGCAAAGAGGTCGGCGACATGAAGTCCGTCGAGCGGGCCAATCATGTTGAAGACGGTTTCCTTGATCCGATCCGTGGTCGGACGCACAAGCGGATTCGGACCGAGATCCAAGGCAATACCCCGGGCTGTTCCAGCGATGATTCTCATGCGGCTTCTGACGTTGTGTGGTTGACGGTTGCGAGCTCAATAATCGTGAAAAACCGAGCGGCGTTGCGCTTATTTTCAAGCGTCAAATCCGGCCCTTGCCGACGGCTTGATCGGGACTGCGGCAGCGGGGACAGGGCACCTTGTCTTCACTGCGCCGCGGCACGACAAAGATCAAGGCGCAGCTGCGGCAGCGGCACAGCCTTTCGGTAGAGAAGGGCTGATGCAGCTTACCGGCGCGCAACGACAGGAGAATCCACAACAGGCCGCCCGCCAGCACTGCGAGCGTGGCGAGGATGATGAAGAAGCTTTCTGCTGCAATCGGAATCATCGTCAGACGTGTCGATCAAAACTTCGGTTTTGATTCATCCGAGAGACGGAAATACTCGGTGAAGACGCCATGCGGTTCGCAGCGGGCCCGGATGCGAACCCAGTCGGTAGCGGCTTTCGGCAGCTGGAAGTAGGCGCTGAAATCGACCCCTTTGCTGCCGTAGAAGACTTCGTCCTCGAGAGGGTCGGGGAAGTGAGTCACCAACAGCTGACCTTCGCCGTCGCAGATCTCGATCCAGGCCCAGTGGTGACCATGTTCATGGGGGTGGGGCGGCTCGTTGTGGAAGCTGACCCGGAATTCACGGCGATTGCCGGTAGCGGCTAAGGAAGGGCGGTGCTTAAACAAGGAAGCTTGCGTGCGGGGGCGGCCTTCCTGGTCGACGGCGTTGTCCCGGAAGTAGTCGAAATCATTGTCGGGTTTGTTCAACCAGGCGGGATTTCTGTAATAGCCATCTGGGCTGTTTTCCGGATCCAACTCTTTCAGTTTATCGACTTTTTCGCTGCTGGTGCTGGTGCTGCAAGCGGCGAGAGCACTGATGGCGGCGGCTCCGAGGAAATGACGGCGGTCGATCATGAAGGGCCTCTGATGGGGTTTAATGTTTGTCAGAATGAAAGTTGAAATCTACAGCTTCAGCCTGTCGGCGCAAAGCGGATCTTCAGGCCTTGGCAATCACTCGGCGGAGTCGTCGCCGCCATTGCTGTCGGAGATTTCCGCAAGGTGATCCATAAGGTGTTTTTCCGCTGCTTCGGCGCTGAGTCCGGGCTGGGCCAGGATGATCAAGCCACAGTCACGGGTTTCTTCTTCTTCATCTTCGCGATAAAAGCCCGACTGGGTGAAGGCGAGAGCGTAAAAACCCTCGGCTGTGAGGAAGATCACCGGCTCGATTTTGACACCGGCAGTTTCCGGCCAATCGCCACCGGCGCGGCGCAACGAGGCAAGGGCTTGATCATGCTCGGTGACATAGAGAAAATTCATCAAGGGCTCCTGGATCTGAAAAGGGGTTGGGGAATTGCCCCGCCAATCTAGCTTACCTGCTTAAGAGTCAAGATGAGATGGCTTCAAATCGCTCCAGACTCAGCTAAACCGGCTTTTCCTGCTTCACTTCGAGGCCGTTTTTGCCAAGAGCTTGGCATCGATCAAGAGCCTGATCGAGCGGGCAGTGCCCGGGCTGCGTTCGAGATAGCCGAGTTCAGCGAGCTTGACCATCATGTCGTGGGCAGAGGGCGCAGTCACCCGCATGTGGCGGACGATTTCGCTCTCTGCCGGAGCCCGGCCATGGAGCTCGATGTAGGCATGTAGAAACCGCAGATAATCCAGTTGCCTTGCACTCGGACCTTTGACCTTCTCGGCTTTTTTCACCTTGGCGGGCTTCTGGTCTGAGGACTTGCCCTGTGCCTTGAAACTCTCTCCCCACGCCAGCGTCGCCTCGACACTCTGGCGCAGCTCGGCAGGCATGGCGTCGAGACGCAGATAGTCCCGGCTGGCCTTGAGGATGCCGACAACAGAGAGCCGGACCGTCATGTCGTGATTGTGGACGAGATCCATCTCTGGTGCCAGCCAATAGATGCGCTCACCCTTGGCTATTCTATCCTTCAGCTGCATTTCGATACCGGCCAAGGCGAGGCTCATCGCCTGCATGCCGTCTTCTCCACAAGCGTAGGAAACCTTTGCCAGCTGGGTCGCCGGCGGATCCGTCCGCCAGCAACAAATATATGGACCATCCGCCTCCATCCGCCGTGGCTTATCGATCTGGACAATCAAGGGCGTTTTGACGCCTGGTTTTTCCCAGGTGTATTCGCGTTCGAGCATCAGCTCGCCGAACTCGGTGGGGAAGATCATAGGGAGTCCTTAGGTTTACGGGGGGCGCGAGGCAGTGTTTTGAGTTCGATGGCGGCTCGCTCGAAGTCAGCGTCAACGGGACGCGGCAGGGCGTCTTGAGTGGTCTTGAAGCGGAGATACTCTTCTTCGGCTTTGGCCAGGGCGAGCTCGTGGGAGATCTGGCCGAGATGGCTGAGGATGGCGCGATCGTTGAGGGTGAGGAAGCCGTCGAGTTTCTTGATCCAGTCAGCCATGGTCATCGGAATGCGCCGCTTCGCCTGACCCTCGGCAAAGACGAGATATTGCTCGATCAGGTTGTTCAGGGCAGCGAGCTCTTCTTCGTCAAGATAGTTCTTGGCGATGCCGATGTCGTCCTTGCGAACTTCCGTCCCGCGCCAGTTGCTCAGGCCGAGATGGGGCTTGGTCGCGTCGACGCGGGAATGGATGATCTCCGCCGCGGTTTGCCCGGCGATCGCCCAATGGACCTTGTTTTGCACCGTCTGGAAGAAGTGGATGCTGAGTTCCTGGGTCGGATCGTAGTCGATACTGGTGGCATAGATGTCGGTGATCTTGCGGTAGAAGCGGCGCTCCGAGGTGCGGATGTCCTGAATGCGCTGCGTCAATTCCTCGAAGTAGTCGAAGGGGACATCGGGATTTTTCAGGCGCTCGTCGTCGAGGACGAAACCTTTGACGATGTACTCCCGCAAACGCTGCGTCGACCAGATGCGGAATTGCGTCCCCCGCAAGGATTTGACGCGGTAGCCGACGGAGATGATGACATCGAGGTTGAAGTAGGTGACTTGGTAGACTTTGCCATCCGCCGCAGTTGTTGCAAAATTTGCAACAACTGACTTCTCCGGCAGTTCCTCCTCTTCGAAGATGTTCTTGATGTGCCTGGAAATGACCGACTTATCGCGTTGGAAGAGGATGACCATCTGATTCAGCGACAGCCACACCGTGTCGCCGGTGAAGCGGACATCGATCTTGAGGCGGCCGTCCTCGGACTGGTAGAGGAGGAACTGGGAGGAAGGGAGATTGGGCATGGGCTTGAGATTGAGTTATAAGGTGAGCTGCAGCGGCTTTATTGCAGGAGTGGCTGTATCTGAACAAAAGCAGGCTTGGCTTTGGGATCCCAGGGCCAAACGCCTTGCGTGTTGGGGTAGACCAACTGGAGATATTCAAAATCTTCTTTCTTGTAGAGCCACAAGGCCCATCCGAGGTAGTTCTTATGGTGTTTTTTATTGACTTTTTTAAGCTGGCAATCAAAGCCCTCTAAAAATCCAGAAACGGTGTCTCCGTCTATAAATTTTTCTCCGGCCTTGACTCGGCGGCTGTATTCGTTGAGAATCGAGTGCGACAATTCTTGGGATAATCCGACAACGATCAAATCCGGATGATGAGAGCTCTTGCGCATGCCGATGGTGTACGAGAAGGGCGGTTCGTCACCTTCCTCCATGACTCGCAGGATGTGGCAACCATATTTCTCGATATCTGCCAGTGCTTTGGCGTCTTCTGGATTGCTCATGGTGTCCTTTTCGTTGTTCGTGGCTACAGCCTTTTCTTCATTGGATTGATCGGCCTGATCGATTATTAAAACGGGAGTTTCAGCTTCCCATTGGACTTTCTTCTGATTCTCAATAATGTCCATGCCAAAAGTTGCTGTTTTTGCGTTGATTAAATCTGTGATAACCTCACCTTGTGCATCTGTGTAATCTTGTATCCAAAATTCTTCGATGTTATGCTGAGATCCAGTATGGCTGCCAGATATCATTACATCTTGTTGATTAAGCATGTATTTTTTGCCATTGATTTTTAGATAATAACTAGATCTGGTAGTTTTGATGTGGCGCGGTGCATGAGGAGAGTGTAAAGAGTGGACGACGAATATGAATTTTTTGATGGATTCATCATGATAGGCACCCAGCAACTGATAGCCATCGAATATTTTATACTGCGTTAGAGTTGGAGAAGTTGGAGATGGCGCTGGCTTGGCATCCTTGGTCTCTGGCTGACACGAGGACGCAAGCAATGAAATCAGGATAATGATTCTATTCATCATGGTATTTCCTCTAGATTTTTTTCGACTTGCAGGAGTTCGGCGGGGGATGCGGGGGATGCGGGCCTTGGCACCCACCTCATGCACTTCATCTTCATTCATGGTTGATTGAACTCCTTTCCTTGATTCGGCCAAAACATCGTCACTTTATCGCGCCAAGGCTGGAGACCAGCGGCATAAACGGGAGTGAAGCGATCCAGCTTGGCTTCCATGTCAGCGAGTTCGGGACTCATCCAGCGGATGACTTCGAGGATGCCTTGGTGTTGTTGCTTGAGGTCGTTCCAATGAATGATGCGTTCATGATGAAAGACTCGATTGCGGAGCTCGCGAATGTGCGTCCAGCGAGTATCCATGAGGCGGGTGTTCCGATCGTATTTTGAGGCGCGAGGGAAGGCTTGCTTCGAAATCGTATGAGCCAAACCACTGGCTTCGTGGCTTTTATTGAAGAAGGCGGTCCAGAAACCGAAGTTCATCTCGGCGATGATGCGCCCCGGATTGAGCGGCTTGGACTGGTCACGAAGATCCTTCTTGGCCTCCGTGACATTGACCTGCTGCCACACACTCAGCGGCGCCTGATCGTACCAGTCAGGGCCATACTTGCCACTCAGCACGCGATCAACCGCATTACGCAGCCCCACCTCGGCCATTTGCATGGGGGAATAAAAGGCTTCACAAACGGCGATATTCCAAAGGTAACGAGCCAAGACGAGCTGAGGATCAGAAGGCGGGCCATAGGCCTCTAGGCGCTCGGAAGCGAGGGCTTGCTGAATTTTTTTGAAAAAATCTGGATCCATCCCTTGACCTCCGCTTCGTTTTGGCTATTTTTGTCCTCGTAAACCCCGGACCCCCTTCCCACGTTGCAAGATACGCGCAGGGACCGGGGTCTTCTCGTTTTTGGGCTCCTTACAGCCCCATCTCCTTCTTCACCTCGATAAAGGCCTGGATGCCGAATTCGAGGTCGGCGCGGGAGTGGGCGGCGGAGATCTGGGTGCGGATGCGGGCCTTGCCGTTGGGAACGACGGGGTAGGAGAAGGCGATGACGTAGACGCCTTTTTCGAGGAGACGGCTGGCCATTTCGGCGGCGACTTTGGCGTCGCCAAGCATCACCGGGGCGATGGCGTGGGTGCCGGGGAGGATGGTGAAGCCAGCTTCGGTCATCGACTTGCGGAAGAAGGCGGTGTTGTCGCGCAGCTTGCCGATGTACTCGGCGGCGCGTTCCTGCACCAGCTCGAGGGCGCGGATCGAGGCGGCGGCGATCGAGGGGGGGATCGAGTTCGAGAAGAGGCTGGGACGCGAACGCTGACGCAGGATGTCGACGATCTCCTTGCGGGCGGAGGTGTAGCCGCCGGCGGCGCCGCCGAGGGCTTTGCCGAGGGTGCCGGTGATGATGTCGACGCGGCCCATGACACCGCAGTGCTCGGGAGTGCCGCGTCCGGTGGCGCCGACGAAGCCGACGGCGTGCGAGTCGTCAACCATGACCAAGGCATTGTATTTGTCGGCGAGGTCGCAGACCGCCTGGAGATTGGCGATGAAGCCATCCATCGAGAAGACGCCGTCGGTGGCGATAAGCTTGTAGCGGGCGCCCGCTTCGTCGGCGGCTTTGAGCTGGGCTTCCAGGTCGGCCATGTCGCTGTTTTTGTAGCGGAAGCGCTTGGCCTTGCAGAGGCGGACGCCGTCGATGATCGAAGCGTGGTTGAGCTCGTCGGAGATCACCGCGTCGTCGGCGCCGAGGAGAGTTTCGAAGAGGCCGCCGTTGGCGTCGAAGCAAGAGGAGTAGAGGATAGTGTCGTCCATGCCGAGGAAGGAGGAGATCTTGTCTTCGAGCTGTTTGTGAATGGTCTGGGTGCCGCAGATGAAGCGGACCGAGGCGACGCCGTAGCCGTACTGATCGAGGGCTTTATGAGCGGCGGCGATGAGCTCGGGCGAGTTGGCGAGGCCGAGGTAGTTGTTGGCGCACATATTGAGGACTTCGCGGCCTTTGACGGTGATGCGGGCCTGCTGCATCGAGGAGATGACGCGTTCGCCCTTGAAGAGGCCGGCGCTTTCGATGGCGGCGAGTTCGTTCTTGAGGTGGGCGAGGTAGGCGGCGTTGGACATGATCGAATCTCCTGGGAGGGGGTTTGCAGTGATCGCGGAAGATAGTCCGGGCGGCGGAACTGACAAAATCCCATTACATAGGACTGGGTAAAAAGGCAAGAGTTTGAAGAAAATGAAGAGCTTGAGCAAAGGTTGAAAGATTGAAAGGCAAGCGCATGAACAACAACAAGAGATAAAATTCGAAGTCGAACAAGTTTGAAGCGGATGAATGCTGTTCCAAACCTTTCAACCTTTCAACCCTTCAACCTTTCAACCTTTCAACCTTTCAAACCGGTTCTGCCTGCTTCAGCCGAAGCAGATCCGCGAGATGCACTGATCGAAGTTTTCCTGGCCGGAAAGGATGTCGATCTCGACCCGCAGGTAAAGAATGCTCGGGTCAGGCTCGCCGTTGGTAGGGAAACGGACCGCGTCTTTTTCGGTGGTCAAGGCGAGATCCGCTCCGGCGGCGCGAGCTTGTTCGAGGAAGGCACTGATCTCTTCTTCGTGGTAGCGGTGGTGGTCGGCGAAACGCTCGCGATAGACAATAGTGGCGCCGAGTTTTTCGAGGAAGGCTTCGAAGCTCTCGGGCACGGCGATGCCGGAGATGGCGGCGACCTTGCGCCCCCGGATATGCTCGAGGGGCATCTGCTCACCGGTGCGGAGGTCGCGCAGGAATTTCGGCCGGTGGGTGCATTCGATGATTTCGGCCCGCGGATTATGGCGGCGGAGGAAGCTTTTCAGGAGGCGGAGGCGCGGGCTGCCGTCTGATTTTGTCAGGAAGATGTAATCGGCTCGGGCGACGTTTTTGATCGGTTCGCGGAGCAGTCCGAGAGGCAGCAGGTGGTGATTGGAAAAGGGGTTGGTGGCGTCGACCAAGAGGATGTTGATCTTCGGCTTGAGGTGGCGATACTGGAAGCCGTCGTCAAGGATCAGGGTGTCGCAGCCGTAGCGGCGGATGGCGTAGCGCCCCGCCTTGACGCGGTCCTTGTCGACCAGAACGACGGCATTGGGGACATTGCGGGCGAGCATGTAGGGTTCGTCGCCGGCCATATCGGAGCCGAGCAGAACTTGGCCTTGGCCTTCTGAGACGACGCGCGGCGGGCTCTCTTGGTAGCGGGTGCGGAAAAGGGTGTCGAGAATTTTCTGGCGCAGGGGTTTGCTTTTACTGCGGTAGCCGCGGGAGAGGATGGCGACGCGGCGGCCTTTGGCGGCGAGGGTGCGGGCGAAGATTTCGGTGACTGGGGTCTTGCCGGTGCCGCCGACGGTGATGTTGCCGATCGAGACGACGAGGCAGCCGAGGACGCGATGGCGGAGGAGGCGGCGCTGATACAGGTCGTTGCGTACTTGGACGATACCGCGGAAGAGGCGGGACATGCCGAAAAAGAGGACCGAGCAGACGCGGGCAAAGGTATCGACTCGGCGCCGGTGAATGACGTCGAGGGCAAAGATCTCAATTTTTTCGCCGATTTCGCGGAAGTTCATCTCAGGTGTCCATGGAAAGGGCGGCCAATATACTGCAATCCGGCGGAAAGCTCCGGGTGAGGATTGCGGCGCTTTTCCGTTCTGCCTGAGCTGGCTTAGCTTTGCCAAGACGGGGAAACGGCTTCATCTTAGCGCAATCGCAAGGACTACAACCATGAATGCAATGCCCTGCTGGCCTGCCGGCACCCCGTCGCCTTTGGTCTTCATGGATTCCGGCATCGGCGGTTTATCCGTGCTCACGGCGGTGCGCCGCCAGCTTCCCGGTCTGCCGGTGCTGATGATCGCCGATAACGAGGGATTTCCCTACGGCACCAAACCCGAAAGCGTCGTCCTCGATCGGCTTCTGACCTTGGCCGAGCACTTGATCGCGCCGCTGCATCCCCGCGGCATCGTCATCGCCTGCAACACCGCGAGCACCTTGGCTCTGCCGGCCTTGCGGGAGAAATACAGCTTTCCGGTGATCGGCGTCGTCCCCGCCCTCAAGCCCGCCGCGGCCTTGAGCCAGAAAAAACATGTCGGCCTGCTTGCCACCCCGGCGACGGTAGGGCGCCCCTACACGCAAAAACTGATCGATGACTTCTGCCAAGGCGTCCGTGTCGACATGCTGGGTTCACGCGAGCTGGTCCTGGCGGCCGAGGCCAAGGCCCGCGGTGTCGAGCTGCCGGAGAATCTCATTGCCGATGCGGTCCGACCCTTTCGTCAGCTCAAGGGCGGTTGTCCCGACGTGGTGGTTCTCGGCTGCACCCATTTCCCTTTCCTCCGCGACGAAATCCTGCGGGAATTGCCGGATGGCGTGAGCTTGATCGACAGCTCGGACGCAGTAGCTCGGCAAGTCCAGAGGCTTCTCGGCGAGTTCCCCGCGCCGGCCGCCGATGCTGCGATCCACTTCACTGCCGAAGCGGCAGATCTCCATCGCCTAAGCTCGTTTCTGCGGCAACTCGGGCTGAGGCGCGGCAGTACGCCACGCCAATCCTGGCAGATTGCGGCGGAGAGCTGAAAAAATGCGTGATTCGCAAAATATGCCGTCATCGCCGGCGTTGCAGGGGCAGAGAGGAGCAAGGATGGATTTACAATCGCCAAATGACATGCAGCTCATTGAGAACTATCTCAACGGCGATGATTCGGCTTTCACCTCTCTCTACGAAAGGTATAAATCGCCCGTGTTTGCCCACCTCAACCGCATGCTTCCCGGCCAAAGTTCCTTGGTCGATGACCTTTTCCAGCAAGCCTGGGTGAAGGTCATCTCGAAGCTGCCCGAGTACCGCGATCAGCAAACCTTCCTCGCCTGGGTTTTGCGGATTGCGCACAACCTCGGCATCGATCACTTTCGCCGCCAGACCCGCCGTCCCACCGACTCCCTCGATGCCGGCCACGACCGCGCCGGAGAAGGCCCGATGCCCCATCACCAGAGCGAAATCAAAGATCTTGCCGCCGCCGTCGCCGTCGCTGTCAGCCAGCTCCCCGAGGAACAACGCGCCGTTTTCCTGCTCCGCCAGGAAGGCGTCGCCTTCAAGGAAATCGCCGAAATCCAAGGCACCAATGTCAACACCGCGCTCGGCCGCATGCACTACGCCATCAACAAACTTCGCGCCACTTTGAAAGACTGGCGTTAAATCCGGAGGTCCCCATGAAACACTGTGATAAACATCAACAGGAATTCCTACTCAAAGGCGACAGCCCTCACATCCTGGATTGTCCGGAATGTGCCGCTTTCGCCCGGTATTCCGGCCGCTTCCTCGCCGCTCGTCCGACGCCCATGATGCCGACGAAAAACTCCGACCGATTCATCTTAGCCCATGCCGCCGCAACGCGTCCCGCACGAGTCTCGAAGTGGCGCGGCTGGCGCCTCGTCGTCGCCGCCGCTTTACCCGCCGCGGCCGCCCTGCTCTTCTGTCTTCTGCCGGCGAGTCAGCCCGCTCCGGAGAGTGTTGGGCCATCAATCGCGCTTCATCCTCAGGCCAGTCCGAGCGAAGTCACACCTGTCCTCGATCTTGGCGGTGCCTGTATCAACGAGGAGCTCAAGGTTCTCGAGCAGGACCTGATCACCTTGGAAGCCGATTTGTCTTTCGTCAGCAATTAAGAGGATTTTTATGATCACACCGCTTTTCATCGCTCTGCTTCTCCAAGCTGGTGAGCCCAGTCCCGCGCCAGCTCCCGTCACTCCCGCTCCGGCAAATGAGGACAAAGGCGAGCACAAAACCAAGCTAATGACTCAGATCCGAGCTCATTTGAGCAAGACTGATCCCAATCGCCTGGCCAAGATGCAAGAGATGGTGTGGAGCGAACCGATCGAGTTCCAGCGCGAGATCCAGAAGGTCGCCGCCGAGATGCGCACGCAAGGCCTGCTGAGCGGGGAAAAACGCGGCAAAGGCGAGGGCGCGGAAGGACGAAGCAAAGGCGAAAGCTCGGAAGATCGCTTCACCAAAGATCCGGTGATCGCCGCTCGATTGAAGAAACTGCGCCAAGAGGATCCGGATAAATTCCACCAGGAAATCCGCCGACTCATGGATGGCCGCAAGAGCAAAAATGAAGACGCGGGGGTTCAAAAGAGCAGCGCAGATCTTCAGCTCGCCGTGAAACAATGGCGTGCCGCCCCCGCCGAAGGCAAAGAAGCGGCCTTGGCCCAGCTTCGCACTACGGTCACCGCCCATTTTGACGCCGATTTCAAAGCCAAGCAAAGCAGCGCAGAACGGATCAGCAAAGAGACCGAACGCATCAAAGCCGATCTCGAAAAACGCCGCACCGAACGCGATTCCCGCATCGAAGAAATGCTGCAGCGGATCACCAGCGACAAGTAATTCCCAGCCGCACCACGTGCCACAATCGATGACCAGACCGCCCCCGACAAGGGCGGTTTTGTTCTTCCTCCTCCGACCGCGAGGGAAGTCCTCGCTCTGGCACGGCAGATGAGATAAGTGTCGGCAGGAGATCTCCATGAAACGCTTCCAATTCACCCTGCACGGCATCCTTAAGGTCCGCCATCTCGAGGAAGACCGCCGACGCGCCGATGTCGCCAAAGCGCATCGCTTCATGCTCGACCGCGAGGCCGACCGCGACCGTCTGTTGAGCCAGATCCGCGATGCCGAAACTCTCGCCCTCGGCACGGGCCGACTCGACCTGCAGCAGCTCGATGCTTCGCTGCGTTACGCCAAGGCGCTACGCGTCAAACTGGCGACCCTGGGCGGCATCATCGAGCGGGCCCGTCAACACCTGATGATGTGCCAACAACGGCTGCAACTCGCGCGATTGGAAACCAAACGTCTCGAAGTCGCCGAAGATCAACAGAAACTGCGCTGGAGCGATGATGCCCGCCGCGATGAATTCCGCGAAGCCGATGACCGCAACAGCCGCCGGCCGGAATTCTAGCCTCAAATCCGGCGGCGCTCGCTGAGCTTGCGCAGACCTTCGTCCTCCATCACCAGGAAGAGCTCTTCCGGCGAGCCGACCAGACGACCTTTGTCGATGTAGGAATCGGTGGTGAAGGGGGATTGCTTGTGGCTGGGGAAAACCATGTAGCGACGCTTGAGGTAGTCGCGAGCGTGCCCCAGCTCGTCCATCATCCCGGTCGACAGCGGCGGCACGTCGGTGTAGGGGTGGATGGCGACGACAGAATCAACCTTGCCGACAAACCAGTGCAGGTCGCGGTGGACAGTGTAGGCATAAGTAGCCTGGCGGTCGCGCTCGGATTCATAGATCGAGCCGATCTCAATCGCCTGCGGGTCGATGACCAGTCCGTATTCATGCAGACGGCAGATGGTTTTGTCGATTTCCTTGCGCACTTCCGGGGTCGAATGGGTCATCGAATAGGAGACGTAAAAAGACGGCACATCGCGGTGCTCCACCAGCTTGGCCAGGCTTTCGGCGCCTTGCGCGATGGGGATGACGAAATGGCGGACGCCGAAATGACGGGCCCAGTCTTCTCCGATAGAGACTTCTTCGTTCATCCACGAGAGGATTTCGCGGACGGAGAAATCCTGACCCTGGATGCTCTTTTGGAAGGCGTCTTTGGGCACCATGTTGCGCAGATTATCGCGGATCACCCATTCCGCATCGATCAACGTGACGATGACATCCGGAGTGATGAAGCGGGCGATCTCTTTGTGATCTTTAAGCTTGAAATTGACATGATTCCACTCAATCGTGGCGGGGACGCGGATGATCGCATTGGCCGCCTGCTGACGCTGCAATTCGAAGCCAATTTTGGCGTATTCGCGATCGCGCAGGACTTGGAAGAGATAATCCGTCGTACCGAGCAGACGCGACAAGGTCTTGTTGCCGGTGCTTTCCAGCTGATCGATGAGATTGAAGTGGGCGGTTTCAATCCCTTTTCCGGCGAGAAGCGCCAGAGTTTCATCGATGTATTCGCGATCTTTCATGCCGGCGATCATTCCGTTAACGAGAACACGCATAAAGGCTCCTTGGAATCAATTTTGTGATGGCGCCGACTATATCTCTCCCACAGCCAAATCAAGCATGGAAAGAAGACCAGGCCGCCCACAAGGCGAGGATGGCGAAGACCGCAAAGAGGACGCCGGAGATCCGATGCACCAGTTTCATCGGGATGCGCTTGATCAACTTGACGCCAGCCCAGACGCCGAGGGCGGTGGTGGCCGCGAGGCCAAGGGTGCAGCCGGCCCAGACCAGCCAGGGATTGTGATGCGGTGCGCAGGCCGCCGCGGCGATCTGCGTGCGGTCGCCGAACTCGGCCAGGAAGATCAGAATGAAGGCGGTGCCGAAGATCGAATGTCCAGGCTTCTCGGCGACCTCTTCCTCGGCTTCCTCGGCCTCTCCAGCGGCAAAACTCTTCCACGCAAAAAAAGCGAAAAGGAGCGCGCAAACCAAGGCGATCCAGCCCTTCGGAATCGCTCGCGTCGCCGCTTCGCCAAAAGCCACCGCCAGTCCATTGAGAACGGCAAAGGCACAGGTGGCACCGAAAAACACCGGCCAAGGACGGTGCCGCGAGGCCAAGGTCATACTCACCAATTGCGATTTGTCGCCAAATTCGGCCAGAAAGACCAAGGCCATCGGGCCGAAGAAATCTTGGATCGGCCAGTTCAAGCGTCCATACCCTTCATGTGGCTGAGCGCCGCATCACTGAGCTCCGAGCGGCGTTTATCAATGCCGATGGGAAACTGGGTATGCAGACGGAAGAGCTGCAGACGCGGCAGGAGACGATAAGGGCAGTTAACGACCATGAAATTGCGGCCGAGACGCGAAGTTTCGACATGCAGATCGCGAAGCAGCAGCGCCGCGGCGGAATCGAGACTGACCAAGGCGGAGAGATCAACCACAAGATGCGACCAGGATCCCAGCTGACCGATGAATGCCGGCGGCGCAGCCTCGCGCAATTCGTCGCAGTAGGCCAAGCCGAAAACCGGCGGGGGATTGAGCAAGATCTCAGTGCCATTCAACTCGAACATAGAAAGCTCCAGAACTGGTTACAGCCAAGCTAACTCCCTAAGTCGATCTCTCCAAGTCCCTCAGAGAATCACCGGATTGCGTTGCAGCCAAAGCTTCGGAGAGATCCCGAGGCTGCGGCGGAATTCGAGGGTGAAATAGCTGTGATCGCAGAAGCCGCAAAGCTCCGCCGTCTCGCCGATGCTGCGGCCTGCCTGCAACAGCTCACAAGCCTTCTCAAGCCGGAGATTTTTGATGTAGGCTTTCGGCGTGCTGCCAAAGTGGCCTTTGAACTTACGCTCGAAACTGCTCAGCGACATGCCGCTCATCGCCGCCAGTTGCGGCACACACAAGGGCGCGGTGAGATGGCTCCGGATGTGCTCCATGCAAGAACCGAATTGAGTGAAATGCGCCAGCTTGTTCTGGGTCAAATGGGCATCCCGCGTCAAGCCCTCAATGCCAATGATCTTGCCGCTGAGATTGCGCAAGGGCCCCTTCACGGTGGTAAACCACTGCAGACGCTCTTTGCCGGGCACGAGCTCAAGCTTGTCCTGCAGCGTCTCGCCGCTCTTCATCACCTGCCGGTCGTCTGCCCCGTAACGATCGGCCAAATCGTGACGAAAAACCTCGTAGTCGCTGCGGCCGATCACCTCAGTCGCGGTACGCTGCAGATGATCGAGAAAGCGGGCGCTGGCGCAGACGAAAATCCCGTCGCGATCCTTGGCAAAATAAAAGGTGTCCGGCTCCTTCAGCAGCAATGACGAAGGCAAGCCACACTTATTGCGTCGGTAGAAGTCCCGATCAAAGCTGTCTTGGTTCATTTGAGCCTCCTGTGCACCCTTTCAGATTCCGCTTCGCTCCATGAGTTCCAGAAAAGCTCATCCCGATCCTAATAATTCCCAAGCTCGAGTTAAATCATGAAATCCGAATTCCTCATAGAATGAGAGAAAAATATCATAGCGCCAAAACCCCGACAAGGCTTTGTTGATAACAGCTCAACACGACAACCCATTACGGAGTCATTTAGCATGAAACTCGGCCTTAATCTCCTCCTCTGGACCAGCCACGTCGGCGAGATGCACTACCCCTTGATCCGCCGCATCAAAGCCGCCGGATTCGACGGCGTCGAAGTGCCCATCCTAGCCGGCGACACCGCCCACTACCGCCAGCTCGGCGCCTTCCTCCGCGACGAAGGCCTGGCCTGCACCGCCGTCACCATCATCCCCGACGAGGCCCGCAGCCCGGTCAGCCCCGAAGCCTCGCGCCGCCGCGCCGCCCTCGATTACCTGCGCCACATCTCCGACTGCTCCGCCGCAATGGGCGCCGAGCTGCTCCTCGGCCCTTATCACTCACCGCTGGGCGTCTTCTCCGGCGTCGCCGCCACCGCCACCGAGAAACAGCACTGCGCCGAAGTCCACCGCGCCTTGGCGGAACACGCAAAAAACCAGAATCTCGGCCTCGCGATGGAGTGGCTCAACCGCTTCGAAAGCTACTTCTGCACCACCATGACCGAGGCCGCTGACTATGTCAAAATGGTCGGCCATCCCAACTTCTCGTCGATGTTCGACAGCTTCCACGCCAACATCGAGGAGAAGGATCCCGCCGCCGCCATCCGCGCCGCGCTGCCGCAGATCCGCCACTTCCACGTCTCCGAAAACGACCGCGGCACCCCCGGCAAAGGCCATATCGACTTCCTGCCGCAATTCCAAGCCCTGCACGACGGCGGCTACGACCAGTGGCTGACCATCGAGGCCTTCGGCCGCGCCTTGCCCGACCTCGCCGCCGCCACCCGCGTCTGGCGCGACTTCTTCCCGGCTCCCGAGGAGGTCTATCTCGAGGGAGGCCCCTTGGTGCGCCAACTCTGGGCTGAGGCCGCCGCGCCGCGGCTGCAATCCGTCTGACCAAAAACCCAGGAGAAAAACATGAAGAACTGCCTGATCGCCAGCCTCAGCCTAGCCCTAGCCCTCGCCCTCAGCTCGCCCGCTGCTAACCGCCCGATGGAAGTCCCCGAAGACTTCCCCAAATTCCTGCCGCCCGAGATGTTCTCCCTGCCCGATGGCCTCGAAATCAAGCTCTGGGCCAAGTCGCCCCAGCTCGCCAATCCCACCAACATGGATGTCGACGCCAAGGGCCGCATCTGGGTCACTGAAGGCCGTAACTACCGCGGTTCGCGCCAGGCTCCTGACGGCGACCGCGTCGTCATCCTCGAAGATACGGACGGTGACGGCATCGCCGACAAGTCGCACACCTTCTACCAAGGCAAAGATCTCAACGCCCCCCTCGGCATCGCCGTCATCGGCAACGAGATCTACGTCTCGATGTCGCCCAGCCTGATCAAGTTCACCGACGTCGACGGCAACGGCGTCTTCGATCCCGCCATCGACAAAAAGGAGGTCTTCCTCACCGGCTTTTCTGGACAGAACCACGACCACACCCTGCACTCGGTCACCGCCGGGCCCGACGGCGAGCTTTATTTCAACAGCGGCAACACCGGTTTCGACGTCAAAGGCAAAGACAGCCGCCAATTTTCCAACAACGGCAAGGTCTCGACCGACGGCCACATTTATTCTCAGGGCACCGCCTTCCTGGTCAAGGAGGACGGCACTGGCCTGCAGGCGATCGGCTGCAACTTCCGCAACAGCTACGAGCAGTCGGTGACTTCCTTCGGCGACATCTTCATGAACGACAACGACGACACCCAGAGCTGCCGCACCTCGTGGATGATGGAGTACGCCGACTTCGGCTACTTCACCAGCGACGCCCGCAATCACTGGCAGAGCGTCCGCCGTCCCGGCCAGCCGCTGCCCCTCGCCCACTGGCGCCAGTCCGACCCCGGCATCTCGCCTGCCGGCGACATCTACGGCACCGGCTCGCCCACCGGCACCGCCTTCTACGAGAACGGTGCCCTTCCCGCCAAATTCAACGGCACCCTGCTCAGCGGCGAGGCGGCGCTCAACACCATCTTCGGCTACCAGCCCAAGGTCGCCAAAGCTGGCTTCGCCCTGCAACGCTACGACTTCCTCAGCTCCAACACCGGCAAGCAGATCGGCGGTTCCGATTTCACCGGCGATAGAAACACCGCCAGTTCGCTCAAAACCTGGTTCCGCCCCTCCGACATCACCGTCGGGCCCGATGGTGCCCTCTATGTCTCCGACTGGTACGATCCGCGTGTCGGCGGCCACCAGACTTGCGACTACCGCGGACTCGGCAACATCTACCGCATCGCCCCCAAGGGCTTCAGCGGCAAAGCGCCGGCCATCAACCTAGGCAGCATTGCGGGCATGGTCGAGGTCCTCAAAAACCCCTCGCCCAACGTCCGCGTCCTCGGCCTCAAGGCCCTCGTCGCCCAGGGTGACAAGGGGGTCGATCAGGTGAAGGCCTTGCTGCAGGAGGAAAACCCCTACTTCCGAGCTCGTGCCATCTGGGTCCTCAGCCGCCTCGGCGAAGCTGGCCAGAAGGAAGTCACAGCTCAGCTCGCCAATCCCGATCCCCAGATGCGCATCGTCGCCTTCCGCTCCCTCCGCCGCGCCGGTATCCAGGTCGTGGAGAACGCCGCCCGCCTCGCCAAAGACGCCGATCCCGCCTGCCGCCGCGAAGCCTCCTTGGCCCTGCGCGACCTGCCCTTCGAGGCCATCAAGGATGTCCTCGTCGATCTCGCCAAGGGCTTCGACGGCGCCGATCGCTACTATCTCGAAGCCTTCGGCAAGGCCTGCGCGAAAAAAGAAGAGCAGGTCTATCCCTTGCTCAAAACCGCCCTCAAGCAAGAAGATCCAGAGTCGTGGAGCGACGCCTTCGCCGGTCTCGCTTGGCGCCTGCATGCCGCCGCTGCCGTCGCCGATCTGCAGAAGCGCGCCCTCTCCCCCACGCTCGGTCGTAGCGCTCGGGTCCAGGCTCTCGACGCCCTCGCCTTCGTCAACACCCGTGAGGCGGCTCAGGCCGTCCTCAGCATCGCCCAGACCGGCGCCGACGACATTTACAACCAGGCCCACTTCTGGCTGCAAAACCGCAAGGGCTCCTACTGGAAAGGCTTCGGCATCGACGCCGGCTTCGCCGCCCTGAAGCGCGAAGTCAAGGAAGAGCAGGTCGCCAGTGGTGCCTTCAAGCTCGCGGACATCAAGCTATCGCCCCAGGCCGAGAAGGGCCGCGCCCTCTACATGGGCCGTGGCACCTGCTTCGTCTGCCACAAAATGGGCGATCAGGGCCGCGAAGTCGCCCCCGACCTCTCCTTCGTCGGCGCCAAATTCAACGCTGCCGTGATCAAGGAAGCCATCACCGATCCCGACTCCGCCGTCGTCTTCGGCTACGAAACCACCGTGATCAAGACCAAGGACGGCAAGGAGTTCCAGGGCTTCCTCCTCTCCGACCACGACCCCATCGTCATCAAGGACCTTGGCGGCGTCGATCACAGCTTCCCCGCTGCCGACGTGGTCAAGCGCGAGACCAGCGCCAAGTCGCTGATGCCTTCCGCCAAAGCTCTCAATCTCACCGACGAAGACCTGCAAGCCATCGCCGACTTCCTCCTCGAAGTCGCCGCCAAGGCAAAGAAGTAAAAACTTGATTTGAACTCGCTAAGATCACCCCAAAAACCACAAGGAAAATCTAATGAAAACTCTCTTCTCCACCCTCGTTCTCTCCCTCAGCTTGAGCTGCGCCGCCGAAACTGCTGCCACGGAAAAAGCCGCTGCCGTCGCTCCTGCGGCCAAAAGCGAATCCCTCTTTAACGGCAAGGACCTCAGCGGCTGGGACGGCAATCCCACCTTCTGGAAGGTCGAAGACGGCGCCATCACCGCCGAGTCCGGCGGCGCCAATCCCTGTAAGAAAACCACCTTCCTGGTGCTCAAGGACCGCGTCGTCACCGACTTCGACATCACCTTCAAGTTCCGCTTCCTCTCCGACTGGGGTAACTCCGGCCTGCAGTTCCGCAGCAAGCTGGCCGATGCCAAGAGCTTCGATGTCACCGGTTACCAAGCCGACATGGAGATGGGCAAGGATTACACCGGCATCCTCTACGAACAGGGCGGCCGTGGCATCTTCGTCAAACGCGGCGACCGCAAAGAAGTCGACGCCGCCGGGCAAGCCAAGGTCACCGGCCAATTCGATGCCAGCAAGGTCGTCCAGCTCGAGAAAGGCCGCTGGTACACCTACCACGTCGTCGCCAAGGGCAGCCACATGATCCAGGAGATCGACGGCGTCCGGACCATGGAATGCGTCGATGAGGACACCAAACACTGCGCCGCCAGCGGCATCCTCGCCCTACAGCTCCACTCCGGCCCGGCGATGAAGGTGCAGTTCAAGGATATCGACTTCACCGAGCTCAAGGCCGAAGCAGCCAAGCCCTGATTTCCTCCGGACCATCCTCCAACAGCCGCCTTCAGGCGGCTGTTGGCTTGGCTCTATTCAAGTCATTTGCGCAATTCGTACAAATATATGTCAAAATTATCCATGGGCTTGAGCGGAACTTGAACTCGCAGCCGCGCTCATAATGTTGGGAAGCACAAAAAACACCCAACATGATGGAAGCCATCCATGAAACACCTAGCCCTCGCACTGCTCCTGCCGCTGGCTGCCTGCCGGGACACCACTCCCGCTAAGATTGAGCTGACCCCGGCCGCCGCCGCACCAAAAATCGTCGAGGCTCTCGACTTCAACCGCGATGTCCGGCCGATTCTCTCCGACAAGTGTTTTTACTGCCACGGTCCGGATGCCAGCCACCGCAAGGCGGGCCTGCGTCTCGACACCCCGGCCGGAGCCTACGGGCATCTCAAGGACAACGACGCGGCCTTCGCCATCGTTGCCGGCAAATCGGCCTCCAGCGAAGCCTGGTTGCGGATCTGCAGCGACGACGAGGACGAGATGATGCCGCCGCGCAAATCGAACAAATTCCTGACGGCGGCAGAAAAGGCGACACTCAAGCGCTGGATCGACGACGGCGCCAAATACGAGGGCCACTGGGCCTTCCAGCCGGTGAAAGAAAAACTGCTGCCAGCGGTCCGCGACGAGGGTCGCTGCCGCAACGTCATCGACCGCTTCGTTCAAGCCCGTCTGGAGAAGGAGGGCCTGCAGCCGTCCCCGGAAGCCGATCGCGTCACCCTGCTGCGCCGCCTCAGCCTCGATCTCACCGGCCTGCCGCCGAGCGCCGCCGAAATCAAGGCCTTTGTCGACGAGCGGACGCCGGACGCCTACGAGCGTCAGGTCGACCGCCTGCTCGCCAGCCCTGCCTACGGGGAGCACATGGCGATGGGCTGGATGGACGTCGCCCGCTATGCCGATACCGATGGCTTCCAACATGACCGCACCCGCACCATGTGGCCCTGGCGCGACTGGGTGGTCAGCGCCTACAATCGCGATCTACCCTACGACCAGTTCGTCCGCTGGCAGCTCGCCGGCGACCTTCTCCCCGGAGCCACGCCCGAGCAGATCCTGGCCAGCGGCTTCAACCGCAACCACATGCTCAACAACGAGGGCGGCCGCGATGCCGCCAACAACCAGGTCGACTATGTCGTCGACCGCACCATCACCACCGGCACCGCCTTCCTCGGCCTGACTATGGAATGCTGCCGCTGCCACGATCACAAATTCGACCCGCTCCCGACCAAAGATTTCTATAGCCTGTCCGCCTATTTCAACCAGGTCGATGAAAACGGTCAGATCATGAGCTGGGGTCCGCGCTTTAAGGTGGCGACGCCCCAGGGGCCGCAGGAGGTGTTGGTGATGGCTGATCTGCCCAAGGATAAGCAACGCAAGACCTGGGTTCTGACCCGTGGCGAATGGAACCAACACGGCGACGAAGTGCAGGCCGGAGTGCCTGGCGCCATTGCCCCGGTGCTGCCGCCCGAGGCACCGAAGAACCGCCTCGCCCTCGCCGATTGGCTGGTGTCGCCCGCCAATCCGCTCACCTCCCGCGTCGAGGTCAACCGCCAGTGGCAACGCTTCTTCGGCCACGGCCTCAGCCGCACCCCCGAGGACTTCGGCCTGCAAGGCGAATACCCCACCCATCCCGAGCTTCTCGACCAGCTCTCCGCCACCTTCATCAAGGAGGGCTGGAGCCTGAAGAAGCTGCAGCGTCTGATCGTGACTTCCTCGACCTACCGCCAAGCCTCCCAGGCAAGCGCGGCACTGCAATCCCGCGACCAGCAGAACCGCCTGCTCGCCCGCCAGAACCGCTTCCGCCTGCCCGCCGCCACCTTGCGCGACCAAGCGCTGAGCGCCAGCGGCCTGCTCAATCGCGAGGCCGGCGGCCCCGGCGTCTTCCCCTACCAGCCCGATGGCCTGTGGGAGGAGGTCACCAACAACCAGGTCCATTACAAGGCCGACCACGCCCCCGCCATCTATCGTCGCAGCCTCTACGTCTTCTGGCGCCGCCTCTGCAGTCCGGCGAGTCTCTTCGACGTCTCCCGCCGCGCCAACTGCCAGGTGCGTGCGGTCCGCACCAACACGCCGCTGCAGTCGCTGGCGCTCTTCAATGACCCCGCCTATGTCGAATGCGCCCGCGTCCTCGCCCAACAAGCCACGGGACCCGACGCCCGCAGCCGCATCGCCTGGGCCTTCGAGAAATGCGCCGGCCACCCGCCCGGCAAGGCGGACCTCGAGTCCCTCCTCGCTTGCGATGATCGCCTGCTGCAGATTTTCCACTCACAGCCAGACGAGGCCACCAAGCTGCTCAAGACCGGCGAGACAGCCGTCCCCGCCGGCGCCAACCCAGCCGAGCTCGCCGCCCTCACCGGCACCTGCGGCGTCATCCTCGGAATCGACGAGATGCTGAACCGGGAATGAACCGGAATTAAAAATTAAGAATTAAGAATCTCGCGAGTCATGAGTTCATGGTTTGTAGTCCCGGCTTCAGCCGGTTGTTGTGCTCAAATTGCGTTCGGAACAGAACACACCGGCTGAAGCCGGGACTA
>JAYTMY010000183.1:0-14853 GCA_043748535.1 Lentisphaeraceae bacterium | reverse complement strand
CTCCGTGACGCCTCTCCGGCTCTTCCTCCTCCATCCCCACTCATGCACCGGCCGGCCAGCTCACGCCGGGCTCAGTCGCGTCGTGAGTAGTAACGATTTCACAACGATTGCCAAGGATGACAAAAAAGCTTGCTTCTTCAGGCTCCTCAGGTGTATAATGAAGCAGGGAACCCAAGGAGATGCAGATGAGCAGGATCGGTGCCCCCCTCGATAACGGCAGCGAAGCCGTGATGCGCAATCGGCAAGCTCAGCAGCACCTGGCCGAACGCTTAAAGACACGGCTCGACCAAGTCCTTCTCGGCGGCGGCCCGGAAGCTCAGGCCAAGCTCCGCAAACGCGGCAAATTCAGCGTCCGGGAACGCATCCGTCGCGTCCTCGATCCCGGTGCCGACTTCCTCGAACTCTCCGCCCTCGCCGGCTGGGAACAGATTCCCGGCGCGGAAACTCCCGCCGCCGGCATCGTCACCGGCATCGGGGATGTCCATGGCCAGCCGGTGATCATCGTCGCCAATGACCCGACAGTGAAAGGCGGCACCTACTTCCCTCTGACCGTCAAAAAACACCTGCGAGCCCAGGAAATCGCTCTTGCCTGCGGCCTGCCTTGTGTCTATCTGGTTGATTCCGGCGGCGCCTACCTGCCTTTGCAGGCGGAGGTCTTCCCTGACCGCGATCATTTTGGCCGTATTTTCCGCAATCAGGCCCGTCTCTCGGCGCTCGGTTTCGCCCAGATCGCCTGCGTCCTCGGCTCCTGCACCGCCGGCGGCGCCTACGTTCCCGCCATGGCCGATGAATCGGTGATCGTCCGCGGCAACGGCACCATCTTCCTCGCCGGACCGCCCCTAGTCAAAGCCGCCACCGGCGAAGAAGTCGAAGCGGAAGAACTCGGCGGCGCCGATCTCCATTGCCGCCGCTCCGGAGTCGCCGACCACCTTGCCGAAAACGAGATCGAAGCCCTGGAAATCACCCGCCGCATCCTGTCGCACTGCCCGCCGCGATACCGCGCCGATCCCCGCCGCGCTCCGACTTGGGAGCCGCCCTGTTTCTCCGGCAATGACATCCCCGCCTTGCTTCCCGAAGACATCTACCGCAGCCCCATCGACCCCCGGGAGATTCTCGCCAGGATCCTTGATGGCAGCGTCCTCGACGAGTTCAAACGGCTCTTCGGTTCGACCCTGATTTGCGGCTTCGGCAGCATCGAAGGCTGGCCGGTGGGAATCATCGCCAACAACGGCGTTCTGTTCTCGGAATGCGCCGCCAAAGCCGCCCACTTCATCGAACTTTGCTGCCAACGCAAAATCCCCCTGCTTTTTGTCCAGAACATCTCCGGCTTCATGGTCGGTCGCCGCGCCGAAGCCGAGGGCATCGCCCGCCACGGCGCCCGCATGGTCAACGCCGTCGCCTGTGCCGCAGTCCCGAAAATCACCCTCATCATTGGTGGCTCCCATGGCGCTGGCAACTACGCCATGTGCGGCCGCGCCTACGACCCCGACTTCCTCTTTACCTGGCCCTCCGCCAAGATCTCGGTGATGGGCGGCCGGCAAGCCGCCGACACCCTGCTGCAAGTCCGCCAGGATCAACTGAAAGGCCAGGGACGCGAAGCCCTTGATGCGGCAGCCGCAAAAGCCTTCCGGGAACCGATTTTGGCAAGTTACGCCCTCGAGTCCGACGCACTCGAAGCCTCCGCCCGCCTCTGGGACGACGGCGTCATCCTGCCGCAAGACAGCCGGAAAGTCCTGTCGATGGCCCTGCGCGCCTGCTCTCTCCAACGTCCGCCTTCAGACACCCATTTCGGCGTCTTCCGGATGTAACTCTTAGCGATAGAGATAGTAAAATAACCTCCTATCCCCTCAGTCTCTTGATCCTGCTTAATTCCACCTGACCTTCAACCTCGCCCAAGGAGACCCGCATGAGCCACAAAAACATCGAGATCAGTTATGGCCAGGACGGCGTTTGCCAACTGGTTTTCAATCGTCCTGACAAACGCAACGCCTTGGATGGCCAGATGGTCGCCGAGCTCTGCTTCATCATCGAGGAACTGGCCCTTCGCGAGGACCTCCGCCTTGTCATTCTCTCTGGTCAAGGCAGCCATTTCTGCGCCGGCGCCGACCGCGAATGGATGCGTTCGATGGGCGAGGCGCCGGAAGCCGAAAATCTCCGCGATGCCCGGGCCTTGGCCCGCCTCATGGCCGAGCTCGAAGCCCTACCGGTGCCCTTGATCGCCAAGGTTCAGGGCGGCGCTTACGGCGGTGGCCTCGGCATCCTGGCCTGTTGCGACATCGTCATCGCCGCCGATGACGCTCGATTCGGCTTCCCTGAGCTTCGCATCGGCCTCGCTCCCGCCACCATTTCGCCGCATCTACTCCGTCGTTGCGGCCCGGCGATCCGACCCGCCATGTTGACCGGCGAAGGCTTCAGCGCCCAACGAGCCCTCGAACTCGGCCTGGTCCACAAAATCGCCGCCGAGCCGATGCTCGAAGCCGCCGTCACCCAAGTGCGTTCGGAAATCCTCTGCTCCGCTCCTGCCGCCACCCGCGCCTTCAAACAACTCTTGCGCTCCCTCGCCAGCGGCCACGCCGCTCCCGGCGATGCGCCCGCGTTGCTCGCTCGCTTGCGCGCCTCGCACGAAGCTCGCGAAGGGATTGCCGCCGCCGGCGACAAGCGCCCCGCCAGTTGGATGCCGCAGTGAGTCGGTTAAGTTAAGAGTTCGGAGTTAGGCTTGAGCACCGAGCTGGTGGCGTCGCCGATGACGCGTCCCATCAGCTTGCGGGCGCGAAGAATACCGATCGCATGACCATTGGCGGGGTCAATCACCGGCAGGGATTTGATGTTCAATTCCCGCATCGTGTTGAAGGCGGCGATGGCGGTGTCTTTCAGGGTGACGGCTGAAGGATCGCGGGTCATGACATGTTCACAGGCTGCCGTGCCCGGCAGTTGCTTACCATGGGCCTTGACCAAGTCGGTCAGGGTGATGACGCCGAGCAGAGGACCGTTCTCCTCGGAGATGAAGAGCGATTCCCAGTCGCCAGTTTCGAAGAGGCGGGCGATGGCATGGAGAGGAGTTGCCGGCGGCACCAGCGGAGGTGTCGGTTCCATCACTTGGGCAATGGGCAGCCCGGCAATGGCATCCAGCACCTTATCGCTGCTCAAGTAGCCGCGGCGGACTTTGGCTTGGGCGATGGCTTGGCGCAGGGGCTCAAGGGCACCGGAGATTCGGCGGAACACTTGCGGGCCCATGACGATGACTTCCACAGGCCCGCGAGCGCGAACACCTTTACTGCGGGCGCTGCGGTCGATCAGAGCTTGCTCGCCAAAGAAGTTGCCGGGACCGAGAAGGGCAATGGTCTGAACTCCGTCTTGACCTTCGCGAATGATTTCCACCTCACCTTTTTCGATGACGTAAAAGGCGTCGGCGGCATCGCCTTGGTGGAAGATCCAGTCCCCAGGTTCGTAATGCGCGTGAGAAACTCTTTCGGTGGTGCTGGCGCGTTCGTGGGCGAGGTCGCGAGGGAAGAGGAGAAGCCAAGCCCAGTCGGCGCCAACCTTGATGCGCCTCGACCAAGTCGGTAATTTTAGCAGGTAGACGCCGCGCCAAACGAACCAGGCCCAGAAGCCGGAGAGCTTGAAACCGAGCATTTCGGCGACCGCCTTGTGGCCGCCAATCGAGCACAATTGACCGAGGCAGCGGAAGGAGAAGGGCTTGGTGGCATCGCCGCGCAAAACCCGGACGACGTTATCGGCGAGCTGCGAGCCTTGGCGCATGGCAAATTGACCGGTCGGGGGGGAAGGCTGGCCATCGAAAGCGTTGGGGACGAGGGCGCAGTCGCCACAGGCCCAAGCCGACTCGAAGCCTTTGAGACGCATGTCCGGAGCGGTCAGAATCTTGCCTTTGTCGGCCTCAACTTTGAGCTTCTGGACAAAAGGAGCCGGCGAGGTGCCGACGGTGCAGACCACGGTGCCGGCCTCCAGGAAGCTGCCGTCTTTCAGGCCGACGCCTTCCGGCGTGGCCATGGCGGCGCGGGCATTGAGGATAAATTTGATCCCGTGTTTCTTCATTTTCTCGAGGGCAAAATCGCGCAACGAGCTCGAGATCTCAGGCAGGATCTGATCGCGGGAATGGACCACCGTGACAGAGATTTCGTTCTCCGGAAGCCACGAGTAATAACGCCGCGACGAACGCACCAAGTCATTGATTTCCCCGGCGACTTCGACGCCGGAATAACCGCCGCCAACGACCACGAAGGAGAGGAACCAGCGGCGACGGACCGGATCGCTGCAGACCTCGGCTTTTTCGAGCTGACGCAAGACATGGGAGCGCAGTTCTGCGGCGTCGCCGACAGTTTTCAAGGGAAAGGCATGATCGGCCATGCCCGGGACCGAATTGAGATCGGCGACATTGCCGGAAGTGATGATCACGTGGTCATAAGGGAGCGCTGCTTCGGCGCCATCCCAGTCTTCATAGATCACCTGCTTTTTCTCGAGGTCGATGCTATAGACCTCTTCGGTGCGGCAAAGGACACCGGGGAGCATTTGACGGAGCGAGGCCATGACATCGGAGGGATCGAGGCTGGAGCCGACGCAGTCAGCCAAGAGGGGACTGAAGACCATGTGATTTTCGCGGCTGAAGAGAACCACTTCCGCCTCGCCTTTTTTAAGGCGCGAGGTGAGTCGTTTGGCGCCGGCGACGCCGGCGAAACCGCCGCCGATGATAATGATGCGTTGCATCAATTCACCACATCGCCTTCGCCGGAGAATTCGAGCACCCTGAGTCGTACCCGCATATCTTCCATTTCCTGTTTGCGGCGGATGAGACGGCGGGTGTCGGCGAGCTGGCGTTGGAACGCAGCGCGGTCAGCCGGAGCTGTTTCCTGCGGCTTGGAGAGCTCAGTTTCGAGCTCGGCCTGTTGCTGCTTCAATGCTTCCACTTCACGGTGGCAAATGCGGCGGCAGAGCTGTTCGAGGCGGGACATCAAGGCATCGGTGTCGCCCTTGCCGTCGCGCAGGCCCTCAATTTTCCGTCCGGTGAAAAAGGCGTCGAGCTCGTCGGCACAATCGAGAAGAAACGCCTTGCCGCTGCCGGGGACTTCTTTTTCCAGTTCGGCAAAGCGGTCTTTTGCCGCCTGAAGCTGCAGTCCGGCGCGCAGATTGAGCATGGCCGCCTCGTCGGGCTTCGCGCCGGCTGCAGCAAGCTGGGTCTTCCATTCAGTCAGCCACGGCAGCAGCGTCGGCGCCGCAGCGCCATAGAACTGGCCCAAGCCGGCGAAATCAGCAGCTCGGCAACGGCGCATGGCCTCGGCATCATCAATGTCTTCGAGGGCTTCCGGCTCACCGACATCGACAACGTTGCCGGGGACCGATGGATCGACTGTCCCGGTGATGGGTCCAGCGTTGGGGGCGCTCTGGCAAGCGGCAAGGAAGAGTCCGAGGCTGCTGACTAAAATCAAATTAAGAGTTTTCATATTTTTCTCCGGCTTCTATGGGCGAGGTTATCTAACCTGCATTATCTTAAGGCCAGCTAGCCCAAGATGCCAAGTCCGCCAAATGAAATCGGAACTGGCTAAGTGTTTTTTTACACCTGATCTCGACCAAGGAACTGACATGAGCGACGATCTTTATAAAACCACCATCACCATGGCCATCCGCCCGGGTAGCTTCAAGGTCAATCCCTTGAGCGGAAACGCCCCCGCCAAGGAGCTCAAACCAGCCTTTTTCGTTCTCGAAAAGGGCCAGGTCCGCAAGGTCGAGATTGATGATGATCACTTCGTCTACACCATCGGCAAGGACCCCGAAGCCGACATCCGGATCAGTGATGGCGCCGTCGCTGGCATCCAGGTTTCCTGCGTCAAGTTCGGCGACCAGTGGTTTTTCATGGATTGCGGCCCCACCGACAACAGCCTTTTCGATGGCATCGCCCGCCGCCAGGTCGTCATCCGTTCCGATGCCCGCTTGGTGATCAAGGTCGGCTCCGCTTGGGTCATCTACTGCGGTCTCGATAGCGACACCTATAACGAAAGTGATTCGGTGGTCCTGCGACGCTCACTCCTCGAAGTCCAAGGCAAGCAGCAACCCGACTCGGCCTCCGTCACTCTGCGCTGCATGGGCGAGGAACAAACCTCTTCCGCCGCCCCCATCCTCGTTGGCTCTCACGAATCCTGCGACTTCCGTCTTCGCGACACCAAGCTGGCGCCTTTTGCCTTTATCCTGTATTGGAACCAGAAAGGGCTCTTCCTCGAAGATCTCACCATTGGCAGCCCCGGCCTTGAAGTCGCCGGCCAAAAGCTGATCGGCAGCCGTTTGATCAACGACAGCCTCGATTTGACATCCATCGGCCTCAAATTCCACCTCGAGATCCATGGTGTGCCCTCCGAACAGGCCGAGGAAATCACCGCCAAATACAGCAAAGCTCCTCGCCTAACCCTGACCAACACTACCGGCAAACTGTCCTCCATCATCCTGATGGCCTCCCGCGATCAGCTCACTGTCGGACGCAACCCCGACAGCCGCATTTGCGTTCCCGACCCCTCAGTCTCCCGAGTCCATGCCTACCTCACCGTCAAGGAAAAACAGATCATGCTGCAGGACAACCAGTCCTCCAATAAGACCTTCGTCAACCTCAAGGAAGTCCAGCGCGCCATCCTCCGCGCCGGCGACATCGTCGAATTCGGTAACGTTCCCTTCCTGGTTCATTACGAAGCGCAGCGCTGAGTTCTCGAGTTTAAAGTTTTAAGTTTTAAAGTTTAAAAGCAAAGACGAGGCCGGCGCAAGGCCTCGTTTTCGCTTCTGCAAGGGATGAGGATCAGGCATGAAATTCGATCTCCACAGCGACTACGCTCCCTCTGGCGACCAGCCCGCCGCCATCGCCGCCTTGGTTGCGGGATTGCAGCGCGGCCAGCGCTTCCAGACCCTGCGCGGCGTTACCGGATCCGGCAAGACCTTCACCGCCGCCAGCGTCATCGCCGCCGTCGACCGGCCGGCCCTCGTCGTGTCCCAGAATAAAACGCTTGCCGCCCAGCTCTACTCCGAGCTCAAGGCCTTCTTCCCCAATAACCGCGTCGAATACTTCGTCAGCTATTACGATTATTATCAGCCGGAAGCCTACATCCCGTCCACCGACACCTACATCGCCAAAGACTCGGCGATCAATGACGAGATCGAGAAATTCCGCCTCAGCGCCACCACCGCCCTGCTCGAACGCCACGATGTCATCGTCGTCGCCTCGGTCTCCTGCATCTACGGCCTCGGCACCCCGGCGGAAATCCTCAAGCTTTGCGTCCCCATCACCGTCGGCGCCGGCCAAGGTCGCGACAAGCTTCTCCGCCGCCTCATCGATGGCCAATATTCACGCAACGACATCGCCGCGACCAGCGGCGAATTCAGCGTCAACGGCGACACCGTCAACATCCACCCGGCCTGGCGCGACGAATATTACCGGGTCGAATTCTTCGGCGATGAAGTCGACTCGATCACCCTGCGCGATCCGCTCAGCCGCAAGGCATTGGAGAAGATCAACAGCGTCACCATCTTCCCTGCCACGCACTACGCCGCCTCGCGCGAACTAATCGATACGGTGGTGCCGCAGGTGATGAAGGAAATGGAGGAACGGGTCGCCTTCTTTGAATCGAAAGGCCGCCTGGTCGAGGCGCAACGCCTGTCGCAGCGGACCGTTCACGACATGGAGATGCTGCGCGAGATCGGCCACTGCCAAGGCATCGAAAACTACTCGCGTTATCTCACCGGCCGCGAGCCCGGTGAACGCCCCTTCTGCCTGCTCGACTTCTTCCCCAAAGACTTCATCACCATCGTCGACGAATCCCACGTCACCCTGCCGCAATTCCGCGCCATGTACAACGGCGACCAGTCGCGCAAAAACATGCTGGTCGAACATGGCTTCCGTCTTCCTTCCGCCCTCGATAACCGGCCGATGAAATTCGAGGAATTTGAAGCCGTTCTCGGCCAAACTGTCTTCGTCTCCGCCACCCCGGCCGACTACGAGAATTGCGGCGGCCCACCGGTCGAACTCGTCGTCCGCCCCACCGGCCTGATCGACCCGCCCGTCATCATCCGCCCCCTCGCCAATCAGCTCGATGACCTAGTCGAAGAAATTCACCGCACCATCGAAAACGGTGGCCGCGTTCTCGCCGCCGCCTTGACCAAAAAAACCGCCGAAGACCTCGCCGATTGGCTCAAGAAGATCGACATCAAAGCGACCTATCTCCACTCCGATGTTGACACCCTCGACCGCATCGAAACCCTGCGCGACCTGCGTTCCGGCGTTGTCGATGTCCTCATCGGCATCAATCTCTTGCGAGAGGGAGTCGACCTGCCCGAGGTCAAACTGGTCGCCATTCTCGACGCCGATAAAGAAGGCTTCCTGCGCAGCACCACCGCCTTGATCCAGCTCGCCGGACGCGCCGCCCGCAATGCCGAGGGACGCTGCCTGCTTTATGCCGACAAAATGACCGACTCGATGAAGGCATTCCTGCGCATCACCGACGAACGTCGCAGCCGCCAGGAAGCCTACAATATCGAACATGGCATCACTCCTCGCAGTGTGATTCGCGGCGTCCAAGCCAGCCTGCACGGCACTGACGAGGGTCAGGGATCTCCTTTGGCCCGTCCCGCCAAGAAAAAAGGCTGGAGCGCTGATGAAGTGGCCGAAGAAGCGGCGAAGTACGGCGCCGATGAATTGCAGCGCCTCCGCACTGAGATGCTGGCGGCCGCAGCTGCGATGGAATTTGAACGTGCCGCCCAGCTCCGCGACCGCCTCAAAGCCCTGGAAAGGGGAGAAGATCCTAACAGCTTGATCAAGAAGTCCCGCGGACGCAAAAAATAAGCTTGGCAAATCCCCTCCCCTGTGTATCCTAAGGCGATTGCCGCCTTCCCGGCGGACCCTCTACCCATATCTGTCAAGGAGTTCGACATGCCGAAACCGAAACCTTATGCCTTCAAAATGAAAGACAGCCCCCTGATCATCTCCGAAGGCGGCAATGACCAAGTTGGCTGGATTCTCGATGTCGATAATTATCTCGAAAACAATGACTCCGACGCGGATCTTAAGAAAATCGTCATCTCTCCCGTCCTCGGTTATAGTGTCGGCCTTGCCAACTTCCCCACCTTTACGATGTTTGCCATGTATATGGGCACGCAGCCATTCTCTCATGACGGCAAGGAGTTATCTCCCTATATCCGTCTTTCCGTAGACATTGTCGGCAGCGCCGGTACCGCTGGATACAACATAGGCACTCTCGATTTCTTCGAAGGTCACGGCATTACCTATTTCCGGGAAAACGACGCGCCCCTGCTGGTTCAAAAAACCATCCCCGCTCTCCCTTACCATGGCCGCGCCAATATGCAGGACATGTACATCACCAGAGACGATGTCGATCCGGAAAGCCCGATCTTACGTTATGAAGTGATCTCCAGCCTCAATGGCAAAGTGATGATCGATAATCGCCAAGTCAAAGGCTTCAGCGTCGATGAGCTGGCCTCCGGCGTCGTCGAATTCCTGCACACCGGCAGTGCCATCGATACTGAAGTCGAAGTCGACGTCCGGGCCATCGCCTTCGACCGCTCCTTCTCCAATGAAGTGATTAGTAAATTCACCTTCACCACCCCTGACTCGGTTATCACCAATAGACTCAACCTCCAAGCTGAACGCACCGTCACCTTGACGACGAAGAACTTCAAGTTGGTCAATGCCAACCAAATTGATTACACTAAGTTCGATAACTACATCATCCGCCTCGATGTTCAGGGTCAGGGGGGCACCGAAGATTCGATCAAAATCTATATAAACAATGTCGAACCACCTACATACCAATTCAACTACGAAGATCTCACCTCCGGCGATGTACAATTAGAGTATCATTACGACTACAAGTCCTTGACCAAGTCCAATCTCGACATTGCCTACGCAGTTTACGTCAATAAGGCCGCTTTCGACGCCTCAACCCCCTTGCTGCAAGGCTTCCTCCCCATCCGCACCCTAGATACCAAGTACCCCTATAATGCCGCCCCGGTCATTACCTACTTGAAAGCTCCGTCGACCTGGGATGAAGGCGAGAAAAATGCCGTCTCCCTGGCCGACATGGGTATCAGCAACATTGTCGATGACTACTCGCAGCCAACAGGCCTCCTCCTGTCAATGAACAGTGTCTCAGGAGGTACATTTACCCTTGATGACAAAAACACCCGTTCCTTCACCCTCTCTGAGCTCAATGAAGGTCGCGTCTTCTTCGTTCAAGATGGTCATCCCGGCCACAAACCCACCTTCTCCTTCACGGTCAACGACTCCATGGGCAAAAGCATCAAGTCTCAGAAAATCGTCACTGGTCTCGCTGAAACCAATGACGATCCGATCTTGAAAATCGGCTCCTCTCTGGTCCTTCGGGAAAACAAAGAGGTCACTCTGACGACCAAACAGCTGAAATACAGCGACTCCGAATACAGCCCTGGTGACGATGACGACAGCATCAATTTCTTCCTCGACCAGACTGTTGCCAACAGCTTTGAACTTCGTGTCTCCCAGATCCCGGGCATCGAAGGCTCAGAAACCGATCGGTTTACTTTGGCCGACCTAAAGAACAACCTGGTCACCATCACGGCCTTGAGCAACAGTGCGCCTAGCATTCGTTTTTTTGCGCGTGATGAAGACTACGATGACGTTTTCTTCACAGGGGAGTCCAACCACATCAATCTGGTTACATCGTATACTACCGTCAATGACGCTCCGATTATTGTGAGTGCCTCTCTCAATGACGGCGAATCCGGCATCCTCGGCGATCACCTCTTCAAACTCGTCCTCGGCATCACCGATGACGAATGGATCAATAACGAGATGCTCAGCCAGTTGAAAGTCAGCGTTGCCAAGGCCGATGGGGCCAAAATGATGATCGGTACAACCGAAACCACCTGGTTCAACTACCACCTCGCTGACTTCGTCACGATTGAAACTGACCCGCTCCAAGATAACCCCTACCTGACCCTGAAGATCTCCGACGGCGTCAACACCGTCTACACTGAGAACCTCTTCATCTAAGTTTCCGTCCTCGGAAAAATCTGCGGCGCACCTTGATCGGTGCGCCGCTTTTTCATTGCAGCTTGTGCGGAGTCCGCTAAGGTGTGCGACGCATCAATCCAAACGGAGATTCAGACCATGGCCGACTTCAATTTTGCCCCCACTTTCCAGCTATCGGAAGACACCACGACCAAATACCGCCAGCTCGAACTCGGTGGCGTCGAAGTAGTCAAACACGGCGAGCTCGAATTCCTTCAAATCGCCCCGGAAACCCTCACCGCCCTCGCCGCCGAAGCCTTCCATGATGTTTCCCACTTCCTGCGCACCAAACACCTCGAATCCCTCGCCTCGATCCTCAAGGACCCCGAAGCCTCGGTCAATGACAAGTTTGTCGCCCGCGAATTGCTGAAAAACGCCGCCATCGCCGCCAAAGGCGTCCTCCCTTCCTGCCAGGACACCGGCACCGCCATCATCATGGGCAAAAAAGGCCAGTATGTGCTCACCGGCGGCGATGACGAAAAAGCCCTTTCCGAAGGGGTTTTCCGGATCTACGCTCACGACAATTTGCGCTACTCGCAAGTCGCGCCCCTGAGCATGTACGAAGAGAAAAACACCGGCACCAACCTGCCCGCTCAGATCGATCTGTATTCCGTCCCCGGCCACAAGTACGAATTCCTGATGCTGGCCAAAGGCGGCGGCTCGGCCAACAAGACCTACCTCTACCAGAAGACCAAGGCCCTTCTCAACGAGAAATCCATGCTCAAATGGATCGAAGAAGCCGTCCGCGGCCTCGGCACTGCCGCCTGCCCGCCCTACCACCTCGCCCTCGTCATTGGCGGCACCTCCGCCGAAGCCACCCTAAAAACCGTCAAACTCGCCTCTGCCGGCTACCTCGACCACCTGCCCGAGAAGGGCGATCTCACCGGCCGCGCCTTCCGCGACCGCGAGCTCGAAGCCAAGGTGCTGCAGGTCACCCGCGACATCGGCCTTGGTGCCCAGTTCGGTGGCAAATACTTCTGCCACGACGTCCGGGTCATCCGCCTGCCGCGCCACGGCGCCTCCTGCCCCGCCGCCATCGGCGTCTCCTGTTCCGCCGACCGCAACATCAAGGCGAAAATCACCAAGGACGGCGTCTTCCTCGAACAACTCGACGAGACCCCCGAACGCTTCCTGCAAAGCTCCGCCGCCGCGGCGGTCGACCATCTCATCGCCCTCGACCTCAACGACCCGATGGAAGTCAACCTCGCCAAGCTCAAGGACCAGCCCACCCTGACCCGCGTCAGCCTGAGCGGACCCCTCGTCGTCGCCCGCGACATTGCCCACTCGAAGTTAATGGAGCGCCTCGCCAAGGGCGAAGGCATGCCCGAATACATGAAGCGTTACCCGGTTTATTACGCCGGCCCCGCCAAGACCCCCACCGGCATGGCCTCCGGTTCCTTCGGCCCGACCACGGCGCAGCGTATGGACCCCTATGTCGGTCCCTTCCAGGAAGCCGGCGGCTCGATGATCATGCTCGCCAAGGGCAACCGCACCCCGCAAGTCCGCGAAGCCTGCGGCAAATACGGCGGCTTCTACCTCGGCTCCATCGGCGGCCCCGCCGCCGTCCTTGCCCAGGACAACATCACCAAGGTCGAAGTCCTCGAATACCCCGAACTCGGCATGGAAGCGGTCTGGAAGATCGAAGTCAAGGACTTCCCCGCCTTCATCATCATCAACAACAAGGGCGAGGACTTCTTCGCGCACTTCGATAGCGAAGAGTGAGCTGATTGGGCGGATTGGAGTTGCATTTACCCCGAAGGGGTAGCCCTCCTCCAGCCCGGGGTTGGCGCATCGCCTACCCCGGGGAGTGGAGTCGTTTCATTAAACCCCACCGGGGTTTCGTCCCCTGCCGCCGGAACGCGACGCAACCCCATTGGGGTTGGGCGACTGATGGATGATTCCCGGGGTAGCGCCTCGTTCCTCGGCGCAACCCCGGGCTGGAGGACGAAATCCCTTCGGGATTGAACAGCAAACTCAAACGAATGGGAATCCCAGATGCCCCAGTCGCTCTCCTCAGTCTACGTTCACCTGGTCTTTTCCACCAAGGACCGCCGCGCCTACCTCTAGGACCAGCAGTTGCGCGAAGAGATGCATTGCTATCTTGGTGGTATCTCGAAGCGACTCGACTGCGCACCCGTGATCACCGGCGGCATTGAAGATCACATCCACATGCTGGCTCGGCTGCATCGCACCATAAGCCAAGCCGATTGGGTGAAAGAACTCAAGCGCGCTTCATCAGTCTGGATCAAGGAAAAAGCCCACTCTCAGAGCGACTTTTCCTGGCAGGTCGGCTACGGGATTTTCTCGGTCAGTAAGTCCCAGCTCGATCCAGTGGCTCTCTACATTCAAAACCAGGAACTGCATCACCGACACCGTGATTTCAAGGACGAGTTCCGCGCACTCCTTGACAAGCACGAACAAGATTATGACGAACGCTATGTCTGGGATTGAATTCAACCCCATTCCGTCAACCTTCAATCGCGTCCAATAGGGAACCTTCACAATGATTTCCAAGCTCCGCAAAGCCCTCGTCGCTTCTCTGCTCGCAACGGGATGCGCCGCAACTCAGCCCTTCGGTAGTCCCGAGAAGAGCGATGACGACTACCTCACTGAGATCTCGAATCTCTCTTTCAAAAAGCTAGTGCTCGCTAAAGATGATTTGAGCAAGCTTGAAGATCCCTACCGCACCGTCGCCGCCGTCGTCTCGGCTCAAGGCGTGATCGACAACGGCGGCTATAACTACTTCTTCGAAAACGATTGGCCGCACCAGCCTTCCTACCAGATTTTCATAGATGCCTACGATCGCATCGGCTGTACACAAGCGGCCGACAACCTCCGCCAGATAGTTGCGAGCTTCGGCGTCAAAAAACCGGAACGGGATCTGGAGCTCCGCCGCGACGGGATTGACCAGGAAAAGCAGCGTGAGGAGCAGGAAGCGCCACGCTGGCCCAAGCCAATCTATGATGAAGCCATCTACAAGCCCTTGATCGCATGGGCGAGAAAACAAACCATCCCGGCAAAGGATTAGCTTTGAATCTCCCCTGTAAATCGCCCCAATCCCGACGGCTGCGCTGGCTGATGGTTGTCGTCATCTTGATTGATCTCAGCGTCACCATCCTCGGTCAGCCGCCATCCTATTGGCTCGATCCTGGCACCGCGGTCGAGGGCAACGATCTCTATCGTCATGTCGTCGTCTTAGGCTGCGCTCCTCTGATCCTTGCCGGGCTGATCTACTGCGCCGTGTTGACGGCCATCGCCTCTGTCCTGCCACGCTTCTGGTCGCAAGCCATGCTCTTTTCCTTTCTTCTCGGGCATTTCTTCGGCGGCAGCACTTGGATCTGCTTCCACTTCAGGGGCGGCATGGCCAGCATTGTCGTCTATGGCATTGTCGTCTCCCTCGGTATCGCCTGGAGTCTAGCCGACTCTAAGCCTGATCATGGGCCTTGAACCCGTCGTCCTCGTCATGGACTGGGAAGAGCGCTTCGGCCTCACCCTCACTGATGCGGAGTGCGCAAACATGCGCACCGTAAACCAAGCTACCGATCTCATCCACGCGCGCCTCGTCGCCCAAGGCAATCCTCGCACCTGGACGCGCGACAGCGTCCGCGACAGCCTGATCAGCCGCGGCTACGCGCCGCCGGATTTCACCGCGACCTGAGTGGTTCTGAAGGTGTAGATCTGCTTAAAAATGAGGACGATCTGTGTATTGGTTTTCTCGGAATAGTCCATTGGGCGGTTTGGGTTTTATTGAAAATTCCTGATCACCTCCTGGGCTTTGGTCTTGGTCATCTCGTTGCCCC
>JAYTMY010000182.1:0-7997 GCA_043748535.1 Lentisphaeraceae bacterium | reverse complement strand
CCGTTTCAAAAACACCCTGCTCAGCCCGGAAGCCGTCGCCGATTGCGCTCGCTACATCGAGCTCAATCCGCTGCGCTCGGGAATCGAAAGCAAAGTCGGTGCCGGAGGTCGCAACTCCTGGCACAACTTCGAGCAAAGCTGCAGCGGCAAGGAATGCGACTTCCGCAAACACATCGGCTTTCAGCTCTTGGTCAAGGCGCTGCACCCCCATCCGGACAAACCACTGACCCCTGGCGAAGAGCTTGAACTGGCCATGAAGACCTACGCTGCCTGGCGCGAGCACTTCGACGCCGAGGAGAAACGCCTCGCCGAGGAACGCGCCGCCGCTGCCTTGGCCAAAGAAGAGAAACGCGCTGCAGAGCTCACGCAATCGCGTCAACGCAGTTGGTTCGACGCCTTGGTCGTTGGCAGCCTCGAATATTGTCGCCGCCAAGCGATCCGGATGCACCGTTCCGACACCGAGCCGATCGAACTCGCCCCCGGCATTTATGGGCTTTTCCGTCGCCAACGACGAAGTAGCTGATCTTCCCAAGACTCACTTCGCCCTTTGGTCGTTCGACCGAAGCGGTCTCTCGCGTCTTCCTCTTTAAAATGACAGTCAGATACGACAAAATCCACAAAAAAGCAGCGCCCGGACAGCCGTTCCGGGCGCTGCTTTTTGTTGATGCGGGATGAAAATGGCGCCGATGCGCAGCTTGGAGGAGTGATTTTGATTGAACACATCATTTTATCTTAATAGGGACCTGCCCCCTGTTTGTGGCCCCCTGTTTGTGCTTGCCCCCTGTTTGTGCTGTTTGTGCCCCCTGTTTGGCCCGGCCTTCGAGATTTAAGTGTCATTTCGCTTCGTGCCTCAGCATCGAATGGACGAATGAGGCAATACACTTCTAGCCATTCGACCTGGCCATTTTTCTGCGCCACGACACCTGTTAGTCCCTGTGATTGGAACTCCTCAAACAAGGAATGGACGATGAAAACTCTCTTTGCCACCTTCCTCATGCTCGGCAGCTCAGTCTTCGCTTCCGAGCCCGTCGCTCCTGTAGCCGAAGCCACGAAGGAGCTCGCTGTCGGCAGTGATGCCCCGGCAGTCAAATTCAGCAAGTTTTTCAAAGGGACTGCAGTTGACAAGCTCGACCCGAACCAGACCTACCTGATCGAATGTTGGGCCCCTTGGTGTGTCCCCTGCATCGCTGGATTTCCTCACCTCACGGAAATCGCCAAAGCCACCGAAGGCAAAGTGACCGTCATCGGCGTCAGCGTCTGGGATAAAAAAACCACGCTGGAGGGCTTTCAGGCTCTGGTGGATAAGAAGGGCGATAAAATCGGCTTCAACATCACTTCGGAAGTCGACGGCAGCATCTCGAAACATTGGCTCGAAGCCGCCGGACGCAAAAGCATTCCCTGCGCCTTCATCGTGGTGAAAGGCAAAATCGTCTGGATCGGCCCACCTGCCGTTCTCACCGGCGAACTTCTTAACGGCATCGCCGATGGCACAAAAACCGCCGCCGACATCCCCGCGCCCAGCGGCCCGCCCGATAACTGCCCGAAGCCCAAAAACCTCGATAAGACCCCGCCGCCTGTCGACGACAAAAAATGACTTTTCGCCTTCGTTACGCTTAATTTTAGAGAGGATGGATCTGGTGGTCCAGCTGGTCTTCAAAACCAGCAGGGGGCGGATAACACCGTCCCTGGCAGGTTCGATTCCTGCCCTCTCCGCCAAGCTCAGGAATCATCATGGCCAATCCGGATTTCCGCGCCCTTCCCAGCGTCAATGAACTTCTCTCCCGACCGCTGTTGCTTCGGGTGCAGGAAGATTGCGGGCCGATGCCGGTCAAAGAGGCGGTGCGGCGAGTCTTGGAACGGGCGCGGCGATCCTTGAGCGCCGGCGATAGTTTCGATTTCAGCCATCTGGAAGATCTCGTCACACTGGAATCCGAAGCCCTTGCCTGCCGCAGTTTCCGTCCGGTTCTTAATGCCACTGGAATCCTGCTTCACACCAACCTCGGGCGAGCCCCCCTAGGATCGGCCTTAATGGCTGAACTGGCGCAAGTGCTGGCCGGTTATTCCAACCTCGAGTTCGACCTGGAAAGTGGTGAACGGGGCTCTCGTTACGCCCATATCCGCCATGGCTTGCAACTGGTCACCGGCGCCGAAGATTCGCTCGTCGTCAACAACAATGCAGCCGCCATGATCCTCGCCCTCGACGGCCTCTGCCGAGGAGGGGAAGTGATCATTTCTCGCGGTGAAATGATCGAGATCGGCGGCGGTTTCCGTCTCCCTGAAATCATGGAGGCCGCCGGCTGCAAACTGGTGGAGGTCGGATCCACCAACAAGACCCGCCTCGATGACTACCGCCGCGCCATCACACCGGCGACCCGCGCCATCCTCAAGTGCCACCGCTCCAACTTCGTCATCCATGGCTTCAGCGCCGAATGCTCCCTCGAAGAACTCGCCGGACTCAGCAAAGAGCACAAGCTGCATTTCCTCTATGATCTCGGCTCTGGCCTGCTCCGTAAACCGGCTCAACTGCCGCTCATCCGCGAGCCCGATGTCCAAAGCTCTCTCGCCGCTGGCGCCGACTTGGTGATGTTCAGTTGCGACAAACTCCTCGGTGGCCCCCAAGGTGGGGTGATCGCCGGACGCCGCGATCTCATCGCCAAATTAAGCAAGGTCCCACTGCTGCGCGCCCTGCGCATCAGCAAGCTCGACCTCGTCGCCCTCGCGTGGGTGGTGCGCCAGTACATGGACGATGAGAAACTACTGAAAAACGTGCCGATCTTCGCCCGCTTGCGCCCCAATGCCGCAGAACAGAAAATTCGCGCTGAAGGTTTATTGAAAATGATTGCCGACGCCGGCATCCCCGTCGAGCTCTGCACCAGCGAGGGGCAGGTCGGCGGCGGCACCCTGCCCGATCTCAAACTGCCCTCCTATTCGGTACGCATCGTTTGTGATGGTTCTGGAAAAGAGCGCAAGCAGCAGGCGGAAGAGCTGCATCGGGCTCTCCGCCTCGGTCGCCCGGCAGTGCTCGGGGTTCTCCGAGAAGGCTCGCTTCATCTTGATGTCATGAGCCTCAGCGATGAAGAGATGCCCGAGCTCGCCGCTGCCTTGATTTGCGCTCGACGCAAGCTCTGAATCATGTCCGACCTGATCATCGGCAGTGCCGGCCATATCGACCACGGCAAAACCGCCCTGATCCGAGCCCTCACCGGCAAAGATCTCGACACCCATGCCGAAGAAAAACGCCGCGGCATCACCATCAATCCCGGCTACACCTCGCTCAAGCTCGACCAGGCCGGGGAAGTCGCGGTCATCGACGTCCCAGGTCATCGTGATTTCCTCCGCAATATGATCGGTGCCGCCTGTGGTATCGATGTGGTGATGATGGTCGTCGCGGCGGATTCAGGCCCGGCGGCTCAGAGCCGTGAACACTTGCAAATCCTGCAAGCTCTCGGCATCCGCCGCGGCCTCATCGTCCTCACTCGCATCGACCTGATCGACGACGACACCCGGCCGATCCTTGATGACATGATTGAGGAGTTTCGCCGCGGTAGTTTTCTTGAAGACTCGCCAGTCATCGCCGTCGATTCACTGCGTGGCACCGGCATCGACAAGTTGCGCGCGACTCTCGATGAAGTACTCGCCAAGCTGCCGCCGCGCCCCCTTGCCGGCCCCTTTCGACTCCCGGTTGACCGCAGTTTCATCCTCCAAGGTCACGGCGTGGTTGTCACCGGCACCTGTCATTCCGGCAGCTTCCGTCTCGGCGACGAGGCCTGGCTGCAACCCGGCAATCGTGCTCTCCGTGTCAGAGGCCTGCAACGGCATTCGCGTGATGCCGAAGCCGTCCGCGCCGGCCAGCGCTGCTCCGCCAAAACTGCCGGGCACAGTCAAGAAGATTTTCACCGCGGCAGCCTGATCAGCGACCGGACGCTGCTCCATTCCTTGCTCCTCGATGCTCGTTTCGAGCTTTTTCCTGGCCAAAGGATCGATTCCTGGTGGACCGACGCCCTGTTCACTTGTGGCACTTACGAAGCTCAAGTTCGCTTCAGTCTCCTCGGCGGCCAAAGCCTGCAAGTGGGGGACATCGGTTGGATTCAGATTCACCTGCCAGAAGAAGCTCCGTTCTGCCCCGGCGATCACTTCGTCCTCCGCCGCGGTGGTGATCCTCACAGTCTCGGAGGAGGCGTCATTCTCGACCCCTCGCCGTTGCATCACCGCCGCCGCCGTCCCGCACTGATTGCAGCCCTTGAAGATTTCCACCAGCGCGGCTTGCCGGCACTTCTCGCCAACAAGGTGAAAGTTGCCGCTGGATTCCTCAGTTCAGCTGAATTAGCCAGCGCCAGCAACCTTGATGTCAATCAGGTCATTCCCGCCTTGACCCCGCCCCCCGCCCAGTGCAAAGTTTTGTCTGGCAACGGCGGACCCTGGTTGATCCAAAACGAGGACCTGAAGGAACTGGAAAAACGCATCGTCGCCGCGGTCAAAGAGCACCACCGGGTCAACCTGCTGCGCCAAGACGGTCTCAGCGCGGATGAGATTTCGCAACGTCTCATCACTCGGGTAAAGGCCGCTCGCGTCCCCGCCGGCGCCCTTCTTGCCTGCCTTGAGGAACTCACGGAAAAAGGACGCATCGAACGGCTCGGACGCACCTGGATTCTCCCCGGACACCAAGTCAAACCCGATCCCGCCATTCGCGAGCGAATCGACTACGTCCGGGCCTTTTATTCAGCCCAAGGCGGCGCGCTGTTGGCCCAATCGGTTCTCGAGGACGGTTGCGACCGCCGCAAAATCACCGCCGATACCCTCGCCGCCATCCTGCGCTTCCTCGTTCACCAAGGCGAGCTCATCCGCATCGACGAAGACTATGTCCTGAAAAGTACCATCGACGCCGCAAGGGCTTCCCTGATCGACGCATGGGAGCAGCATCCCGAAGGCTGGACCGTCGCCGACTTGCGCGACCTGATCGCCGGGAATCGACGCATGGCCATCCTCTGTTTTGCCCAATTCGAGAAAGAGGGCTGGCTGCGACGGGATGGAGAAGTCCGGAAGAAGAAGGTTTAAGCCCATAAATCAAGCGCCACCGGATTGGACCAGTGGCGCTTGTTTTATCGAGACATTCAGGGCTTGGCGACAGCTTTCTGGCGTTTGTACCAGTGCAGTTGACCATCGTTGTTGCCGGTGACGAGGTCACTCAGACCATCATGATCGACATCGAAGAACTCGATGCCAGTGACACTTGGGCTGAAATTCTCCGCCAACACCAACAAGGGGGCGTAGGACGGCTTTTGTGCGGTGCCGACATTGCGGTACCAACACAGGTCGTTGGTGCCAACGGGGCCGCCTCCTTGGGTGCAGACGATGTCGATGAGCCCGTCACCATCCCAGTCGCTCAGGGAGACGCCTGGATGTTGACCGGCAATCACCATCGGTTTGCCATCGTTGCTGCGTAGCACCTGATTCAGAGCGGCGAAGACCGGCCCTTTGTCAGAAGCTTCCTGAAGCCGGATGTACAAACCGCCGCCGCTGCCGACAAGCAGTAGGTCAAGCTTGCCATCCTGGTTCCAGTCGATGATGCGGCAGGCTTCGGAACGGTCTTCACCGGTCTGAGGACTGACGTCTGCAGATGCAAAAGGCTGCACCTCGTGGGCTGAATAATCTTTCTTTTTCTGATCATAGAAAGAGGTTAAGGTGACATCTTGTCCCTTGTTGTCTTTCAAGGTTTCCGCTTTAAGGAAGCCTTTTTTTTCTCCGCGCAGCCAGAAGATCTGACCACCGAAGCCACCTACGACAAGATCCTTACGTCCGTCGTTATTGAGGTCCACAAACTGTGGACTAGGGCCGGTGCATCACCAGTTTGTGATCGATGCAGCGGTTCCGTCGGCAAGTTTCAACTGAGCTCCGGCAGCAAAGGGCTGAGCGCCTTCGCTACCTGCGTGGAAGGTCATGCTGCCGAAGACTTCGGTGGCAAGCAAATCGGTTTTACCATCGCCGTTGATATCGGCAAAGAGCAAGCCGGCGTACATGGAGGTCTTGATCGGTCCTTTCGCGCTAGTAAGAGGCTTCGCTTTAGCCAGAGTGAACTGGGGAGCGGCAGCGTCTTTCTGAGCAGCAGGAGCGGATTCAGTCGCAAGCAAGGACGAAGCACTGATGCCGAGGATCAGCAAACTGATCCATGGGCTTTTGGTCAACAAGCTAGACATGTCGACTCCTTGGTTCTGGGTTGAGGACCTGGAACAAAGCTCTGCGGAATCCGCAAAGCCAAGGCAATGATACAGACATCCCATGACTTTGCAATGCAAGCCCGTGAGCCTTTGCCAGACGAATACGAAGCGATATTGGCCTCGATTTTTTTCATTTGATGCCCGGCCAACACAATCTCTACTGGACCCTGCGTTCGCTCCTTGAGGCGGATAACCGTGGCTGTGGACGATGGCATTGATGTAGAAGCTTCAAAGTGACAAAGACAACAAAGCAAAGATTTCGTTCTGAAAATGACACTGTCTCTGGTTTGAATCTCTTTACCCTGGCCATTTCACGCAGTATATTCTGCTTAAGCCTTGAACTTCATGGCCGAAGAATATACCCAGTCAACTTAAATCCATAAGAGGCGAAACATGAGTGTAAAATCCTGGCTTCTCGCATTGCTTCTTCTGCCCGCGGCGGCCTACGCCACGGAAGGAGAAAGCCCATACACCGAAAATACCGTCCCGGCTCCAGTTCAGGATTATGGCAATCTGAAGCTGAAGCTTGAACCAGGTGCTCCTCGCAGCGGTTGCTGAGGTCACTGGGTTCCGGCCCGTCCAGCCAAGGTCTTGGCTACCAATTCTCATGCTAAAATTGATCTCAATCAAGTCAAGCTCACGGTTGTGGAACTTGCCAAGGTTAAGGAAGGATACCTCATCAAGAGCATCCAGTTCATCGAAGTCAGCCCTAATGCTAAAAAGACGGACTCCGCCGACATTCCCAACTACAAGTTTGAAAACAAGAGCCTCTACGGCGTTTACGCCAATAACAAGATCTTTTGCGGTGACCTCATCGCTCGTGATTTTGCCAAAGAGATTCTGCAATTTCCTGTTGGCACCATCTTTGATAGGCACGGCAAGAAATATGTTGCTCCAGTTAAGCTCGAATCACGGACCTATGCACTCACGGAGAAATTCAGCGAGCCCATCAATGCCAAATCAAAATCGCGTCCTCAGCCGGCAGAAGTTCTCAACTATTGCCGTCAGCTAGGCGTCCCGCTCGAAACCGGCGCAGCTTATTTTGATATGCAGAAATTGAAGTTGGTAGTGAGCGCCAGCAAAGCTGACCATGAAAAGCTCTTGGCCGAGTTAGAACGATTAGGAGTGATCAGCGCAACTGTCAAGAAGTAGATCGCACACCCTTGGTGGGCCACGAGCCAACTCTACCGCTGTGCTTATAGATTTCGATCTTTTTCGAGCTCTTGGCGCGGCAGGTAGAACTGCTTTCGTAGCTGCATCAAGGGTTTTTTTTCGACCTGTGCAACTCCACTGACGCTCAGCCCTTGGGCTGACGTGCCTTCTTGACGGTGGCGGCGACCTCTCGGGGCGTCGGAGCCTCTTTGCGGACCATGATGATGACATCGCGGGAGTGAATCTCCCATTCGACCGTCTCCCCCTTTTGCAGCTCCAACGCCTCCGCCAAGGCATTGGGGAAGTTCAACTTCTATAAGTACTCGAGAACATTCAGTCCTTGAATTGATGCGAAGCGACGACGAGCGCTGCCTAAAGGGCAGACAGCGCGATAGACCTCGGCGGCGGTGGATCTCAGGATCTGGCGCCAGGCGGCCTCTTTCTGCAGGACATCCGCTGCGACTTCGGCACGGGCCCCAGCCCGCAAATGGATTTGCTGACGCTCCAACTCTTGCCAGAAAGGGGTCACTAGTGTATTGGTTTTCTCGGAATAGTCCATTGGGCGGTTTGGGTTTTATTGAAAATTCCTGATCACCTCCTGGGCTTTGGTCTTGGTCATCTCGTTGCCCC
>JAYTMY010000181.1:0-8123 GCA_043748535.1 Lentisphaeraceae bacterium | reverse complement strand
TTGTACGAATCCTCATCCCAGGCTTTGGTGCTGGTGAAGAGGGTTTCGATCGAGCGGTGCAGCACCGTGGCGGTGCGTTGCAGGCCGCGGCGGAAGGCGTCGAAAAGACCCATTAGGCCGGATCCTTCTGGCCTTTCGACAGGCGGTCCAAGATGCCGTTGATGAACTTGTAGGAATCGGCTTCGCCGAAGGTCTTGGCGAGGTCGATGGCTTCATCGATGATCACCGCGGCGGGGGCGCTGGCGAGGCGGATTTCGACGGCGCCGACGCGCAGGATATTGCGGTCGATGGCGGACATGCGGCTGAGGGTCCAGTTTTCCGAGGCGGCGGAGATCGATTCGTCGATCTCATCGCGGGCCTGGAGGGCTTGGCGGATCAGGGTTTCGGCGAAGGGTGCGCCTTCCGCAAGGCCCTTGGCATCGGGGATGCCGCCGATCTTGGCTTCGGAAGTGGGGCGGGTTTCGCCGCGGATTTGCGACCAGAAGAGCTTCAGCTGATCTTCGACGTCGTCGGAGAATCCGGCTGCGTCTTGTTGATACAGGAAGAGGAAGGCCCATTCGCGCCCGAGGGAGCGGGGGCTGCGGCGGCTGCGAGGTTCAGCGCTCATATCAGTTCCCGCCGATCCATTCGGATTCGTGCCAGATGAAGCCGTAGTGGGTGCGGACCTGGATGCCGTTCACTTGGTAGAGCTTTTTCTCGAGCTGGGTGAAGGCCCAGAGGAGGGTCTGGTAGTAAGGGGTGTCTTCGATCCGGCCCTGTTCATTGGCGGTGAGGCCGATGTGGGTGAGACCGTCGGTGATCGCGATCTGTTGCAGGATGTTGATGAAGAGGATGCACTTGGGGGGGAGCTTGGCGAGCTCGGCCATGAAGGAGTTCTTGCGATAGGCCTCGAAGTTGCCGAGGTTGCCGTCAGCAGCGATGTTCTCTTTCAGGCGGCGGCATTGACGGATGAAGTCGAGGACGCGGAAGGGGTCGAGATAGAGCTTTTTATACTTGGCGTCGAACCAAGTGGTGCGGACAAAGCGCGGGTCGTCGCCGGCCAGTTGGAAGATCAGTTCAACTTCGGTATTGAAGTTGTTGTAATCCGAGAAAAACAGCTTGCCGAGATCGATGAAGATTTCTTTGACATCGGCTTTGGCGAGGAGATCTTCCAAGGCTGCCTGCTGATCGGCGAGCGGTTTACGTCCTTCAACTGCTTGAGTATGAAGCTTGTCGATCTGTTGCCAGGTCGTATCGAGAGTGCGTTTGGCCATGGTTTCCCCGGTGCTTAGGTAATTTGCGATCCGCACCTTAGCGTGCCAAGGCTGAAGAGTCAAGGGGAAGGGGAAAGCCTGGGAATCGCTGCTTAAGACCTTTCGTCGGCCGCCATGATAGCTTGGTAAAAAGCGGTCGCAGATAGCGAGCCGATGAGGAAGTGCCTCAGGCACGACTGTTGAATTTTCGCTCTTTGTGAGGTCTCAATGCCCGCCATCGCGGATAGATTGAAGGCTTCCATATTCCATTCCTCAAAGCCCCTGATGTCAGTCGTCTCATCAACTAGGACTTCGATATTTTTGTGCCTCGGATCCTTCACGATCTTCTCAACCAAAGCCAAAACAGCCGCTCTCGGGCCCTCGAGAATCTGGATAAATTTCATCTTGTGATAAAACAGCATCCCGGTGATGCCGTTCTCCTGGTTAAATGGCTTGGCATGATGAGTGATCTCGGCGAGACAAATAGGGATCTCGGCATCGGGAACGAGGCAGTCACTGATGTAGACGATCAGATGCATGCGGTCAGCCTTGAGTATCCTCTGCAGTCTATCACCTCGATGATTTGACTGTCAGATGGGGTTTAAGATCGATGGGTTGAGATGAGTCTATGCCGGTCCATGACTTCTTCAATCACCTGCCCTTGGCATCGCAGCAGCCTGGAAGGTGGTGGGGCTCGCGGGTAGAGCTCAAGCAGCTTTTTTGATGCCCAAAATGCGCGAAATCACTTTCTGGTGCGTATTGCGCAAAGAGCCTGAATTCGACTTAGGCGTAATCTTCTGGATAAGAAAGCAGCCGGACACTGGAATCCCTGGCTGACTCCCGCCATCAAGTCCCGAGGCCCCATGACTAAACAGCTCAAACAGATCGCTTTGGCCTTCCCGATGGGCGTCAGCCACCTCGAACGCGTCGCTTTCGGCATCCGTCGTTACGCCCAGGAACAAGGCGACTGGCTGCTCATCTCCAATCCGGAACGCCACCACCTCAGCCTTGCCGATCTCAAGGGATGGCGAGGCGACGGCTTGGTCGCCTTCCTCAACAATGACGCGGATGTCGACCTCGCCGGTGAGCTCGGTCTGCCTCTGGTCAACATCTCCGGCGCCCTCGAAAACACGCCTTTCCCGCGAGTCCGGATGGATTATACCGCCATGGGTCGCCTTGCCGCCGAGCACTTCCTCAAACGCGGCTTCGCCCACTTTGCTTATTACGGGGTGTTGGATCTGTGGTATGCCGGCGAGATTGGTCGCGGTTTCGCCGAAGCGCTCGCCGCCGAAGGCTTCGCGCTGCACCGCCATGACTCGCCCAGCGCCCTCGATCCGCGTTCGCACTGGATTCAGGATGGCAGCGAGCTCGCCACTTGGCTGCAAACGCTGCCCCGTCCCTGCGCTTTGCTCTGTGCACAAGACCAGCGCGGCGTCCAAGCCGTGCACAGCTGTTTCCGTTCGGGTTTGCGGGTGCCGCAAGACATCGCCGTGCTTGGCTGCAATAACGACGGCATTTCCTGCGAGATGCTCAGCCCCAGCCTGAGCAGCGTCGCCCGCGCCGGCGACGAGCTCGGCTATGCTGCCGCCCAAACTCTGCATCAGCTTCTCTTAGGTAAAAAAACGCCCCGGGCCGAGCAGGTATTCCCGCCTGGAAAAGTCATCGAGCGCGACTCCACCGCCACCCTGGTTCTTCACGATCCCGAGCTGCAGAAAGCGGTGCGGTATATCCAGACCCACATCGCCGCCTCGCTCAACGTCGCCTCGATCTGCACCCACCTCGGCCGCTCCCGCCGCTGGCTCGAATACGCCTTCCGCAAAGAGCTCGACTGCACCCCTCTCGACTTCATTCTCCAATCCCGCGTCCAGGCCGCTTCCCGCATGCTTCGCCAACAGCCCAAAGCCAAGCTCAGCGCCATCGCCGCGAGCAGCGGCTTCTCCAGCCCGGCCCAAATGCAGCGGGCCTTCCAGAAAATCACTGGCGGACCAATGGGGTGAGGGAAGGATTCCAGATGACACCCAGCAAATCCAAGGATGAAGATTCCAGATGTCAGCTGTAAATCGGTCCTCAGCTACAACTTCACCTAATCACGGGGATCAATCCTCCTCCTTCCTCTTCGGTGCCTCCCAAATGGCGGCGGCGAGATGAATGTCGCCATCGCTGATCAATGCCCGGGTCAGCTTTTTTTGATTCTCGGTCAGCTTGTGATGCCAGAGCTGCAGGCTGACTTGATGCAGGGAGAGGGATCTCAGGACGCGGAATTTGGTGGTTTCCCGGAAGGTCTTCTCAAAGACCCGAGTGAAGCGGGTGTAGAAACTGTCGTAAAGGCCGCGGATATTGACGGCGAAGCAGAGAATCAGCAGCGACAACACGGTTAATTCCAAGTGATCAAAGCGGTGGGCTTTATCAGAAAGATTTTGCAGGAAAATGAAATTCACATAGGCAACGGAAACCGCGGCAAAAGCCAGCCCCACGAGCTTGAGCGAGGGCAATAGATCTTGCAGCCAATCGCGGAAGCGCTCGGAGTTTCTGAAAATCAAAACCCAAATGAGGATGGCGATGGTGTGCAGGGCGAAGAAGCCGACCAGGAGGGCGCAGCCAAAGATGAAGGCTCCGAACAACTTGAGGATGGTGGTCTCCAGCCAGCATTCTTTGAACCGGCGGACAATCAGTGGCGCGGCGTAGATCCACAACAGGGCGATGACGACGATCCAGACCGGTAGCAGGTCATTGGATTGGAAATTCATCGTCAGTATCCAGAAGATCACGCCCACAACCGGAAGGGCGACAAGGGTGAGATAATGCAGGAAATCGGCGATGGCAGAGCGGAGCCCCATGACGCTTTCGGCCTCCGAGCCAATGGACTGGCCGCCGCGCAGATTGCGGCTGCGGAAGCTGAGGAGGCGACTGGCAGGGAGGAAGAGATCGGGACTCGGCAGCAGGGTTTTGGCCGTGTCGGGGCGCTGCAGGAGAAGATGCCGGAGATCGAAGCGACTGAGGTGTAATTCCGGCAGATCGTGGCGGCCCCAGGCGGCGAAGAAATCGAGGAGCCGGCGGGCGGCGGGATCATCGGCCTTTTCGAGCTCATTCCGGATGCGCGGAAATTGATCCAGATCGTTGGCGAATCCTTGCAGAGATGGGCCCCAGATCTGTTCGTAGAACGAGGTCTGGAGGCGGATCCACTCGGCCGGCAAGGCGGGACCGAAACGCATCAGCACTTCGAGGACAAATGACGCCTCTTCCTGGTGCGCCTTGCCGTGGGCGCGGTGGAGGAAACGATCAAGCAAAGGGCAGAGTTTTGCGGCGGGCGCGACTTCGAAGGCGTACATCCAGAAGGCATGGCAGCGGCGGAGAAAATCCGGATGGTGATGCAGGGTCAAGAGTTCGCCGCAGAGGACTTCGAGCTCGGTGGCAGCCCAGCTGCGGCGGAGCTCGAGAAGCAGGGTGTGCCAGAGCTCGGCGTCGTCGGCATGATGACGCAAAGCTTCAATCACGCCACGGGAAAAGACCGCCAAGTCGTCGTTGTTTTGCGCTTCCCGCAAAGCGGCGAGGAGGAGCCAATCACGCGGCTCGAGGCGTCCGAGTCTCTCCATTTCGGCGAGGGTGCTTTCGACCCCGATCTCATGTAGGCGAGCGGTCCAGTCGAAGCTTGGCGCTGAAGGGAAATCCGGACGTAGCCGAGTCGGCCCTTCGGGTGCGGGAGAAGGATCTGCGGCTGCCTGGCTGCCGAGGAAATGAACCGGAGCGAGATCGAGCGGCGGCGCCTCGAGTTTGAAGCCGTGCTCAAGCTCTTCGAAGGCGCGGCGGATCTTCTTGAATTCACTTGGGAATTTATCCGGTTTCCAGACCTTGATGAGGCGGGCATAGGCCCGTTTCAGATCGGTCAAAGTGGCGTCTGCCGCGAGGCCGAAGAAGGCGCGCGGATCGTCCTCGGCGAGGGACCAGTCGGGGTCGGTGCTCATCGGGAGCCGCCAGCAGGAGGAGGAAGCGGGTAGTCCGTGGGTTTAGCTTCCACCCGAATTTTTTCCATGACGGAATCAAGGATCTGGCGTTCTTCCTCTTTGCTGAGGCTATTTGGCGCTTGAGCCACCGCCGCCTTCGGCTTGGGACGAGGCTTGATTTGAGGCTGGCTTTCCGGCCAGAAAATCATGGCTAGGAGGGCAAGACTCGGCAGGAGGATCAAGGTCGCTTTGACATAGACCCCGGCATCGTGCAGGGCGGGACGGAAAAGCTTTTGCCAGAAGCCCAGGGGAGCCAGCTCGGGCAGGAAGCCGAGGAAGCTGGATTCGAGTTGCCACAAGGCCGGGCAGTGACGCTGGACCTGGCGGAGCTGGAGATGGAAGTCGACCAAGGAAGTGCCGCGAGTCGAAAAAAATTGATCGACCAGGCGCTGGCGCGATCGGCTGTCACCGGGAGCTGCGGCGAGGATAATCAATAAATCGCGATGCAAATCGGGAGCGAGGGTCGGGAGGCGGCTGAGTTCGTCGAGATGCAGCGTCACTTGGCGTAGACGAGCCCGGCAAGGGGCAAGTGAGGGCAGTGACGGCCACTTGGCCATTTCGGTTTCGATCTCGGCCGCAGTGAGCAGCGGCAGACGGTGGATCAGCTCGTCCTGGGCTGGCGGCGGCGGATCGTCATCAGGGTCAGTGACACGCAGATTGAGGCTGCGGTCGCGGAGGCGATGCTGCAGAGCTTCGGTGATGTCGCCGCGGCGGAGGCGTCCGGCGAAGCGGAGGAGCGCCGGCTCAGCCATGACCCTCTTCCTCTTGGCGCCAGGGCAGGCCGAGGGATTCGAGGGTGCGCAGCAAGTTGGTCCGGGCTTCGGCGAAGAATTCGCGCTTGCCTGAGGCCATCGACTGCTCGAAGATCATGATCGCGCCCTCTAAGGCTTCGCGGCGACGCTGGTCGATCTCGGCAAAGATGCGGTTGCAGTAGCGCAGGAGGCGCTGGTTCTCGGCATCGTCGCGGGGGTAGAATTTGATCTTGGCGAGGCGTTGCATGGCGATGCGCTTGTCGTCCTCGGACAGGCCTTTGGCGTGGTGGGCGATGACGGTCTGGTGACGCTTGCCGGTCTTCGGCACGATCGCCTCGACCTCGAGCAGGCCGCTCATGTCGTAGGAGAAGCGCACCTGCACTTCAGTGGTGTCCTTGTCGACCGGGAGACCGGTGACTTCGAGCTTGCCGATGTGGAGGTTGTCCTCAATGCGGCGGCCTTCGCCTTGGTAGACCTGAAGCGTGAGTTGAGATTGGCCGGGCTCGATGGTGCTCACCGATTCTTCGCAGGAGACCGGGATGACGGTATTGCGATGGATGATCGGCATGAAGTAGCCATTTTCGTAGCGGTTGGGGCCGAGCTGTTTGGAGATGCTGATGCCGAGGGTGAAGGGGCAGACATCGGTCATCACCATGTCTTCGACTGCCTTGTCATCGGCGATCAGGGCGGCTTGGACGGCGGCGCCGAGGGCGACGACGTGGTCGGGGTTGAAGCGGCAGAGCGGGTCGCGGCGGAAGTAGTCCTTGACCCATTCTTGCACCAGGGGCGAGCGGGTGGCGCCGCCAACTAGGACGATGTCGGTGACGCCTTCGGGGCGGAGCTCGGCGTCGCGCAGGGCTCTTGCGGTGGGCAGAAGGAGGCGTTGCAGCAGGCTGGCGCAGGCGCTTTTGAGGAGCTCGCGGCTGACCGTCACAGGCTCGGTGTCGAGGCGTCCATCGTGCTCGGGGATGCGGATCGTGGTGGTGTCGCTGTCACTGAGGGCGCGTTTGGCGCGTTCGCATTCGGCGAGGAGGCGGGCCCAGCGCAGCGGTTCGCGGGAGCGCACTTCTTCGGCGGGTAGGGCGGCGTCCTTGAGCAGGCGCAGGGCGAGGGCTTCGGTGAAGTCTTCGCCGCCGAGGAAGTTTTCGCCGGCGGTGGTCATGATCTGCAGGGTGCCTTCGAAGAGCTCCATCACGGTGACATCGAAAGTGCCGCCGCCGAGGTCGAAGACGAGGAAAGATTTGGACTCGGCAGCGCGGTCGTGGAAGCCGTAGGCGAGGGCGGCGGCGGTGGGTTCGTTGATGATGCGGCGGACCTTGAGTCCTGCCATTTCGCCGGCGGTGGCAGTGGCTTTGCGTTGCAGTTCGTTGAAGTAGGCGGGGACGGTGATGACGGCCTCAAAAACCGGTTTGCCGAGGTGTTTTTCGGCATCTTCCTTGAGGGCGCGCAGGACCAGGCTGGAGAGCTCGATGGCGGAGAATTCCTGGCTGCCGAGTTTCATCTTGGCATCGGCGCCCATGTGGCGTTTGAAACACGAGGCGACGCGATCGGGATGCGTCACCCGCAATTCCCGGGCGGCGGCGCCGACCACGAGCTGGCCGTCGGGCAGGAGTCCGACGACCGACGGGGTGAGGAGCTGGCCGTGGGCATTGGGGAGGAGGCTGGGCTGGCCGTCTTCGAAAATGGCGACGAGTGAGTTGGTGGTGCCGAGGTCGATGCCGATGATCATGAGGGTGTTCCTGGGGCTGCAATCTCCTCAATGTCGGACCGGAGCGGCCGGGAGGCAAGCGGCAGCAGCAGAAATTATTGCCGCAACGGCAGCGAATTCAGCACGGACAACACGGCGGGCACGGAATTTGTCGCCAAAATGAAGAACCCCTGGCAGATGAACCTCGTCGATGAGAATGGCTCCGGTCAGTAATTCGGCGATTACAATCTCATCAGCGGCCGCTCTTGCCCTCAAGGGTTAACCTAAAAACCGCAGTTGAAAGGTTCAAAGGTTCAACCTAAAAACCGCTGTCGAACTTGATTGAGCTCAGCTGCAGCTCGACCCCAAAGGGGTTTCAGATTTTAGCCCAGGGTTAAGCCGCATCGGCGACACCCTGGGTTGGAATGAGTTATGAATTCTGACCCTGAAG
>JAYTMY010000180.1:0-16374 GCA_043748535.1 Lentisphaeraceae bacterium | reverse complement strand
GTTCTGGGTTTTGCCGCGCCCAGTGACGTAATCGTAGATGCAGCCGGCAGGATGCCGACGAGCCCAGTGGGGAACGACGGAATGCGTGTATCCACTATGTTGAGAACCCATGAATGAAGCCATAAATCAGGATGTCAGAAATGAACTTGCCGCACGAACTGCAAGCCCATGAATGGAGCCGCTTCGTCCGCTCGGGCTACCGGGTTTTCATCGCTGGAGCCGCCGCCACGCCGCAAGCGCTCATCCGCCGGTTTCTGGCGGAATACGCAGAAAAACTGCACAGCGTCGAGCTCATTCACTTCCTCACCCTGGGCCCGACGCCTTGGCTCGACCGACGCTACAGTGAAAACCTCAGTGACAACGCCTTCTTCCTCAGCGAGGGAACGCGTGAAAGCGCCAATGCCGGATTGTCCGATTACACCCCTTGTTTCGCCTCGGAAATCCCTCGCTTGATGGATGAAAGCGTGCTGCCCATCGACACCGCCTTGATCAGCGTCAGCCCGCCGGACATCCATGGCTACTGCTCCCTGGGACCCTCAGTCGATATCTGTGCCGCCGCAGTCCGGAACGCCCGCTTTGTCATCGCTCAGGTCAACTCAAAACTGCCGCGAACTTTCGGCGACAGCTTCATCCACATCTCGCGGATCCATGCCACGGTGACCGAAGCCGAGGAATTGCCCGTCCTTCCACATCGGCCGATTGATGAAGTGACCCAGAAGATCGCCCGCAATGTCGCCCTTCTGGTCGATGACGGCGCTTGTTTGCAGCTGGGCGTCGGGCGGATTCCCGATGCGGTTTTGAGCAAGCTGAAACACCGAAATGACCTCGGCATCCACTCGGAAATGATCAGCGACGGGATGATGCAGCTGCTGCGCAGCGGCAACATCAACAACTCCCGCAAATCGCAGGATCGCGGCTTGAGCGTCGCCACCTTTGCCCTCGGCAGTCGTGATCTCTACGACTACATCGCGGAAAACCCCCACATCCATTTCCGCTCCAGCGACGAAGTCAATCTCCCCAGCATCATCGCGGCGCAAACCAAAATGATCAGCATCAACGGGGCCTTGTCGGTCGATCTCAGCGGCCAAGTCTGTGCCGACACCATTCAAGGGCGTTTCTACAGCGGCATTGGCGGCCAAGTCGACTTCATCCGCGGCGCAAGCATGTCGACTGGCGGAAAGCCCATCATCGCCCTGCCATCGACGGCAAAACACGGCAGTATCAGCCGCATCGTCACCAGCCTCGCGGCCAATGACGGCGTGGTCACCTCGCGCGGCGATGTCCACTACGTCGTCACCGAATACGGCATTGCGACGCTGCGCGGACGGAGCATCCGCGAGCGGGCTCTGGAGCTCATTCAGGTGGCCCACCCGAAGTTCCGCGAAGGACTACTCGAGGAAGTGCGCCGCATCGGCTGGGTGCCGCGATATCAGGAACATCACGCGACCCTGGTGCCAGAGCTCGACGATGCCGCCAGACGCTTGACCTTGAAAGGGCATGAATTTTATCTGCGCGAAGTTCATCCCAGCGATCAACGGCGTCTGCAGGAGTTCTTCTATTCGCACAGCGAGAAAACCTTGTTGCAACGCTATCGGGCTTTGCCTTCACACATGAGCACCGACCGCGCCTACAAGCTGGTCAATGTCGACCAATCCCGCGATCTCGCCTTGGTCGCGACGCAACGCCAGGGACCGCGCGAATTGATCCACGGCGTCGCCCGTTTTTATCGCCAAGGCCAAGATGGCGAAGTGGCCTTTGTCGTCCGCGAATCCATGCAAGGCATCGGCTTGGGGAGTAATCTTATCGGACAACTCATCGACATCGCCCGCAGCCGGCAATTAAAAAATCTCATCGCCTATGTCCGCAAGGACAACCTGTCGATGCGCCGCTTGTTGGAGAAATTCGCCTTCAGCGGCAAGGTCGAGGAAGAAGACCCTCAGGAAATGATTTATACCCTGCCTTTGACGGAGAAAAACTGATGCTTCGGATTCTTCATCATCCCGACACCCTGGCGCATGAACCGCCCCTGGGGCATCCCGAACAACCGGATCGCTTGAAGCCCTTGTTGAAGACCCTGGCGGACAAGCATTCGCGTCAGGAAATCGATCTGCTTGAAGCCCCGCCGGCGCGATTTTGCGATCTTCGCAAAATCCACTCTCCCGGATACGTCGAAGGTTTGGAATCGGCCTGTTTAGCCGGTCGACCCAGGTTCATGTCCAACGACTGCCCCCTCGATACCGGTTCCAGCGAAGCCATCTTGGCGGCGGCTGGATTGGCCTTGGCTTTGGGTCGAGAAGTCGCAGCGGGACGCACAGCTTTGGCTTTGACCCGACCTCCGGGCCATCATGCCGCGCCGCAAAAAGCCGAGGGCTTCTGTTTCACCAATCACGGAGCCAGTGCTGCTTGGAGCTTGCGACAAAGTCTTCCGGGAGCACGTATTCTACATGTCGACATCGATCTCCATCATGGCAATGGAACTCAAGCCTTTGTCTTGCAAGACCCAGCAGCTTGCCTGGTCAGCCTTCATGCCGATCCCTTGCAGCTTTATCCCGGCAGCGGTTTTGCCGAAGAAACCGGTGGCGGAGAAGGCCAGGGAATCTTGATCAATCGTCCTTTGCCGGAAGGAATTGAAGGAGAAAAATGGCTGTTCATTTTGAAAAATGCCTTGGATGAAGCCTTGTTGCGTTTCGGTCCCCCGGATGCCATCTTGGTTGCCTTCGGACTTGATGGTCACCGCGACGACCCCTTCGCCTTTTTCCGACTGGATGACCGAGATTATCTCGCTGCCTATGATCTTCTCCAAATCTGGGCCAAGCTCCATGCCCAGGGCCGCATTGGTTTCCATCTTGAGGGAGGGTATAATTCCGCCGTTTTGGAACGAGTGATTGAAGGATTGACGCGGATTTAAACGAAACCAGATTGACTGAATCAGCAAAGAATATAGACTCCATCGAAAATAATTAGGAATTTATCATGCAGCCTTTCATCTTCCCAACACCTTCTGAGCAACATATGGTCTACGTGAAAGATCGACCACGGAGTTCTGGACTCACATCTGTCCGCTTCCTATCGCCGAACCGTTTAGTGTGCTGTGATTTTAATGAGAAGATGATGTATCTCTGTGAATACAAAGAAGATGAAATTAAAATCTTGTCGTCGATCCCGACCATAATCGAAGATGGAACGCCCGTACAGACCGACCTTTTGGATGTCAATGATGAAGGCTTGTTAGTGGTATCAAATTTCTATCAAGGCAGTCAATCCTTTTATCGTTATGAAGAGGATCGATTGTCATTTCTCTATGAATTAAAACTCAGCCCGTATGGACGCTGTCATGGCGTTAGATTTTATCCGGGCCATCCGGATATCTTATGGGTTTTATATTGTGAAACACAAAATCGTTGCATCGTCATCATCGATTTTCGAAAGAAAAAAGTCCTTCATGTCTTGCGTATGCCCGAGCAAATGCAGGATGTTGCCTTTATTGGTAAATATGCTTTAGCCGCCGCTCGAACAGATCACATTGCACGTGGTAGACCCTATAAAGGGGTAATGTATGCTACGGTGTATCTTTTCCGTCTTCCTGATGATTTATATAATGAAAAACCGAAGTTGATTGATACCTGGACTGGCGAAGGTCATTTAGATGCCATCATTGAACATGGTGATCGTGTTTATTACGCCAATCAATACACCGAAACTATTGATTGTTTCTCGGTTTCAGAAAATGAAAAAATAATTAAAAATTCATCTATTATTGGTTATAAAAATTCTCCTGATACTTCAATCATTGGCTTTGCCATGCCACATGGTATGGATGTTCGTGAAGATGGTTATATAGCGGTCACTAACTATCTTGATAATAGTCTTCGAATGTTCTTTTTAAATCAATCTCAAGAAAAGACAAGTTCTCCATCACCTTCTGTCGCTTATAATTTTTCGGTTTGCTTCCACAAATTGAAAAAAAGAATTAAAAATTTTTATCTAAAATCTCTAGATAAAAAGACTTCCGTAAATTAATCCCCCCACGAAAAGAAATACAGAATGGTGCCGCAGCTTTGATGTTTGTCGTTCTGACCCTGGCGATACAGGTTCTTCAAAATCGAGAACTCCCAGTTGCTGCTCGAGCTTTCTTGGTGATAGAGAAGTCCCCAGGGAAGGAGATCGAATTGATCCCGATGGCCAAGTTCATTGTGATGCCCTTGCGCTGTCCATAAAAGACTGAGCAGGCCCTGATCGTAATAACCTCTGTCGCGGGATTGATGGCGATAGAGAAGTGCTCCATAATCGTACCATTGTGTTGGGAATTCACTGTATGAAATCAAAGGAAAAATCTGATATCTAAAATTTCGAAGAGTTGATTTAGAATTAAATATTCCAAATAAAACAATGTGGTAATTAGTAATTTTTGTAATATTAATTTCCCGACGATAAATGTATAATAATCCGTTGAATTGTTCGACATAAATATTGCCATCTTGATTCTTTGACCACAAAAACGAACTATCCGAAGGTTTACCACTCAGAATAGCTTCTTCAGGACTATATTTTTTTTCCACATAATAGCGATTAGGATTGTCGTAAACAGGATATTCTTCGACCTCAAGAAGCTTTTCTCCATGCAGACTTCGAAATTCATTTTCTGACCGCACTTCATCTTCTGTTAAAACAACAGGATCGGCAGGAGCATAAAAACGACCATAGTGTCCATCCGTGCATGAAAATAAGGAGCCGGCGACAAAAAGGCAAAAAAACACTGTGATTCCCTGAGGCATGGAGAGCTTCCTTTAAGGCTGTTCTTCTCTCAGCCTAGTACCAAAGTCGATACAAAGCAAGAAAATTTAGATTTTTCACCCGCGTACCATCACCCGCGTACCATGCACGACTTGAGATTTAACGAGCTTAAAGTCTCATTTTAATTACATAATTAGTATTTTTATAGATATTTATAACGAAAATGACTTGACAAAGAAAATTATTACCATTTATGTATGTTTGTCGACAATATAAAACGAAAATGGAGAATTGAAGTGAAGACCGAACCTAGTTACGGAGTGCTGATTGACATGGACGGGGTGATCTACCGCGGTGGCGAGTTGATTCCCGGAGCGATGGAATTTGTCAACCAACTGAAAGCCCAAGGAGTACCTTTCATGTTCTTGACCAACAACTCACAGCGGACTCGCATCGACATTGCGACGAAGCTGCAACGGATGGGAATAGAAGTGACGGCTGAGCATGTTTACACCTGCGCCATGGCGACGGCTCGCTTTTTGGCGCGTCAAAGTCCTGGTAGCACCGCCTTTGTCTTGGGCGAGTCCGGTTTAACCACAGCTTTGAACAAAGCTGGTATCGCCGTCATCGACAAAGATCCTGATTATGTCATCGTCGGCGAAGGCCGCACCTACACCTTCGAGATGATGGAACAGGCCACCAACATGATCAATCGCGGGGCTCGACTCGTAGCCACCAATATGGATCCTTCTTGTCCGACTGAAAAAGGCAGCCGTCCCGGTTGTGGTGCGATCGTCCGCTTGCTTGAAGAAGCCACCGGGCGCAAAGCCTTTAACCTCGGCAAGCCCAGTCCCATCATGATGCGCGATGCCCGCAAGATGCTCGGTCTCGACGCCATGCATACCTTTATGATTGGCGACACGATGGAAACCGACATCATCGGCGGACTCCAACTCGGTTACAACACTGTGTTGGTCCTTTCTGGCGGCACCCGTCAGGAAGATCTTGCCAACTTCGCTTATAAACCGAACCGGGTGGTTCGCTCTGTGGCGGAACTTTCCCCAGCTTGGTTTGAAGAGGTGATTGCTGGCCTTGGTGAAAAACCATCTATGACACAACCCGCTTAAATCGTCTTATGTCAAAATTGAAAACCCGTGCTTATCAGCACGGGTTTTTTAATGATTACTGCCGCTTCCCTTGCGCTTCCCGCAAAAGGCGAACGGCGATTTGATTGACCTGATCCAATTGGCTCTCCTTGATGTCAACGCCATCGCGACGGCTCCAAAATTCCAAGCGCGGTCCATCGCTACCAGGAAGCAGGTAGACTTGTAAGGTGTTGTCGTAATCAGCCTGCAAACCGGACTTCCGACATTCGCTCGCCAAGAGGCCGTTTGCCCATTCGTAATCAGAGACTTGCAGATTTTTTAAGTCGCCAGAGACGACGTAGTCAGAAGCGATTTTGGTCCAGCCGCTGTTGGTGCTTTCACCGAGACGAAAGCCGAGGGTGAGGCCGAGACAGATGAGTAGGGTGACGAGAAAGAAATGGAAAGGACGCATGAGAACCTTAAGGGTTGAGGAAAGATTTCGGCGGAATATAGGTGCTCAACGCAAGAAGCTGCGCCGCTTGCCTAAGGAAAGCGCGGCAAGAGGATATATTCGAACCGCAAAACAGCCAAGCAACCCGGAAAAAATCAGATGAACCGCCAGAAACATTCGCAACGCCAACAAGGTAAAAAAACACCCGGACCCGATAAAGCCGAAGGCCAGGGTGAAGACAAAGCCAAAGTCGTCAAAAAACCTCTAGGCCTCGAAGTCGAAGAGAAGTTCCCTCCTTTCCCGCAAGAACTTCTGGAAGAAGCCGGAGCTTGGCAGATCTCGCTCAGCTTCGTCAACTTGAGCGATGAACTGATCAAAGAAGTGAAGCAGCAAGGTCTGGAAATCGCCTGGAAACACCACCGCCTGGTCTTGCACCGCAAGGCGACGCAACAACTGCTCTGGGCTAGCACGACTTGGCTTGATCCGCAAATCTGCCCGATTCACTCGATCGGTGAAGGCAACCGGATGCTGAAAGCTCTCGGCCGCGACTGGGGTTACATTCCTCTCGCCGCCTACCGCCGCGCCGCGCTTATCGCCGAGGGAATCCGTCCTTGGAAGCGCCTGAAATGGGGCGAAGAGCTGCCTTACAAGCGTTCCGGCGCCTGGACCCTGCTCGATGCCAACACCATGCTCTTGTCGCCTAGGACGAGCCATCCCGTCCCCAACGGCTGCTGCGAATTTGAAGAAGACAAAAACGAACCCCCGTCACGCGCTTATTTGAAGCTGTGGGAAGTTTTCACCCTTTGTGGCTTCCGCCCGCAAGCCGGCGAACAGACCATCGACATCGGATCCTGCCCGGGCGGCTGGACCTGGGTGCTGGCGAAACTCGGCTGCAAAGTGATTGCGGTCGACAAAGCGCCCTTAGATCCGAAGGTTGCGGCTTTGCCGGGCGTGGTTGAAATGAACGAAAGCGCCTTTGGTTTGCGTCCTGACAAGATCGGCCCGATCGACTGGTTCTTCGCCGACATCATTTGCTACCCCGAGAAGCTGCTGGAAATGGTCGAACGCTGGATGGAGCTGGGTCAGGTCCGCAACTGGGTCTGCACGGTCAAGCTACAAGGTCCGGAGGCCGCTGCCGTCTTGGAGAAGTTCCGCGCCATTCCCGGTTCCCGTCTGATTCACCTTCACGCCAACAAGCATGAAGTGACGTGGATCTGCTTGGAACAAGCGAAGTGATGCACAGGCTCACTTGAAGAGCTGCTTACTAGTTGTTTAAGAAACAGATTTTTAAACAGTATGAGTATTAGGGGGTGTCAGCACTGTCAGTAAGACGGTAAGCTGTTCACCCCCAAGTTTTTAAAGGCGATTTTTGGTGATGATAAGTCAGTGGGTTTGAGGAGAGGATCGAGGGTAAAGTCTGGGGGGAGGGGAGGGCTCCACAGGAAGACCTGCAAGTAGCCCACAGGGATGAGCGGCATGGGTGCACAGCTTATCCACAGGCCTAATTGGGATGAACTCGACGCTGCGGCTTCTTTGTCATGTAGAACTATACTAGGATAAAAAATTTGGTAATGCGGAGCCATTGGTCGTAGACTGTGATCAGAAACTTTAAAAAGGAACGGAAATATGATCTCGTTTTATCTGACTTGCCTGCTTCAGGGTTCAGTTCCGGTGCTAGCCGCAGATCCGCCTTTGGCGAAGCCTGTTCAGGTAGATTCAGCCTTACAGGAGACTTTGAACAAGGCGTTTTTGGATGCGGTTCAAAAAGAAGACCTAGCGGAAGTGAAACGCTTGTTGGTGGCAGGTGCAAATGTCCGGTATGCTCGGGACTCGGGCAATACGGCGCTTCATTTTGTCGCTGCTGCAGGCCACGTGGAATTGGTGAAAATGCTGATTGCCGCTGGCGCCGATATGACGGCTTTAGACGAGACCGGACATCAACCGATTCATGATGCGACTTTGCAAGGCTATTTAGAAATTGTCCAGACTTTAGCCGCTGCGGGGGTCAAGCTCAATGCCCAGGATGGTAATGGCCAAACACTTTTGCATTGTGCGGTAAAACGTGGTCATACCGACATGGTCAAATGGTTGTTAAGTCAAAAAGTCGAGGTTAATGCCAAGGATCAGATTGGCCAAGCGCCGCTCAGTTTCGCCGCGGAAAATGGCAGTTTGGACTTAGCCAAGATTTTGGTTGCAGCCGGGGCGGTGGTGACGGCAAAGGAAAATTCCGGGGATCAAGCCCTGCATTATGCGGCGGTCAAAGGCTCACTGGAATTGCTGCAGTTTTTCCACCAGCAAGGAGCGGATCTGAATGCCAAAAACAAAAATGGCGACACGAGCTATTCCTTGGCCGTGAGTCGGGGTCATAAGCGCTTAGCGACGTGGATTCTCCAAGAAATTGAGAAGGCCCCGAAGAAATGATGTTGATTATAAAAATGACACTTAGAAGTCGAAAATTCATGAAAGAAGAGGAGTTCGCCTTACAATATTTGATGAAACCGATCTTCGCGGTCGCGGCAAAAGAAGTAAAAAACTCCTGATCTAGGGAAAATTGAATTATGAAAAGTATACTCATATGCAGCTCGATGGGCAGTTTGCTGGCCGCACTTGGTGTGAGTTATTGGGTCTTCACATGGAAAAACCCGAAAGACTCGGAACTTGTGGTGGCAGAAGCAGCGGCAAACAAGCCTTTCCAACCGTATTTTCAGGCTCCGCCAAAATCCAATTGTACCGCCATAATGGAGCGTCCGGTTTGGCGGGTTGATCGGAAAGCCGCGAAAAACACAAGTCGTCTTCAGCCAGACACCCAGAATCCCTTCCCTCTTGAGCTGATTTCGATTTCTGCCGGCGATGCCGGGCCCGGTTTTGCCTTGATCGCAAAAGGCAAAGCTCCAACAGCTCCCCCAACTCCTCCGGGCAAGAATGACAGCGCCTCGATCAACGATAAGTTTAAAACCATCATCATCCCCAAAGTCAAGTTTGAAAATCTGACCATTGAGGAAGTGATTCAAAAGGTCACTCGCGCTGCCCGTGAACAGGATCCGGATAAAAAAGGCATCAGCATCATCCTGAGCCTGAATTCTACGGAAACTGAGGACACTGGGGATGCTAACCCCGCCGATCCCGCCGCAGACGCCCCGGCCGCGAAAGAGCAGTTGATCACCTTGGAACTCGATAACATTCCCGTTGGCGAACTGATTCGTTACATCTGCCAAAGCTCCGGCTTGGAGTACAAGCTCGACGGCAATCTGGCAAAAATCGCCAGCCCTGATGTGCAGATGCCGAACATGGAAACCAGGTTCTTCCCTGTTCCCGCCGGCTTCCTCAAGCTGGTCACCAAGACCGATGCTGATGCCGATGGAGCTCCAACAAGCGATGCGGTGCGCCAACACTTCAGTGATTTGGGTATCCAATTTGATGCCGGTGCCAATGTCAATTTCATCCAATCTGTCAACCAAGTGGTGGTCACAAATACCACTGAAGAGCTCCACAAAGTCGAACAAATCCTCAAGCAACTTTCCGATACGAGTCAGGCAGGAAGTCAAGCAAAGAGCGAATCCGCGCCTTCTGAGAATGAGCCAAGACTTTACTCCCTAGGCGATGAAATCCCCGGAACCGGCTTGACCGTCGCGTCGATCAGCGCCGATACGGTGACGCTCAGCGGCCGCAATCCGCAAGAATTAAAAATCGATTGGAACTCCGCCGCCGTTAAAGACCGCCTGGCAGCCGCGGCGAGCGAAAGCGACGCGAAAAATCAGGGGAATGACAAGAAGGCGAATGAAGAACCAAAGCCCAAACGTGATTCAGAAAAAAATCCCCCCAAATAATCCTCTCCTTTCCCAGCTCATAAAGGTCCACAAGCATGCGTTATTCCCTCCTCACCGCCAGCTCCTTGCTCTTCCTCGCATCCTGCGCCGCAACGCCGAAACCAGAAACGCCCGCGCCCGCGCCGGAGCTCGAATCCGCCGCCAAAATACCGCATAGCGGCTTGCTGGAAATCGGTCCGGCCAAAACCACCGTCGCCGCCTTTGAGCTTCCTGAGGCTAGCCTTGCGGGAGCCGCAAGGCCCTTACCTGCCTACCGCCGCCTGGCCGATCTGATGGCCGAAATCGAGGCGGCCAAACCCCTCGCCCAAAGACGGGATCTTAATGCCAAAATCAACCCCGTCAGCATGCCCGGAAGAAGCATCGCCGAATTCCTCACCATGATGAGTGCCAAGGAGCAACTGGGCTTCTCTTTTATCCTCGATCCTGCCGTCAAAGGCACGGTCACTCTCAACCCTGGCGGTGGCAAAACCAGCCTGCAGCTTCGTGAAGGCTGGAACCTGCTCGAATCGGTCTTGTGGCTCAATGGCGCCTATGCCTCGGTCAATGGCGCTGGGATGCTGGAGATTTTGCCTCTCGCAAAAATGTCGCGAGATGTGCAAATTGCGCCTTTCACAAGCAGTGCCACGGTGGCGGTGGAAGTGATAAAATTGCTCCACACACCCGCTTCAGAAGCCTTCGAAAACATCAAGAAATTTTTGAACGAAGGCTCGACCGCGATGGTCATCTCACGCAACAATTCGATTCTGCTGGTCGATACGCCGGTGAACATCGAGAAGATCAAAAACATCTTACAGGTCATGGATGGCGCCGCTCAAGATGGCTGGCCGAGAATCGCCTTGACTTGCCGTCAATTGACGCCCCGCGAGATCGCCAGTCAATTGCAGGAAATCCTGCCGGTCCTTGGCATCTCCCTGGAAATCAGCCCGGGTGGCTCGGGGAAATCGGCATCAGAGGGCAGGAATGAGGGGGGCAGAAGCGAAAGAGGCGAAAGTGAGACCAAGGCCGAGCCTGGAAAGAGCCCCAAAAAACAAGGGGCAGGCGTCCGGATCGCCGTGGTCGACTCACTCAACGGACTGGTCATCTCCGCTCCCGATGCGGCCATTCTGGAGATGATCAGCGGCTGGGTCGCTCTTCTTGATTCCAGCGACAACAGCGAAAAAGAATTGCTCTTCACCTATCCCGTCAAATTCGGTGAATCGCGTGATCTGATCAACGCCTTGTTGACTTTTTTCCCCAACGCCATTTCGCCCAACACCGGCTCGGGAAGTAATAAGGTCGCCCGTGATCAGATTGAAGCGGATGTCGTCAAAAGCTTCCGTTACTACGGTCAGGAACGACAGCAAAAAGCTCCCCAAACCGCCGGCGAACGCTTGACCCAAGGTATTGCCCGTCCCGTGAAAACCTTGGTTTTCGGACCTCGTGGCGAGGTCATCGATACCGGCACTGATTCAAAGAGTGTTTCCCTCTTTGACACGCCGATGACCGTCTATGAAGATGCGCGTCAGAATCAACTCATTCTACGCACCAATACGCGCGCTTGGAATGCCATCAACTCGCTCCTCACCTACCTCGATGCCCCGGCGACCCAAGTGATGATCCAGGTCACCGCGGTGGAAGTCAATCTCTCCGGTGATCTGGCGCTCGGGGTGAACGCCGCCCTGGAAAGCAAGTTCGGCAACAAGACCAGCAATGTCGGCGTCGGCAATTCCTTCAACAAGCCGCCGGTGTTCACTCCTGCGGTTCCCGCAAATGGCCTCATCCCGGCCAAACCGGGGATCAATCCGGGCCTGACGGCGATGATGAGAACCGCCGGCGTCGACAATGAATTCGCCCTCCTGCAAGCCTTGTCCAAGGACGTTAAAACCGAACTCCTGAACTGCCCCCAGATCTTCACCAGCAATGGCGAACCCGGACAGTTTCTCGTCGGCGATTCGGTTCCGCTCAAGACCAGCAACAGCAGCACCAACGGCGGCAATCCGATCGAAGAAATCTCCTACAAGGACATCGGCGTCATCCTCAATGTGACGCCGCGTGTCAGCTCAGGCAACCGGGTGACCCTCGACCTGTCCCAGGAGATTTCCACTCTGTCGGATAAAGTCGTCTCGGGGATCAGCTCCCCGGTGATCAGCAAAAGCACGATTTCCAACAAGCTGACGGTGGCCGACGGCGAGACCATGATGTTGGCCGGAATGATCCGCCATAACAACACGGAAACCCGCGAAGGCATTCCTTTGCTCAAGGACATCCCCTGGATCGGCTGGATCTTCGGCAGCTACACCCGCAGCAATGAGAAAAAAGAACTCGTCCTCTTTGTCAAGGTCAAGGTGATCGACAACAAGACCTCCCTGCAGAAAGTGCTCGAACGCTACCACGAAGCCAAACGCGTTCAGGATGAACATCCTGAGCTCAGGTAAGAGAGCCCTTCAGCTGCAGCCGGCGGGACGCCAGCGATCCAGTAGGAGAGCACTTCAGCTGCAAGCAAATCAAAAAGCGCCGCATCGCTGCGGCGCTTTTTGAGTTTGGGATCCAGCTCAGTTCGGCAATTGGCAATAGACCAGGAACTTGTAGATGAAGAAGGCGAGGGTGCCAGTGACCGGCAGGGTCAGAACCCAGGCCCAGACGATCTTGCCGACGAGGCCCCATTTCACGGCGTCGAGGCTCTTGCTGGCGCCGACGCCCATGATCGAGGTAGAGATGACGTGGGTGGTGGAGACCGGCATGCCCATCGAGCCGGTGACGGCGAGAACGCTGGCGGCGGTGGTCTCGGCGGCGAAGCCGTGGATCGGCTGCAGGCGGACCATTTTGTGCCCCATGGTTTTGATGATGCGCCAGCCGCCGGCGGCGGTGCCGAGGCACATGGTTATGGCGCAGACGAAGATGATCCAGCTGGGGATGCTGTCGGCGCTGTTTTTCAAGTTTTCGAGGGCCGTCTTGGTGACATCGCGGTCAATCTTCGGCGCCTTGACTAGGCCGATTTTGATCAGGACTTTTTGATAGGAACTGGAGATCACGCTGTTGTCATGCATTTCCTGCACTCGGAGCGAGGCGCTTTCGCCGCGAGCCTTGGCGACTTCATCGGCCTTGGCAGCGAAGGCTTTACTCGCTTCGGTGACTTCGCCTTGGTGTTCGTTTTGAAGAGCTAGGAAGGCGTAGGAAGCTTCTTTCGCCTTGCACAGGCCGAGTTTGTCGGCGGCGGCAGCGAACTTCACCAGTTCGGCTTGGTATTGGTCTTTGGCGGCACTGGATTGGGCGGCAAAATCAGAGACTTTGATGGGATCAGCTTTGACCAAGGCTTCGACTTCGCTGAGGCGTTTCAGCTTGTCGTTGATCTTGGTCCGCCCAGTCGCGTCAGTTGCCTTGGCGAGATCAGCTTCGAGTTCACCGCGGAGCTTGATCGGGTCGCGGGCGTATTTGGCGTCGGCGCCGGCATCTTTCATCTTGCTGTATTCGCTGGTGATCACTTTCAGGGCCGATTCAAAGTCTTTGCTCTTGTCAGTTTTGAGGAAGTGGCAGACTTGCGGCATCTTGTCGATGGTGCCCGCCGAGGTGGCGGCGAAGCAGGCGAGGAAGATGATGCCCATGGTTTTCTGCGCATCGTTGAGGCCGTGAGCGAAACCCATGAATCCCGCAGAGACGATCTGCAGCTTGCCGAAGACTTTCTGGATGATACGCGGGCGCATCCGGACGGCGAGGATGGTGAGCAGGAACATCAGAATGAATCCGATGGTGAAGCCCATGATCGGCGACAGGAACATCGGCTTGATGACCTTGGGCCAAAGACCAATACTGCCAGGGTCATCCCATTTGAGGACTTTCCAGTTCATGCCGTTAGCTCCAGGAACAAAGGTGGAAGCGGCGAGCACGGCGCCACAGAGCGAGCCGATGAGGGCGTGAGATGACGACGAGGGAATCCCGAACCACCAGGTGAGCAGGTTCCAGATCAGGCCGGCGAGCAGAGCTGCAAGAATGGCAGTCTGGGTGGCGAAGTGCGGATCGACGACATCGTTGGCGATCGATTTGGCGACGGCGACGCCGGCGAAGGCACCGATCAAGTTGGTGATCGAGGCGAGCATGATCGCTTGGCGGGGAGTGAGCACCTTGGTGGAAACCACGGTGGCGATGGCGTTGGCGGCGTCGTGGAAGCCGTTGACGTATTCAAAGGCCAGAGCTGTAATCAGCACCAGGCACAAGAGGATGATGGCTGTCTCCATGGGGAGCTGGGGCCTGGATCAGGAGTATTTGAGGACGATGGAGAAGACGATCTTGCCGGCATCGCGGCAGCGGTCGATGGCGCGCTCGAGCATCTCGTAGATGTCCTTCAAGATGATCACTTCCTTGGCCTCGATGGAGCCGGTGTAAAGATCTTTCAAAAGGCCGACCATCAGGCGATCGGCATCGTTTTCGATGTTCTGCAGCTTGTCGTAGGCGTCTTGGATCTTCTCGCCATGTTCCTTGCGGCACAGGGCTTCGACCATCTGCTCGACCACTTCCGAAGCGGCGGCGAGCATTTGCAGCTGTTTGCCGACGATGTCGGAACGGAATTGATCGGGGCAGATGGCGAGACGCTCGCCGATCTTCTCGTCGGTCTTTTGAATCTTATAGAGAGCGGTCGAGAGCGCTTCGATGTCTTCGCGTTCCAGTGGGGTGACGAAGGTCTGGCAGAGCTCGTGGGTGACCTGGGTATTGATGCGCTTATGGCGGCGACGGCTCTCGGCCAAGACTTCGAGGGCTTTTTCGGAGTCGGGGGTGCCGAGTTTGGAGTGCAGGGTGATCAGCAGCTGAGCGCTGTTTTTGGCTTCGACCGCGCCGGCACGAAGGAGATCGAAGAATTTGGTGTCTTTGCCGAGAAGTTTGTCGAAGAAGGCGCTCATCATGGGCTCCACGTGTTAAGGGATGGTTAAGAATCTGTAAAGACGCGCCTGACTCTATAGCGACATGACGAGATTACCATTTTTTAAAAATTCGTAGAAAAAGAACTAACATTTCACGAATTAAGGAGTTTTATAATGCAAAAAGCTTTGTCAAACGCAAAAAAGGAAGAGAATCATGATCATTGCCGTCCCCCGCGAAATCAAGCGCCACGAGTACCGCGTCGGTCTCACCCCTGCCGATGTTGCCGCCTATGTCCGTGCTGGCCACCAAGTGGTCGTCGAGCTCGGAGCCGGTGAAGGCACCGGCTTCAGCGATCAGGAGTATGTCGATGCCGGCGCTCGCATCAGCAGCGACCGCCCCGAGCTCTTCCGCCAGGCCGACATGATCATCAAAGTGAAAGAACCGCAGGCTTGCGAAATCCCCTTGATGCGTCACGGCCAAATCCTTTACACCTACCTGCACCTCGCCGCCGACAAGGCAATGACCCAAGCGTTGCTCGACCAGGGTATCGTCGGTTTCGCTTACGAGACCATTCAGCTCGCCGACAATTCCCTGCCTTGCTTGACCCCGATGAGCGAGATCGCCGGTCGCCTGTCGATCCAGGAAGGCGCCAAGTTTCTGGAGAAGGCCCACGGCGGTCGCGGCATCCTCCTCGGCGGTGTTCCGGGCGTCCAGCGTGGCAAGGTCACCATTATCGGCGCCGGCGTCGTCGGCCTCAACGCTGCCAAAATCGCGGTCGGCATCGGTGCCGAAGTCACCTTGCTCGACCTGTCGTCGAAGCGCCTCGCCTATGTCGACGACATCTTCGGCTCGAAACTGCAGACCTTGTACAGCACACCCGACAATATCGCTCGTTGCATCCGCGAGGCCGACCTGGTGATCGGCGCGGTGCTCCTCCCCGGCGCCAAGGCGCCTCGCCTCGTCACCCGTGAAATGCTCAAGACGATGAAACGCGGCGCCGTTATCGTCGATGTCGCCGTCGACCAAGGCGGCTGCTTCGAAACCACCCGGCCGACGACTCACGACGATCCGGTCTACATCGTCGAAGGCGTGGTTCATTATTGCGTCGCCAACATGCCCGGCGCGGTGGCCTTGACCTCGACCATCGCCCTGACCAGCCAGACCCTCAGCTACGGCCTGAAAATCGCCAATCTCGGATGGAAAGCGGCTTGTCAACAGGATCCGGCCTTGCGCAAGGGCTTGAACATCGTCGAAGGACATGTTGTCTATCAAGCGGTGGCCGAATCCCTCGGCTTGCCCTACAAGGAGATCTGATCCTCATGCAGCCCGCCACGCTTGACCGCCTTGACTGGCAGATCATCGCCATGCTTTCTGAGAATGGCCGCACCGCCAACTCGACCATTGGCGACAAACTCGGGGTCACCGAAGGCACCATCCGGCAGCG
>JAYTMY010000179.1:0-17752 GCA_043748535.1 Lentisphaeraceae bacterium | reverse complement strand
GACATGTCGGGCTCCTTTAATGCTGCGTGAAATCTCATGACTATGCGGCTGTGATCCATCTCGGCAAGTGAGGAAGGCGACTTGATCCAAATGGAAGCTGGAGGACGTATTTCCTCACTCGATCCGGAATAAGCCAGTCATCCTCACTTGCCGAGATGGATCACAGCCGCATAGTCATGAGATTTCACGCAGCATTAAAGGAGCCCGACATGTCCGTTCCCGACACCAAGTTCATCCTGATCCAGAACGTCCACCCCAGCATCGATGGCGGCTTGCACCCGGTGAAGCGCCGCGTCGGCGAACGCCTGATGATCAGCGCCGAAGTGATCAAGCATGGTCACGATGAAATCCGCGCCGCAGTGCAGTTCCGCAAGGCCGGGCAGCGAAAGTGGCATGAACAGCCGATGAGCTGCGTCAATGCCGGACTCGACCTGTGGGAAACCTCGATCTCCCTCGATGAAATCGGCATGCACGAATTCGCCATCGTCGGCTGGACCGATCATTACGCCAACTGGGCCAAAGACACCCGCAAGAAGCTCAACGTCAACGACAACGTCGACTCCGATCTGCTCGCCGGCATCCAGTTCATGGATCATTGCGGAGAGCGCGCCGCCGCCGCCGGCAACCATGGTGCCGCGGCCCACTTGCACCAGCTCGCCGCCCAGGCCGCCCAGGCCGACAACCGCGATACCAAAGTCCACTTCCTGATGAATCACGACAGCATCGCCGCCGCCGCCCACTGGCCCGACCGCGATGGCTACGAGACCGGCCGCTCGCAGGCCTTCAAGATCCATGTCGACCGCAAACGCGCCGAGTTCACCGCCTGGTATGAAGTCTTCCCCCGCTCCTGCGGCACCGAGCCCGGCAGATCCGGCACCTTCCGAGATGTCGAGAAGATGCTCCCCTACATCGCTGGCATGGGCTTCGACACCCTGTATTTCACCCCGATCCACCCCATCGGCCTGAGCAAGCGCAAGGGTCGCAATAACTCGCTCACTACCGTCCACGGCGAACCGGGCTCGCCCTATGCCGTCGGCAACATCCACGAGCGCCACGAGAACGGCGGCGGTCACCTCGATGTCCACCACGAGCTCGGCACTCTCGCCGACTTCGATCACCTCGTCGCCGCCTGCGCCGAGAAAGGTCTCGAGATCGCGCTCGACATCGCCCTCAACTGCTCCCCCGACCATCCCTTCCTGCAATCGCACCCCGACTGGTTCTACCGCCGTCCCGACGGCTCGATCAAATACGCTGAGAACCCGCCGAAGAAGTACGAGGACATCTACCCTCTCAACTTCGAGTGCGCCGACCGCGCCAATCTCTGGCGGGAGATCTGCCACATGTTCCTCTTCTGGGCCCGCCGCGGCGTCCGCGCCTTCCGCGTCGACAACCCGCACACCAAGCCGATCGTCTTCTGGCAGTGGTGTATCGCCGAAGTCCATAAGGAATTCCCCGACGTCGTCTTCCTATCCGAAGCCTTCACCCGTCCGCGCCTGCTTGAGTCACTCGCCAAGATCGGCTTCTCGCAGTCCTACGGCTACTTCACCTGGCGCGAATCGAAGGCGGAGCTGACCGAGTACTTCGAGTACCTCAATCAGTCGGAAGCGGCCGAATATCTGATCTGCAACGTCTTCCCGACCACGCCCGACATCCTGCCCAAGCACCTGCAGAATGCTCCCCTAGAGATGTTCAAGATCCGCTTCACCCTTGCCGCCCTGCTGTCGCCCTGCTACGGCTTCTACACCGGCTACGAACACGGCGAGAATATCTCGGTCGGACCGCGCGACGAGCTGATGGATTCGGAAAAATACGAATTCAAAGTGCGCGACTATTCGAACCCGCCGCTCAGCCCCTATGTCGCCCTGATCAACCAGATTCGCCGCGACAACCGGGCTCTGCAGCAGACCCGCAATCTACGCTTCCACGAGATCAACAACGAGCGCATCCTGTTCTTCTCGAAGCAGGTTCAGGGCAACACCCTGCTGATCTTCATCAACCTCGATCCGAGCAATAAACAAGCCGGCCTCTGCCGCGTCCCGATGCGCGAACTCGGGCTCAGCACCGGTCATTCCTACAAGCTGCACGACCTGCTCAGCAACCAGGTCTACGAGTGGCAAGGCGAGCACAACTTCGTCGAGCTCCGTCCCGACGAACAGTGCGCCCACGTCTTCCGCGTCTTCTGAGGCCGGAATCCGAAAAATCCAGAGCCGCCGGAGAACTCCGGCGGCTCTGATTTTTGCAGTGAAGAAATGCTCAGGGCTTCTGGTAGTAGCGCACGTAATCGACTTCAAAACGAGCCGGCAGAACCGCATCTTTCACTGGTCCGCCCCATTCCCCGCCGAGAGCGAGGTTAAGGAGAAGGTAGTGCGGCTTGCGGAAGGGCATGTTGCCATCCGGGCTCTGGGTCAACTTTTGATCGACGCTGCGATATTTCTTGCCGTCGACGAAGAGGTCGATCTTGTCGGCATCCCATTCGATGGTGTAGAGATGGAAGTCGGTACTGAGCTTATCGAGTTCGACTTTACCGCCGATGGAAGCGTGCCATTTGGTATTGGAAGCGTGCCCAGTGGCGGACGTGAAGTGCAGCGTGCCGTAGATGGTGCGCGGGTTTTTGCCGATGAATTCCATGATGTCGATCTCGCCGCAAGCGGGCCAACCTACTTTGGTAAAGTTAGTGCCGAGCATCCAGATGGCGGGCCAGACGCCTTGACCCGAAGGCAGACGGGCCCGCACTTCGATCTTGCCGTAGAGAAAATCCTTGGTTCCCTGGGTGGTGATGCTGGCCGAGGTATACGCGGTCTTTTCGTCCTTGTATCTCCAGTCGCCGCTACCGGCTTTGAACTCGGCGTTGGGGATCGATTCCTTGCGTCCTTCGAGGATCAAACAACCCTTTTCGATGCGGCAGTTTTCCGGCCGTTCATGGGTGTAGTACTGGCTTTCATGATTGCGGACATAGCCATTTTCATGCTTCCAGATCTTCGGATCGGGAGCCGTGCCTTGATCGAACTCCTCCTGCCAGACCAGCTTCCATGCCGTCGGCGCGGCGGGAGGCTCGACCGGTTTTTCTGCGGCGAGGGCAAAAACAGATAGAATTAGACTCAACATGGGAATTCTCCTAGAGTAATTTTTACTGTGCGTGGCTCTCGAAATAAAAGACTTCAGCCGCCAGGAGCTGCGTCGCGATAGCCGCTCGACACCAAGTTCAAAAATTCGTCAAAGATTTGCGGCCGGGCTGCGACCATGAGACGCGACTCGCCGATGCGATAGGGAGCGCCAAGGCCATCACTGACGCGACAGCCGCTTTCCTCGAGGAAAAGCAAGGTGGCGGCGACATCGTAAGGCTGCAGATCCGATTCCCAAAAACCTTGCAGCCAGCCGGCGGCGACATAGGAAAGATCGAGGGCAGCCGATCCCATGCGACGGATATCTCGGCTGTTTCCCATCAAGGCCGCGGCGGTGCGGAAGAAGGCGGGTTGCAGATCGACCGATCGATAGGGGAAGCCTGTGCCGATCAAGGCCTGACGCAAGGCGGGGGGCTCCCAGCTCGGCGGCAGCAAGGGCGAGCCGTTGTACAAGAGTCCGCCGCCGCGACGGGCAGAAAAGGTTTCGCCGGAAGCAGGACGATGCACGACGCCAAGTACGGGACGTCCTTGATAAAGAAGGGCAATGCTGATCGAGAATTGATCGAGGCCGTTGAGGTAGTTGGTGGTGCCGTCGAGAGGATCGACCACCCACTCGCATTCCGCCGCGGTTTCGCGGCCACTTTCCTCACCCCAGAAAGACGAACCCGGCAGGGCCTTAAGCAAAGCGGCACGGAGCATCTCTTCGGTATTGCAATCGACTTCGGAAACCAAGTCATAGGGACCTTTTTCGCGACCCCCTCCGAGCTTGCGAAAGTGACTCAGCTGGTATTCCCCGGCGGGCCGGAGGGCGTGAAGAACTTGTTGCATCAAAGCGGCATCGGGAAGCATGGGAAACCTCGGTTTTGGGCATTGGAAAAGTGAAGGCCAAAATAGCGTCGCCAACACAATTGGCCTCCTGAGAAAACCAGGACTTGGAATAATCAAGGATGGAGCTAGTTGCAGTGGACTGCACTCGCCACTAGGCCGATAGTACAAACTGAACACGTCCCCCGCTCTCTTTAATGCCGCGTCCATCGCCAAGGAATCCGCCATGCCCAAAATTATCCACAGCTCCGACTGGCACCTCGGAGCACGCCTGCACGATCAATCGCGTCACCAGGATCACGCGCACTTCCTCGCCTGGCTGCGCAGCACCCTCGCGGCCCAACGGCCGGACGCCTTGGTCATCGCCGGGGACATCTTCGATTCATCCCTCCCCGGTGCCGCGGCGCAGCAGCAGTATTACGACTTCCTCGGCGATCTCGCCGAAGATCAGTCCTGCGGCTCGGTGGTGATCGTCGCCGGCAACCATGACTCCCCTTCCCTGCTCAGCGCCCCCTCCGCCTTGCTGCGACGCTTGCAAGTCCATGTCATCGGCGCCGGCCCAGCCTTCGATGCCGACAAGTCGCCGCTCATCCTCCGCCTTCCCAGCCGCGATGAGATCGGCTTGATCATCGGCGCCATTCCTTTCCTGCGCGAACGGGATTTGCGCCAATCGCAAGCCGGCGAGAGCAGCGAGGAGATCGATCGCAATATCCGTGCGGGACTGCGCCGCTATTTCACCGAGGTCTTTAACCTGGCACAAGCCGCCCGACAGGGAACCGAACCGATCATCCTGACGGCTCACCTCAGCCTCGGCAAGCCAGAATTGGACGCCGACGGATCGGAACGCAAGACCTACATCGGCAAGCTCGAATCGGCGCCGATGAGCCTCGTTCCAGACGGCGTCGACTACCTCGCCCTCGGCCACATCCACAAGCCCCAGGCCGTCGGCCAGGCGCATTTCTGCTACAGCGGCTCGCCCCTGCCGATGAGCTTCGCCGAAGCCGGCCAGCAGAAACGCCTGGTCGAAGTGAGCTGGGAAAACGGCGAGCGCCGGATGCGAGACATCAACATCCCATCCTTCCGACTCCTGAGTCGCTTGCGCGGCGATTGGGACGCCATCTGCCGCGATGTCGCGGCCCTGAAGAGCTCTCTCAGCTCCGACACGACCCCGTTGTGGCTGGAAATCACCGTCTACTCGAGCACGCGTCTCGTCGACCTCGAAAATCGCATCGATTCGCTGCTCCACGGCAGCCCCCTCCTCTGCCTGCACTACCAGCAAGCGCTGAGCACGGAAGACGGGGCGCCACTGACGCCTTCGATGAGCGGCCAAGGGCCCGATCTGAAAGAACTGCAGCCGCCCGAAATCTTCGACATGCTACTCGAGCGCAAACAGATCGCCGCCGCACAACGCCCCCTCCTGCGCCATTGCTTCGACACCGCCGTCCAGCGACTCGCGCAACGCGACCAGCATCAGTAAGGCCGCGACATCATGCGACTGCTCAAACTCAGCTTCAAGAACCTCAACTCCCTGGTCGGCACTTGGAGCATCGATTTCGATGAACCTGCCTATCGGAACGAGGGCATTTTCGCCATTTCCGGGCCCACCGGCGCCGGGAAATCCACCCTGCTCGACGCCATCTGCCTAGCCCTCTACAAAGCCAGCCCGCGTCTCAAGGAGATTACCAAGACCTCGAACGAGATGATGAGCCGCGGCACCGGCGACTGCTTCTCCGAACTCACCTTCGCGGCCAAGGGGCGCATCCTCACCGCCCGCTTCGCCCAAAGCCGGGCCCGCTCTCACGCTGAAGGAGCCCTCCAGGACGCATCCTGGACCCTCAGCGAAAACGGCCGCATCCGCAGCGAAAAAGCGCGCGACACCAAGATCCAAATCGAGGAAATCCTCGGGCTCGACTTCGAGCAGTTCACGCGCGCCATCCTCCTCGCCCAAGGCAACTTCGCCGCTTTCCTCAAGGCCTCCCCGGCAGAACAGGCCGACTTGCTGGAGAAAATGACCGGCACTGAAATCTATCAGCAGATCGGCGAGGAGATCCACGCCATCACCGCCGAAAAACGCCAAGAGCTTGAGCACTTCGACACTCTCCTCGGCAATCACATCAGCCTCAGCGACGAGCAGCGTTCCGAGCTCGCCGCCGCTCTCGAGCAACAGCAGATTCGTCTCGATGAGCTGGAGAAGGAACTCAAGTCGCTCGGCAAGCACCAGAGCTGGCGGCAACAGATCGCCGCACACGAGGCGGACTTCAGCCACCAGGAAAATGCCGTCCTCGCCGCCCGTCAAAGCGCAGCCGACTTATCCGCCGAACTGACGCCGATCCTGCTCCAGGATGCCGCCTCCCGCCAGCTCGATCTCGCCGCCCAGATTTTTCATCAGCAGCAGGCGGAAAGCCAGAAACTCCTGGTCCAAAAAAACCAGGCCGAACTGGCGGCCAGCGATGCCGCAAACGCGCTTCTCAAGGCAACGGAGACCTTGCGCAACACGGAAGCAGCAGGCGCCCTCAGGAAGCTGCAATGGCAGGCCGATCGCCTAGCCCTGCAACAACTGCGCGAAAGCCTCCAGGAGGAAGCCCTCGCCGCCGGCATCGCCGGCGATCTGGCAGGCAAAATGAGCGCGGCAGATCAAGCGAAAAAACTCGCCCAAGAAGACTTGTCCAAACAGCAGAAAAATCATGAACTCCTCGTCGGCGAAGAGCAGCAAACGACGCTGCATCTGAAAAATCACGCCGTCGATGCCGGGCTCGCATCTCTTTTGCCCCTGCTCAACCAGCAGCTCCAGGCCTGGAAGGCTCAGCTCGACCTCAAGCAAGCCGCCGAAAAGACCGCCGAAACCGCGAAAAAAGCCTTCGATCAGGCGAGTCTGAAACAGACAAAGCTGAGCACAGAGACCGACAAAAAACGTCTGGAATTACACGCGCCTCAAGAGGCTCTCAAGCTTAAAGAAGCAGCCCGTTTCGCGCTCAGCGCCAAGCAGACGGAAGAAGCCCTGAACGACGAGCTGCGCCAACTACGCCAGAGGCTCGCCGATTTCCAGCAACAAGTGACCCTGGCCCGTCAACGTCAAGACTGCGACCAGGAAAAGACCGCTCTCGACCAGCCTCTCGTCGAGCTCCGCCTGAAGCTCGCTGGCCTCACCGACGCTTTGCCGATCCAGAAAAACCTGGTGGCCGACAAATTCGCCGCCATCGAGAAGGAACAGGAACGCCGCCGCCTCCTCGATCGCATCGCCAGCCTCGAAATCCAACGTCAGGCCCTCTTAAGCGGCCAGCCTTGCCCCCTCTGCGGCGCCGAAGAACATCCCTATGCTCAACATCTCCCCGCCGCACCTGAAGCCGACACCCTGCGCCGTGTCAAGGCCGAGCACAAGGCCGAAAGCCAGAAGCTCGAAGTGCTCACGCTTCAGCACACCAGCGCCACGACGGAAGAATCCCTCAAAAACGAACGGCGTACGGCCATCGAAAATCAGCTAGCCCGTCTGCCCCTGCAGGATCTCGCGGGATTGCTGGTGCAGCTAGGCCCCTGCGAAGAAGCGATCCACCCTGTCGCAGCCGCCCTGCAAAGCCAAGTCGACCTGCGGCGCGAGGTCGAGATCCTGCGTCCCAAGGTCGAGGCTTCACTCAGCGAGCTTCAGCGCCTGGAGGAAGGACTCAGACAGGCCGACAGCCAAGTGCAGCAAACCGAGCTGCTTTTGCGGCAGGCGCAAAACGACCTGACGGGCAAGGTCCTTGGCCGTGAAACGCAAGAACTGGAGCTCGTCGCCGCCCTCGTTCCCTTTGTTGACATCAGCCCCGCCTCGCTCAGCCTCGAAGTGCTGCCGCAACTGCAAGCGCGGGCCCAAAATTGGCAACGCAAAACCCAAAGTCTGCAGGCCCTCGCCTTGCAGCTTGCCACCGCGACGGAACAGCTCTGCCAAGCCAGCACTCGCCTCGCGAATAGCGAGGCCGAACTCCAGTCAGCCGCAGCCGCTCTCAACACCGCCCAAGAAGCCCAAGAAAGCCTCCGCCAAAGCCGCTTGGCTCGCTTCGGCAACAAAGAGCCCGACGCCGCACAAATCAGCCTCGACACCGACTTGGAAATGGCGGAGAAGAGCCTGCGCGACGCCTCGACCAGCCACAGCTCAGCCGTCACCGCCGCCGGACTCGCCACCCAGCGCCGCGATGAGCTGCAACTCGCCTTCGAGGACGGCAAGAATGCCCAGCTGGCCCAGGAAGAACAATGGCGCCAAAACCTCGCCGCCGCCGGCTTCGCCGATGACGTGGCCCGCCTTGCCGTCCAAATCCCCCCAGCACAAGGCCAGGAAGCCCTGTCGCGCCTCAAAGACGCCGCCGAAGCTCACGCCAAGGCCCGCAGCCTTCGCGAGGTGACGCAGCTACGGTTGGAGGAGTTACGGCTGGAAACTTGGCCGGAACGCAGCGCCGAAGAGCTCGCCCGCGCCCTTCAGTCCCTCCGGGAAAGCATTGCCGAGGAACAGCAAAAGAAAGGTGCCGACCGCGAAAAACTTGCCGCGGATGAGCTCGCCCGGGTCCGCCACGGCAGCCTCTTGGCGCAACGGCAGGCCGCCGCCGCCGATCTGCTCCCCTGGGATTTGACCAAGAGCTGCATCGACAGCAAGGATGGCCTGAAACGCTTTGCCCAAGGCCTCACTCTCGAACGTCTCCTCGGCCTCGCCAACCAGCACCTGCTGCGCCTCCGTCCGCGCTACCAACTGAGCCGTGAAAACGAGCTCATCCGGATCATCGACACCCATCACGCCGATGCCATCCGCCCCATCGCCAATCTCTCCGGCGGCGAATCCTTCCTCGTCTCCCTCTCTCTCGCCCTTGGGCTCTCCGACATGGCCAGCCGCCAGATCGAGCTGGGCTGTCTCTTCCTCGACGAAGGCTTCGGCACTCTCGACGGCGATTCACTGCAGCAGGCACTGGAAGCCCTGGCCCACCTTCAGCAGCACACGGGTAAACTCATCGGCCTGATCTCTCATATCGACGGACTGAAGGAAGTCCTTCATGTCCAGATCAAAATCAGCCCGGTGGGTCGTGGCCGCTCCGAGATCAGCGGCCCCGGCGTCGTCCTGACCGCCGCAGCAGCGCCCTCGCTTCTGCGTGCCGCCCCTCTCGGCGCAGACACTCATGCCCGAGCCTTGGCCCTTCTACTTGAGCATACACGCCTGAAAAGCTCCCTGCTCCAGGAAAAGCTGGAACTGAGTCCCGCTCAAGCCAGCAAAATCCTCAAGGAACTGGTCGAAAAAGGCCTCCTTCAGACCGAAGGCAAAGGCAAAGGAATGAGCTATGTCGCAAGTGGCAGCCCATCTGAACCTAAAAACCACAGCAGCGACATGGAGCCGGGTTGAACCTAAAAACCGCAGTTGCAAGGATTAGCTGCAACAGCTACAACTAACGACAATGCAGCAAAGGTTCTGCAGTCATCTGCGCCGCCTCTGAAACTTGCTCTTAGAATCGTCTCTTATTGCTGTTGTTCATGCACTTGCGTTTCAATCTTTCAACTAGATTCCATGTCGCTGCTGCGGTTTTTAGGTTCATCCATGGACTGAGTTTGGCATCAGGTTTTTTTCTGGCACTCGGGGCAATGACCGAAAATCTGTAGCGAGTGGCGGCTGATGGTGAAGCCGAGACGTTGGCAGGCTTCGATCTGCAGGCGCTCGATGTTGTCGTCGACGAACTCAACCACCTGGTCGCAGCCGAGGCAGATGAGGTGGTCATGGTGAGGACGATCCACCATGCTCTCGTAATGCTGGTGCTTATGGCCGAGCGTCGACTTGTGGACGACGCCGAGTTCATCAAGGATGTCCAAGGTGCGGTAGACCGTGGCGCGCGAGCACTTCAGGCCGGTAGAGCGCATGTGGGCGGCGAATTCTTCGGCATCGAAGTGGCCGCTGCGAGCCACGACTTCACTGAGGATGGCTTCGCGTTCGCGAGTGTATTTGAGGCCATGGGTGCGAAGCCAGGTTTTGAAACTGTCGATGACTAATTGACGATCCATGGAGATTCTCCTAAAGGCTGACAATCAACGCCGCCCGAGCGTTCAAGCAAGGGCGGCGGCGGTAAATAAATCAGAACTGGTAACCCAGGGAGAAGTGAAGACGGCCGTTGCCTTCCTGACCATCGGCTTTGATCAAGGGGATACCGTAGTCGAGCTGAATCAGGCCGAGGGGCAGGTTCATCCGCAAGCCGGGACCGACGGTGACGTTGACATCATCGGGTTTGAATTCCCACGCATCGCCCCAGACGTTACCGACGTCCATAAAGGCCGCCCAGTAGAAGGGGCCGCCAATCGGTGAGTCGAATTCAGCGGTACCGACGGCAAAGCTCTGACCGCCGAGGGGGGCTTCATTCTCATCGATGGTGCCGGCCAGTTCCGAACCGACACGGCGTTCGCGGAAGCCGCGGATGCGGCCGATGCCGCCGCCGAAGTAACGTTCGTAAATCGGCACTTCATCGCCGAAGAGACCATCCGCGGTGTCGGCCTGACCGGAGAGCTTGAAGACCGATTCGTCGCCGACGGGGAAGTAGAGGGCGTCCTTGATCGACAGTTTGTAGAGGTTGTTGGCCGAGGCCCAGGCGGCAGATTGCAGCTCGGTGCTGATCGAGAAGTTTTCGCCGTCGGTGGGGCGCACGAGGCTGTTGCGGGTGTCGCGAGCGAGGGTGAAGATCGGGGCGTTGACGAAGTCGTCAGTCTCTTCCTTCTTCAGGCGGGCCGAGGCGTTGTTGTCGGGAGAAACGCTGACGTATTCGGTGCGCAGGGCGGAACGCAGGGTCCAAGGCTGCAGATTGTCGAGACGCTTGGTCAGCGACACTTCGTCACCGAAGGTCTGGAAATCCCAGTCGGTGTAATAGCGCTGGTTGTAGAACAGGTCGACGCCGAAGGCCATCGGTTCGCCGTTGAACCAGGGATCGGTCCAGCCGATATTGAAGGACTGGCGTTCGGTACCGATTTCGGCATTGGCGCGGAAGCGTTCGCCGGCGCCGATATAGGGCCAGCCATTGGCGTAATCGAAGTTCGACTGGGAGAAGCCGATGGTGCCGACGAGAGAGTCCTCGGAGGAGTAGCCGGCGCCGAGCATCAGGCGACCCGTCTGGCCTTCTTTGACCTTGACTTGCAGGTCGCGTTTGTCTTCGACGGCGGTTTCGACCGGGATGATTTCGACGTCATCGAAGTAGCCCATGGCTTGCAGGCGGCTCTTCGATTTATCGATCATCACTTGTGACGATTTGTCGCCGGGGTGGAGAGCAAGTTCGCGGCGGATGACGTTTTCATTAGTCGCGACGTTGCCGATGATATTGACGTCGCGGATGGTCGAAGGTTTGCCTTCGTAGACCTTGTATTCGACGTCAACGACGCGGGTCTTCGGGTCGGTCTTGAGGACCGGGTTGATGCGCAGGTCGAGGTAGCCGTCGGTGGAGTAGACGGCGGTGATGCGGTCGATATCCTGTTTCTGCAGGGTTTCCGAGTAAGATAGGCCGGTGCGGGGGGCGATGAGGTTATCGATCTGCGCCTGAGGGTAGGCGGTGACACCGGTAACGCTGACTTTGCCGAGTTTGTAGGCGAGGCCTTCTTCGACGAAGATGTGCAGCTCGACGAATTTACCGTCCATGCGGCGTTCGACGCGATTGATCTTGAAGTCGAAGAAGCCGCGGCCCTTGTAGGTCGAGGCGATTTTTTCGCGGTCGCGGTCGAAGAGGGTTTCATTGAGGAAGCCGGTGCCGAAGAGGTAGCGCCAGAAGGAGGGCTGGGTCTGCATCATGTCATCCAGTTCATCCTGGGTGAAGACGCTGTTGCCGTGGAAGACGACATCGTCGACCTTGACTGATTGACGTTCATCGATGATGTAGACGACCTTGACCAAGCCGGGTTTTGAGCCAGGCTGGACTTGCACCGTGACGCGGGCGTTGTAGAAGCCTTTTTTGTCGTAGAGTTCTTTCAGAGCGGCTTTATCGGCGGCCATTTTGGCGTCATCGACGGGGACGGCGGTCTGCTGCGTCAGCTTGTCTTCGAGCTTCGAGGTTTTGAGCTCGGCGTTGCCTTGGAAATTAATGCTTTCGATACGCGGTTTGAGGGTCAGAGTCAGGATCAGTTTGCCGTGGCCTTCCGTGGTGGTCTCGAATTTCGCCAAGATGTCGGCGAACTGGTTGGTGGCGTAGAGGCGGCGGATGTCTTCCGACAGGACTTCCGGGTCGAAGGCAGAGCCGGCGCGGAGCTTCATGTTGGAGCGGACCAGACCGTCTGATACGGCTTCGCCGGTGGTGGTGGCGGTTTCGATCTTATCGATCTCGGCGCCGGTGGCTCCGAGAGCGAGGGCGAGCGAGAGTGCGAGGGCGGCGTGACGGATGTTCATGGCGGTCGTGATCCAGAGCGTTGTTTGGATTTAAAAAAAGCCCGACAGAATAAGGGCGACTGCGGCAAAAACAAGATTCGGGCGCGTGAATCCCGGGGCGCAAGAAGACGGGATTATGGGATTTCGGGGAAAAGCCTGAAATGGTGACTTTGCTTGAACACAAGGACAAAGCAGCGCTAAGGGGCTTCGTCGTGCAGCTTTACGGTCGATGTCACGACAGCTATCGAGGCTAGTGCGCTTGGTTTGCAGCTGGGGCAGAAGCCAAATCGGCTCGACCGGGAGGGTCGAGCCGCGAGCACAGCCGGCGGGACGCCAGCGATCCAGTATGGGAGCGGCTCAGTGGTGGCTGAAGATGCGCTCGGGGGCGTGGTAGAGGGCGATACCGAGCTCGTTGGCGCGGGCGACGACGTCGGCGTCCTTGAGGGAGCCGGCGGGGGAGATGATGGCGGTGACGCCGGCCTTGGCGGCGACTTCGACGCCGTCGGCGAAGGGGAAGAAGCCGTCGGAGGCCATCACGGAGCCTTGGATATCTTCGCCGCCTTCGTATTTGACCTTGAACTTCTCGATCGCCTGTTCGATGGCGCCGACGCGGTCCTGTTCACCGGTGCCGACCGAGATGGTGACGCCGTTCTTGACCAGGACGACGCCGTTGGAGCGGACGTTGAGGTTGATGTACCAGGCAGCGAGGAGGTCTTTTTTCTGCTGTTCGGAAGCGCTGTGGGCGCTGGTGACGAGGCCGAGGGCCTTGGATTCGCCGGAGGCGGGGCGGAGCTCGGCGACGGAGCGCAGCGAGGTGAGGAGCGGGTCGGCGACGACGATGGAGCCGTCGGCGAGAGTCTTGTAGGTGGAGTGGTGGGGCAGGGCTTCGCCGGTGAAGCGGGGGAGCTGCTTGATGTCGCCGCACTGGAGGACGCGGACGGCTTTGTTCATCTTGGCTTCGGGGTCGGCGAAGACGGCGAGGGCGGCGGCGGAAACCTTGGGGGCGACGACGCATTCAACAAAGGAAGTCATGATTTCTTTGGCGGCGTCTTCATCGACTTCGACGTTGAAGCAGACGGTGGAGCCGAAGGCGGCACGGGAGTCGGCGTCGCGGGCGGCGATGTAGGCGTCCTTGGCAGAGGCTTTGAAGCCGACGCCGGAGGGGTTGACGTGTTTCATCACGGCACAGGCAGGGTGATCGAAGAACTTGACGATATTGAGGGCATAGGAGATGTCTTCGAGGTTGGTCTGGGAGAGGCCGGACTTGCCGTTTTTGAGGATGACCATGTCGCCGACCGGGCAGGACAGACCTTCGGGCTTATAGAAGGCGGCGGTCTGGTGCGGGTTGGTGCCGTAGCGGAGGTCGTCGACTTTTTTGTAGGTGAGGTTGCCAATGACCATGTCGGCAGGGTAATCGCCGACATTGCGATTGAGGTAGGAGGAGCGGCTGATGGGGGCATTCGACATGGGACTTCCTTGGCTTTTTGGGGTCATTTCTTGAGAGATTCGAGGGCTTCGCGGAGGCTGGATCGATCCGCGAGTTTGCGATTGGAAATCCAGGTGCTGCGGCCGTTGGCGGGGAGTTTGGGGAGGATGGCGGCGAGTGCTTGTAAACGTTGGGCTGCGGGAAGCGCTTCCGCGAGCTTGGTGGCCGCAGCGGGATCTTTGTCGGCGGTAGCGGCGATGACGGCTGCACGGCAAGCGGCGGCGAGGGAGAGGCTCCAGCGGCGCTTGTCGATTTCAGCGAGAGCCTGATCGATAGGGGCGAGCTGAAGGATGAGGCTGAGGGAATCGGCGTCGAGCAGGCCGGCTTCTTCGGCGAAGTCGAGGGCTGAGCGGAATTCAGCCGGGCGGCAGGACAAGACGAGGCGGCGGGCGAGGGGGAGTCGCAGGTTTTCTGGCAGGGAGATGATGGTTTGCTGCAAGGTGCTGAGCTCATCCGGGCGGGGGGCATCGAGGAGGCCGCTGATGAAGGCGGCTTTGCCGGTGGGGGAACTGATGGAGAAGGCTGAGGAGATGGCTTCGGCATCGCCCTTAGTGGCCCATTGAGTGCCGCAGTTGCGCCAGCATTGTGAGAGCAGCAGCTGACCTTCGGCAGCGAGGGCATCACAGGTCTTGATTTGCGCCGGATTGAGCCCGCTGGCGTTGAGAAAAGGGGTGTTTTCAAGCAAGGCGGAGAGGCGGTGGGCGGCAGCATTGAGATTATCATCACTGAGTCCGGTGAGGCGGCTGGCGAGAGCCACTTTCAGGTTGCTCGGCTGGCTCAGTTCTTTGAGCCAGGCGAAGCATTCTTTCGGCTGGATTTTGCTCCAGGCGCGGCACAGCTCGATGAGTTCCGGTTTGAGAAGATGACAAGTGCGGGCAGTGGCGGCAAGATAGGCCGGATCGGAGCTGGCGAGGATGCTGATGAGATGTCGCTCGATGTCGCCGCGGCGGCTGGCAGGGATGAGGGTGAGGAAGCTTCTCGCCTTGGGCATATCTTTGCGGCAGTGGTAGAATGCGAGGGCTTGGCAGGCTTGGATTTTCCATTCGCCGCCGAGGCTGGCAAGACTGGTTTCCAAGGCGGGTCGATCTTTTTCGGTCAAGCTTGCGGCGGCAAAGGCGAGGAAAGGGAGGGGCAGACTCGTCCATGTCGATGCCATCCATTGGCGGGCTGCGGCAGGGTCACTTTGGCACCAGGTGTAGAAACAGGAGTAGAGCATTTCGCCTTGTTGCTGGGCGGGGTCGGACATCCAGCGCAAGGCGCTGCCAGGGGCGCGGCGGAACCAGCGGTGAATGGTCAGTTGCAGGCGACGGCTACGTTCCAACGGCTCCGGAAACTTCAAACAGGCATCAGAGGCGGCGAGGCCATCGAAGGCGCTCCAGGCGCTGAGGACACGATCGACCAGGATGCGGCGGACTGGTGGCGACTTCTGGCTTTCGGCCCAAGTCAAGGCACGGGGATGGGAGACGAGGCGGAGTCGATCGCAGAGGGGGAGGAAGGGCTCGACCTCGTCGGGAGGCAGCTGAACGCTCCAGAACAGGGCTCCTTCGAGATTGTGGGTCGACCAGGCGTTCATGATGACGCTGAGGGCGGAGTTGCGCAGCAGCGGATCTTGCAAGCCACCGGCCCAGAGGGCGGTTTCACGAGGGCTGTGTTTGGTCCATTCGAGAGCGGCCTGACGGAAGAGGGCGGAGCCGCTGCGGATGTCGGCGCTAGCCATTTCGCCCAATGGCGGCAGGGGCTGAGCTTCTTCACTTTTGACCGGCAACTCTTGGATCACAAGTACAGGGGCGGTGCGGCCCTTGGCCAGCCAGGCCGACAGGGCAAGATACAACGCCACGCCCGTGCCGACGGCGGTGAGAAGCCGGATCAGGAATCGCCCGAGCACGGCGGGATCAGCCGCGTGAACGAAGGATGCGGTCGGCCAGCTCGGCGAGAGCGGGGATCATCGACAGGAAGCTGGCGGTGTAATCATCGGCATCGCCGCCGTAGGGATCAGCGACATCTTCGGGGACGGGCGTGAGCGACATCAGCAGCTTGGCCTTGCCGACTTCGCCCTTGTGCTCTTTCTGCAGGGTTTTGAGGTGGTTGGCGGTCATCACATAGACATAATCCGACTCGGCCAGGAGCTCGGCGCTGAGGTGGCGCGAGCTGTGCTCTTTGAGGCTGAGGCCGAGGGCGTCCATAACGCCGCAGGCGCCGGCGGAGGCGGGGCGGCCTTCTTCGGCGGAAGTGCCGGCGGAGCTGGCGCTGACGCCGATGATGCCGTTCTGGCGGCAGAGGTGATTGAAATAAGCGGCGGCCATGGGGCTGCGGCAAGAGTTGCCGCTGCAGACGAAGAGGATTTTCATGTGGTTCGGACCTGTGGGTTGTGACGGCCGCTAAATTGCCGCTGAGAAGCCGCCTTGCAAGGCGGCGCGATGATTCTCAGAGCTTCAATCGGCAAGAAAAAACCGCCCCCATAAAGGGAGCGGTTTTGATTTTTGCGAAGAGCGCAGACGGCGAGGATTACTCGTCGTCGCCGCCTTTCATCTTGCGGGAAGCGGCGAATTTCTTCACCAGTTCAGTGTGGATGTTGCGGGGGACTTCGGCGTACTTGCCGAATTCCATCGAGTACTCAGCTTTGCCTTGTGACATGGAGCGGAGTTCGCCGACGTAGCCGAACATTTCCGACAGGGGGACTTCAGCGCTGACGCGGCAGAAGCCGTACTCTTCGTGGGTGCCGGTGATGACGCCGCGACGGGAGTTCAGGTTGCCCATGATGGTGCCCTGGAACTCGGTCGGGGTTTCGATGGCGACCTTCATGATCGGCTCGAGGATGGCGGGTTTCGCCTTGTCGTAGGCCTGGCGGAAGGCGCCGCGGGCGGCGAGGCGGAAGGACAGTTCGTCCGAGTCAACGGCGTGGAAGCCACCTTCCACGAGGATGCACTTGACGCCGGTGACCGGGAAGCCGATGAGGCGACCTTCGAGCATGCAAGAGGCGAAGCCCTTGTCGCAGGCGGGGATGAATTCTTTCGGGATGGAGCCGCCGGAGACTTCGGAAACGAAGAGGTAGGGATCTTCGGTTTCGTCAGCTGCGGTGATGACTTCCATACGGCCGACGACTTTCGCGTACTGACCGCGACCGCCGGTTTGCTTCTTGTGCGAGTAGTCGAAGGTGACGTTCTGCGAGATCGATTCGCGGTAGGCAACCTGGGGCTGCCCGACATCGAGGTCGACGGCGTATTCGCGCTTCATGCGCTCGACGTAGATTTCGAGGTGAAGTTCGCCCATGCCGGAGATGATGGTTTCGCCCGATTCTTCGTCGACGCGGACGCGGAAGGTGGGGTCTTCTTTGGTGAAGCGGTTCAGAGCCTTGGACAGGTTCTGAGCGTTCTTGCGGTCTTTCAGGTCGATCTTCATGTCGATAACGGCCTTGGGGACGTGCATCGAGGTCATGTTGATACGCTGGGTGCCGTCGGTGAAGGTGGTACCGGTGGAGCAGTCGATACCGAAGACGGCGACGATGTCACCGGAGCCGGCGTAGTCGATATCTTCGGGCTTGTTGGAGTGCATGCGCATGAGGCGGCCGACCGAGTGTTTACGGGTGGTGCTCATGTTGAACATGGCGTCGCCTTTCTTGATGTGGCCTTGGTAGACGCGCATGTAGGAGAGCTGGCCGTATTTGCCGTCTTCGAGTTTGAAGACGTAGCCGACGAAGGGTTTCGAGTCGTCGGAGATCATCTCGGTTTCTTTTTCGCCGTCGTCGATGTCAAGAGCGATGTTCTTAACGTCGGTGGGGCAGGGGAGGAAGTAGGAGACACCGTCGAGGAGCTTCTGGACGCCGACGTTGCGGTAGGCGGAACCCATGAAGACCGGGGTCAAGTTCATGGCGATGGTGGCGGCGCGGGCGGTCGAGTAGATCAGCGACTTGGGGACTTCTTTCTCTTCGAGGCAGAGGTCGGTCATCTCGTCGGAGAACGAGGTCAAGGCGTCGATCAG
>JAYTMY010000178.1:0-13342 GCA_043748535.1 Lentisphaeraceae bacterium | reverse complement strand
ACGAAAAAGCGACGCGGCTCGCAAGTCAAAAGGCTGACGCTTACCGAGCCAGACCTTGTAAAAACCAGCTCGGGGAGCGGCCTTATTTGGCCTTGCTGGCGTGGCGCTGCCGCGGGGAACTGGGACATTGTGGTCAAACCCTATCCCGGTATAGCCGAAACGAAATGAACAAGTGAACTCGGAGCGCTGCCCCACCTCCCCAGAGCACGAAACTGATTTTTTAGCTAGCTCCCAGTGAAGCACTGATTCGGTGCACGCCCACGGTGGCCGCCAAATGCGGTAACATCCAGTAACAGCAAGCCGATCAGCAGCTTAAAACCACGATGACCTCTTGTCGGATTTGCTCACCCCTCTAGATTGAGTAAATAAGCAAAAAACGACTGAGGAACATTCATGCCCAGCTTGATCAGACTCGACAACGGCCAGATCTTCGTTCTCAAAGGTCAGCAGACGGAAACCCTCGGCAGAGGCAGCGACACCAGTATTTTCATCGACAACGAAGGCGTGTCGCGCAAACATGCACAGATCCTGTCGGCCAACGGCATCTGGGAAGTCGCCGACCTCGGCAGCCGCAACGGCATTTCGGTCAACGGTCGCCAGACCGAACGCGCCTTCCTGTCACCGGGTGACCGCATCACCCTTGGGCCGGTTGAGTTGATGTTCACCGCCGATGGCGGCTCCGCCAGCACCAACCGCCCGAAAGCGACGCAGAATTCCGGCCACAAAACCCTGAGCAACCTGCAAGAATCCTTTACCGACACGGTCGAGTACCTCTCCAGCGAACCGGTCCTCAATGCCGTCAGCCGCGAGCTGTCGAGTGAATGGCTTCGCCGCCTCGTCCTCAGCTCGATCGAGATCACTGCCTGCTCCAACGAGATGGATGTCTACGAGACTCTCGACACCAATCTTCTCAACGCCTTCACCTTCGACCAGATCTATCTCGGCCTCGCCGACGCGGAGCGGGGCAGCAATGCCGGCTTCCTCGATGCCGCCGAGGGCGAGCCGGATCAGAACCGGATCAGCAAAGACATCCTCCGCCGCTCCCTCAGCGACGGCAAATCGGTATTGGTGAAAAACGTCGCCCAGGCTCTCATTGCCGACGGCCGTGAATTAAACGCCAAAAAAGTCCGTTCGGTGATCTCTGTACCGCTACTCCGTCCCGAAAAAACTCCTTACGGCGTCGTCTATCTGGATAGCACCAAGCGCAGTTTCACCAACGACGAATTCGGCTTCACCCGGGCGCTTTGCTGGCAGGCCGGTTTGCACCTCGCCTCGATCGCCACCCACCCGACCGTCGGCCCGCAGACCCGCAGCATCCGCCTGATGCTCCCCGGCAGCTCCCGCGCCGCCGCCTTGGTGATGGACCGCGTACTTATCCTCGGCCCCCTCGAAACTCCGGCCCTGATCCTCGGTTGCGGCGGCAGCGATTTCCATCTCCACGCCAAGGCCATCCATTCGCACAGCCAACGCTCGTCCCTGCGCATGCTGCATGTCAACTGCGCCGAAATCGCCGGTCACGATGTCATTGAAGAGCTCTTTGGCGGCAACGGCTTCCAAGGCCGCCTCCGCCAGGCTCAAGCCGGCACCATGATGCTGGAGAACTGCGAACACCTGCCGGTCAACGTCCAGTCCCTCCTCGTCGAACGCCTCCTCGAATGGCAGAATCTCGGCGACACCGCGACGCGTCAAGCCCCTCGATTCATCTTCACCAGCACCTTGCCGATGCACGATCTCCGCCAACGCCTCGTGCCGACTCTGATGCCGTGGATCACCAGCTCGATATTGCAATTGCCCAGCCTGTTGGAACGTCAGGCCGATCTCCCCAGTCTCGTTGACTTCTATTTCCAGCGGGCCCGGATCGAAACCGGCCGCCGCAACCTTGAACTGGATGCCGACGCCCGCCGCAGCCTGCTCAGCCGCACCTGGGGGGGTAACGAAATCGAACTCGCCTCCTGCCTGCGCACCGCCGCCAACCGCAGCACCGGCCCCCTCCTCACCCTCTCTGATCTGCCGCGAGTCTGATCGTGCCCAAACCCAGTGCCCCCGGCACCCTGATCATGGCCGCCAACGGCCTCGGCAATCCCGAGGACGTACCCCTGCGCTCCTTGCACGCCCTACGTGATGCCCAGCTGCATATTTTCGAAGAAGACCGCGCCGCCCGCGCCGCCCTCAAAGCCGCCGGTTTGACCCGGCAATGGCTGCGCTGGTCGGAACAATGTGAGGCCGGCACCCTCGAGGCCCTCAGCACTTGCCTCGAAGCCGGAGGTACAGCCGTCTACATGAGCTCGCAGGGCTGCCCCGTCCTCGAAGACCCCGGCACCGCCTTGGTCGGCATCGCCGCCCGTCTCGGCGCCCAGGTCCGTTCCATCGGCGGCCCGAGCTCGGTCACCACCATTCTCGGCGCCTGCCCTTTCCCGGTGAAAGGCTTCGTCTGCGAAGGCCTGCTTCCTCGTGAACCGGCGGCCCGCCGTCGCTGCCTGCAGGATCTGGCCCGCCTCAGACGCCCGCTGGTCCTCCTCGAAACCCCGTACCGCCGCGACGCTTTTCTTGCCGATTGCGCCAAGGAATTGGCCGGACGTGAAGCCGTCCTCGCCCTCGACCTCGGCGGCCCGGAAGAACGTTTTATCCTGGCAGAAATCGAGGCTTTGCCGGCACTTGCCGGAGTCTTGACGCCGAAGCTCAACTTCCTCCTCGCCGTCGCCGCCCCCAAAGCCACCAAAGCCGGCCGCTGAGTCGAGCTCGGAATCAGGGGGCTGGGAGCCACTTATCGAAGAATTCCCGGGCGATCGGGCCGCAGGTGCCGCCACCGCCTTTTTTGCCGTCTTCGATGAGAATGGTACAGGCCCAGCGCGGCGCTTCCGCCGGAGCGTAACAAGTGAACCAGGTGTTCTCATGGAGGATCTGGTTTTTGGCATTGGTCACCTGCGCCGTACCGGTCTTGCCGGCGAGGCGGATGCCGCTGCCGCGCGCCGCTTTGGCGGTGCCGCGATCACCAGTCACCACCAGCTCCATCGCCCGACGCAGCTCGAGGATTGCCTCGGCGGACACCGGGAATTCATGCAGGACGCTGGGCTGGTAGCGTGCGATCATCCGGCGGGATAAAGGATCTTTAGTCTCCTGGATCAGGTGCGGGGTCATCAGTTTACCGCCATTGGCGATCGCGGCGGTGTAGGTGCAGACTTGTAGCGGCGATACCGTGATTGGGCCCTGGCCGATACCTGCATAAGCGTAATCTCCGGGCTTGGCATCAAGTCCGGGAATATTGCCGGCTGAGCTCACTTTCACTCCTTCGGAACCCGGCATTGCGGCGTAATCCGCCTGGCAACCAAGCCCGGCATTGAGCATCATCGGGTTCAGCTTCTCCATCTTCAAATCGAGCGCTAAATGAATGAAATAACCGTTACAAGAAACCTCAAAAGCATGCGCCAGATCGACCGGGCCGTGGACGCCGCCATGAGCACATTTCACTTTGGCATTGCCGAAGTTATAGGCGCCGTCACACAAGAAGGTCGCACGCGAATTGAACTTGGGATCGGCAAAGGCCGCCAAGGCGATCACCGGTTTGATCACCGAGCCAGGAGCGTAACCGGCGTTGACACAGCGGTTGCGGGTCGGGAAGAGCTGCTGGCGCGCATCCAGGCCTTCAATCGGGATCATCATCTTGGCGTAATAGTTCTGAAAATTCATCTGATCCGGGTCATAGCTCGGCGCCGAAACCATGGCCAGAATCGCGCCGGTGTAACAATCCATCAGAACAAAAGCGCCGCGTTGACCGCTGAGCAACCGGGCGGCGATTCTCTGGGCTCGGGAATCGATACTGAGGACCACCGTCTGCCCATTTTCCGGCAGATTGACTTGCGGCGTCTGACCACGTTGTTCGAAACCGGTGACATTGACCATTGCGGTGCGGCGTCCGGGGCTGCCGGCAAGGGTGCGATCGAGACTGCGTTCGAGGCCGGTGACGCCGGCCAGTTCGGGGAAGGTGTAATTGGAGTTGGAGGAGGCTCCTTCGTCATTATCAATGGCTGCGAAGTGGGTGTAGCCGATGAGGTGGCAGCTGGCCTCTCCGAGCGGCCAAGTCCGTTTCGGATTGGTCAGAATCTGGGTTCCGGGCACCGCCGGCATGGCCTGTGGATCACCCTTGAGCCACGCCGATAAATCACCGGCTTTGGTCGAGTTGACGGGCATCATCTGCGACACCGCGGCAAGCTCCGCCTGGTTTAAATTCTCCAGAGCGAGAAAGGGGATCGCCGGCCGCTGCTTCAGATGCTCTAAAATCTGGCCCGCCATCTCCGGATCCGCCGAACGGCCGATCAGAATGGCGAGACGATTAGCAATCGCCGCCACAGCAGCAGAAGTGGTGCGATGGCTGTTTTGCGGACTAAGCCAGGCGGTGCGGCGAAAATCAAGATAGATATCGCCCTCTTCGAAAACCAGGAATTCCGGCACGCTGCCTGGCTGCATCACCAGCTTGCGCATGCCGACTGAAACCTTGTCGAAAACCTTGACTTTTTTCGGCTCCAACGAAGCACAGCTGGAGCGCGCCTCGACCTGCGTGAAGATGCCTTTTTCCAGCAAATCCTCAACCTTGGGATTGCTCCGCTCAAGTTTTTTATACAGCAAAATTACGGGAGATTTAAGCCGCTGGATCTCGGCACTCACCTCGTCGCGACTGATCAGACACGGACGCCTCAATCGCTGCGCCAAGGTCTCAAGCTCGGTTTGAATATTCTCCGTCGTCCGGGCACTGAGCCCAATCGGCTTCTGCCGGAATTCCTGCAAGAGAAAAACCAAGTCGCGCTGCGCCTCGTTGTCCGCCAAGGCAACGCCGTCTGCCGACATAATACGGCCGCGTACCGGCGGAATGCGGAGAGACAGCATGGTCTTCTCTCGCATGTAGTCAGTGCTCTTTTCACGCTCCTCAACCTGCAGTTGCCAAAGGCGGAAAAGCAACAAGGAGAACAGAATCAAACCACTGACCAAAAAGGACGCGAGGCGCGCAGACAAGCCGCGATTGAGGACGTCAGACATAGTCCGGCCCCCTCCCCTGCTCTGCCATCGCTTTTTTCATCCTTGCTCCCGCCTCACTCGTTGCGACCCAAGATTCCCTCATTCGCCGCGCGGGCAAGGGCCAGACGGGACAAAGGCAAGATGATGATTTCCTTGTCATCTCTGCGCCGATTGCACATTCCTGCCTTTCACTTGCCCATCTTAGGGTGTAGGTTAGAAGCTCAAAAATGAAGGGGAAGCATGCCGTGATGATCAAATTTAACTGCCCATCCTGTGGTGCAGAATTGATGGCCGATGGCAAAGATCGCGGCCACGAAACTTCTTGCGAAGACTGCGGCTCCGACACTCTAGTGCCGCTGCAAGGCGCTTTGGAGATCGGCAACATCATTGACGAACACATGATCCTCAATGAAATCGGCCGCGGCTCGATGGGCAAAGTGTTCCTCGCCCAGCATCTCTTGATGGGACGCAATGTCGCCCTGAAAACCATCAGCCCCCACCTCCGCGGCGACGAGGACTCGGTTCAAAGCTTCATCCACGAACTGCAGACCGCAGCCCGCCTGCAGCACCCGAATATCGTCACCGTCTTCAACGCCGGCTTCCGCGATCAGGTCTACTACATCACCATGCAGTTCATCGACGGCAAGGACCTGAACCAGGTCATCGCCGAAAAAGGACCTCTGACCGAGAAAGAAACCCTTCGCGTCGCCAAAGCCGTCGCCGATGCCCTCAGCTACGCCTGGCGCGAACACCGGATGATCCACCGCGACATCAAGCCCGAAAACATCCGCCGCAACACCCGCGGCGAATATATCGTCATGGACTTCGGCCTGGCCTGCGCCCAGGATGAGACCAAGGCCGATCAGGGCATGATCATCGGCAGCCCCGATTTCATCAGCCCCGAACAAGCTATGGGCTCGGCAGGAGTCGACTTCCGCGCCGACATGTATTCCCTCGGGGTCACTCTGCTCTATGTCCTCAGTGGCCGCCGCCCCTTCAAGGGCGAAGCGATGGAAGTCGTGCGTAAGCATCTCGATGAAGACCTGCCGAAAATCACGGAGCTCAACCCCGGCGTCAAGATCCACGACGGGACTCAGGAACTGATCGACCGGATGACCGCGAAACAGCCTTCTGATCGCTTCGAGACTTGGGATGCCATGCTCAAGGCAGTGGATGATCTGTCGGAGATTTGGAACACCAACACCCTTCGCGGCCTCAAAATCGCCGAAATGGCCCAACTCCAGCAGATGCAGCGAGAAACGGCTCGCTTAACTGAGAATACTCCTGTCCGGGCCCAGACCAAGATCAAGGCGCAAGTCCTCAGCCACGGCAAAAAAGGCGGCCGCCGCCGCGCTCGTCCCGTTCACAACAACGGTAATGGTGCCCTGATCATGTTTTTTGTCATGGCCGCGATCTTCATCGTCGTTCTTTGGGTCATGCTGAATCAATGAGTCGCTGCCGCCTGCGGCCTCAGCGTATGCCCACCAAAAAAGCCTGAATCAGACCGATCAGGCCACCGAGGACGCCGCCAAGAATCGTGATCATCCGGAACTGCTCGCGCGAGAAGCCGAGGACCATGTCCTCCAGCTCGGCGATGTCCATCGCGTTGATCCGCTCTTCCACCCGGCGCCGGATGTCGAAACCCGCCGACCCAAGGGCTTGACCCGCGGCTTCCGCCAGTCCGTCTTGCAGTAGGGCAGCGGCACGGGGGATCAAGGGCTCGAGCAGCTGCGGCAGTTCAGCCAAAAGGCGATCGAGAAGCTCGTCACCGGCGCCGCTTTCCAGGCGCTTCCTGAGTTCCTGTCCCATCTGTTTCATGGCGTCGCCCACCAACGGCGCCGCCTTGGTCTTCAAGGGTCCGGCAAACATCGCCGCCATCGGCCCGAAATCAGCCAGAGCTCGGTCAATCAGCTTCGAGGCCATCTCCGGCGCCAAGTCCGTCGCCGCCTTTTCCAGAAGATCCGGCGCCGCCTCAGCCAAGCGCTTCCGTAAAGACTTTTTCATCTCTTCGCGACAGGCGGCATCAAGCAGATCTCCCGCCACTAAAGCCTCGCGCAAACGAGCCTCCAAGGACGCCCGCAACTCAGGGGAATTCAAAGCCCGGCGAATCTCGTCGCCCGACAACAATTTGCCTTCAAAACTGATGGCGATGTTGCGCGCGATGTCGCCCCGACGCGCCGGAATTACCCCCGGCGTAAAAGGCAGCCGAAAACCAAACAAATACACCGGTCGATAGGGACGAAAAAGCATCCGCAAGGCGAGCTCATTGGTGAAAGCCCCAATCGCCGCGCCCACGGCCGGTAGCCAGATAAAATCCATGTTCATGGGAAGGGTTTCAGGGGTTGTAGGGGTTGCATGGGATCAGGTAGAAGGTCAAATGCAGCTCGAATTCTTAATTCTTAACTCTTAATTCTTAATTCTTATTTCTTAATTCTTAATTGCCCTGATATTCCTTGGCGAGGCGGACGTAATTGGCGGCAGATTTGACGATCATCTCGTGCTCTTCCGGCTTCAGCGCCCGCGCCTTGCGGGCCGGTGAGCCGATGTAGAGAAAGCCGCTTTCCAATCGCATCCCGGGCGGCACCAAAGCACCACCGCCGAGCATGACGCGAGTCTCGACCACGGCGCCATCCATGACAATCGCCCCCATGCCGATGAAACACTCGTCGTGCAAGATGCAACCGTGCAACATCGCCTTGTGGCCGACCGTGACCCGCGCCCCGATCAACAAAGGAAAGCCGTCGGGATGCTTGTCGGAGCGGCGGGTGACATGCAGGATGCTGCCATCCTGGACGTTGGTCTCTTCGCCGATGCGGATGAAATTAACATCGCCACGGGCCGCGACCAAAGGCCAGACGCTGGCGCGGGCACCGATCTTGACATCACCGCAGATCACCGCATCGGGGTCGACATAGGCTCCTTCGGCCAGTTCCGGGAAAGTCTTGAGGTAGGGACGCAGGGACATAAAAAACCTCGTTCAGGATTTGAAGATGGAGAGGAATTTACCGCCTTTCAAGGCCTTGCGCAGCAAGGTCGGCGGCAAGGCGGAGGCGGTGTCATGAATGGCGCAGAGTTGCTCCATCAATTCGCTCAATTCCAGCATGCGCATCTTCGCTCCGGCAGCCTCCGGCGACTTCTCCTTTTCCGCCATCGCGACAAAGCCCCGGAGAGCCTTCAGAGTCGGCTCAATCTCGCGTTTGCGGCGCTCGCGCAGAACCTGCAGGAAGACCTCCCAGGGATCCTTGTCGGCAGTGAAGAGTTCCTTGCGGCGGCCCAGCGCATTCGCCGGCTTCACCAAACCCCAGTCGCGCAGCTCGCGCAGGCTGTTGCTGACATTGCTACGGGCGACACCGAGGGTGGCGGCAATGGCGTCGGCATCGAGCGCTTCACTCCAGATCCACAGCAGCGCATGGATCTGCGCCACGGTGCGATTGACCCCCCATTGCGGCCCCATTTCGCCCCAGTGCAGAATGTAGGCTTCCATCGACGGGGTCAGCGCCACTTTCAAACTATCGTCGTCGCTCATGATCTTCTCCTGATAATGCTGGTGTCAATCTGAATTTTCAGTAGCGACAGAAAAATACAAGCCCTTCGGACACTGAGGACAGTACGGAGATTACAAGCAAGCAGAGTCTATCGTGTCTCGACCATCCTGGGTCGAGGGCAAACCTTGGGTCAGAACCGCCGAACCCCGCTCTGAGAACCGCCGAACCCCGCTCTGAAGAAGATTTCAGAGTATGTTTATGTTGAAATGACAGCCTATTTGAGCAAGTCGGACTTCTTCGTTTCGCTGTGAACGGTTTTCACGGACGGGGGCATGTAGATGTTTCTCCTGATGATCTAAGTCAACGCGCAATCTAGCCCGCGGAAAGCCACTTTCCAACTCTTGCGACAGGTAGCCCGGTAGGCGCGGTAGGCTTGGGTCGGCATTTTTCTTCAGCTCGAACATCTCATCATTTTCTGGGAGGCTGCTGCGGATGTTGATTCTTTGCCGCATCCTCTTGCGCTTGCGCTTTCGCCTCCAAGCCCTGCAGTCTTTCTGCTGCGAATTTGTATTGATCGGATCCCGTCAGCTTTTTCAGCCAGGATTTGGCGATGTCGCAATGGCCCGTCATGGCGTTCAGATTGACTAGGATGGCAAGAACTTGCTCTTTTCGATCTTGATCTCGATCTTCGGCAAGCAACTCCTCAGCGGCACAGATGCCACGGCTTAATGCTTTCTCCTCCATCTGGTTGGCTTGGCAAGCGATGGAGAGCAAAGCGCGTTTCCGGCTTTCCGTGCCGGGTGCGGTCGCTGCCTGCTCCCATTCTGCCACGGCCAAGGCAAAGCCTTCCCGGCTGCATCGCCAGTAGTAGCAGCAGCCGATGGCGAAATGCAGATAGGCTCGCGCAGATTTGTCGCAGCCCCGACCGTCTTTCAGAATGGCCTCGTAATGTCCGCGGGCGTCGTCCCAACGGTCACCCAGCGTATAAATGAAGTCAGCCCATTGCACTGAGAGTCTGGTACGAGCGTCAAAACCCTTGAGTTCCTCCGGCCTGGCCTGCAGGTAATGGTCGTCGCAACAGGCCATCAGCCGTTTCGGGGCGCTGGGGCCGTACAAGGCCTTGCTGGCTTCTTTCCAAGCTCCATCCAGCTCTTCCATCGACTGGAAGAGCGCTTTCGCATCGACATACTTCCCTTGGGCGAATAGACAGAAGCCTTTTCTTGCCATGAGCTGTGCCCGGATCCATGAAAGATACCAAGGGCAGTTGACGCAGTTGACGATTGATCCTGGCGGAATTTGGTTCTGAACGATGTTTCCGAGACGATCCCGACTTTGGCGCTGCTCCGGCGCCCGTGCCTTCTCTTGGGCCTTGCCGGGGACTGCGAAGCGGTGGAATAGCGCTTGCGCGGCTTCGATTCTGCCGCTGGCTTCGATCCCTGCCTCGAATTCCTTCGCCGCCTCGTGCAATTTGCCCTCCTCCAGCAGGAAAATGCCGAAGTCGAGCCGGACCTCATCGCGTCCCAGCCCGCTCGGAGAGGAGGAACAGAATTCCGTTTTTTCCGCAAAGGCAATACGCCGAGCCTGCTCGCCTCTCGCCACAAGCCCTTTGCGCAAGCGTCGGTTTTCGCTCATCCGTTCACGGGCTTCAACAGTGGTCGGTGCTTCATCAGCTTTGATGATCTCCGGTGCCGCAGGGGCTTTGCCCTTGAGTGGCGGAGCAAGCTCCTTTGCCAATTTGAGCAGCAGCCGGAGTCGGAGAAGACGGGCCGCTTCGCCGTAGACCGTGTCGCCATGATTTTGGATCAACTCGTCACAGATGACGATGGATTCATCGCTTTTGCCGTCACGAGCCAACACATCTGCATCGCGCCAGAGGACCCAGCCGGAGCCGTACTGCTCCATGTCCAGGATCTCTTCTATCCAAGCTAGGTGGCGGGCGGCATCCTGCCGCAGCGCGCCGAGGAGGATCTTGTCGCTGACGCTCAGGTGCACGACGCTTACCTTGCCATCTGAGGAGAGCAGATCGCCTGCATAGCCGGTGGCGAAGCGGATCGAGTCGCGGGCTTTTACCCATTCCTTCTGGGAGCAATAGATCATTCCGGCTGCCAAACCCGCTTGCGCCTTGCCAGGAAGCCAGAGGGATTGGCTGCTCAGCAGCTGGCATTGCGTCAGCATCTGCGGATCTGGTGCCGAACTCGCCAAATGTAACAGTGCCGTTCCCCAACTAGCCGCTGCGCCAAATTTGATCTCGGGCCAGGAGTTCAAAGGCAGGATCGCAAGGAAGGTCGCGGCTCTCTTGCGTTGCTGGGCTTGCGGGGACTCCTTGGGCAGTTTACCCTTGGCGATCTCAGCCGCATAACGATCGGCGCTGCCCTTGCTCTGCAAGGCAAGCAAGGATAGGGCCAATGAGGCGTCTGCATTGTCTTTATTCAGGAGCTGGGCGGCGGCGGCGCGCCAGCCGTCGGCTTCGCCCGGCGGCATTTTGTCGCAGAACTGCAGCAGTTTTTTTCCATCGCTTTTCCCTTCTTGCCATTGCCGGAGCAAGGAATCAGCCTGTTGTCGGCGCTCAAGTTCCTTGTCGGCAGCAAGCAGAGGAATGGCCAGAAAAAGTAGCGAGGTGATGAAAAGTCTCATGTGCGGATGACTCATTTTCGGCTGGGGTCGTCAATCACCGGCGTGAAACGCTGCTTGCGCTCTCCGGTGAGGAGGTGCTGCGAGGCGAGGAGAAGTTGGCGGAAGCGGTAGACGTCGATGAGCTCGCGAAAGGCCATTTGGCCGACAAAGCGCTTGCCGGGTTCCTGGCCGTAGAGGCGGATGATGTGTTCCAGCACTTCGACGAAGCTGTCGCCTGCCTCCTTGTCCCAAGTCAGGATGTCGGGAGTGCTGTAGCCGCGGATGAAGCGGGTCACCAGGGTATTGCGCTCCCAGCCTTCCTCGGCTTCGCTGAAACGACGTTTCAGGGCGGGGAGCATCCATTGGCGCAGGCGCACCTGGGGGATGATCGGCATCAGCTCCAGGAAGCGCTGGCGGCGGTCAGTCAAGGGCTCCTTGTCTTCTTCCATCAGATGCACCAGCCATTCAAAGTTCTCTTGCACTCCGGTGTCGTAGCCGGAGGGGTGGCTGGGCTTTTCATCGCTGTCCTTCACCAGACGCTTTTGCTCGGGTAAATAGTCGCCAACACGGAGCACGCCGCCGCGGATGTGCTCCTCGGTCAGCTCCCATTTGCATTTCTCCAAATCGGCGATGCGCCAGCGCTGCAGGAAGCTCGCTTCTTTCTTCACTCGCTCACGCAGCTTCAGGTAGCTCGTCTGCTCCGCCGCCGTCATCGTCCGCTTGCCCTTGACATCCATCCAGCAGGCCAACGAAGCGAGGTTGCGCATCGCCACGCCGCTGGGCTCGGCAAGGGCCCGCGGCCACAGCTCCTTGTCCAGCTTTTCCTCGGTGATGGTGGTGCCGTCGGCGCTCATGTTGTAGTCGGAATCGCGCCACAGGAAGGGGTCGCCGCCCTTTTCCGGCGACACCGCCGGCCGCCGCGTCGCGTTGCCGAAGAATGGCTTGCGATAGATGCCGTCGAGCTTGAAGTCCCAGGCCACCGCGTCGATCCAGGTACCACAAATCTTGTTTGACTGCGCGTAAAAGGGATTGGGATAGTCGCTGGTATCCATCTCCAATGTCACCTTTTCGTAGCGCTTGCGCTCCTCCGCCTCGGTGCCCGAATACAGCGATTGATAGTCCCAGCCGAGATAGCGGCTTTTGGCACGGTCGAGAATCAAATTCTTGATCAAGCGTTGACGGGTGTATTCACGAGAATCGTCAATTTCTTCTGCTGATTTCTTTTCGTAGTCATGATCACCGGATATATATATTTCGATACGGAATTGCTCGGTATCTGCTTCGATATAGGTCTTCAGCTCCGCTGCATTTTTAGGGGCTCTTCCCTCATGATCGGCGGCGAAGTCGCGCAGCAGCACCGCCTTGGGGAGGAAGCGGCGCTCGGTGTAGCTCATCCGGTCGTCGATCACCGGCTGCGGCACCAAGTGGTCGTCGGGCTTGATGAAGTCTCGCAACAGGTAGAGCTCGACCATGAAGCTGTCCATTTCCTTGGGGAGCTCGGGGTTGTGGCTGCGCCAGTTGCTCCATTGCCGATCTTCGCCCCATTTGTTGCGGCTAACGGGTGCGTAGTGATTGAAGGGGAGTTTGCCGAAGCCGAGGCGGGAATAGAGGCCGTAACGCATCCATTCCATCGGCACCGTCGCATAACGCGCGTGATCGGCCATCGACAGCGTCACCAGGCGATGGTATTGGGCGACGATCTTCTCGAAGGTCTCACGGTCGTAGGGCTTGCCCGCCAAGATCTTCTCCCAGACATGGTCGGTGACCAGTTGTCCGAGGCAATGAAGGCTTCCCCAGTCGTGTACTCGATCCATCCGCAGGAGCAAAGCATGTAAATCTTTCAATTCTTTGGCTCGGGAGAAGATTAGCCAAGTAGAATCAGCCAATGAATAACCACCACCCATTGTATACTCCTTGACCCACCGTGTTCCGTATCGAATTGGATCTTCTACCGTGGCTTTGGGCGTGGGGGCGGGGCTAAGGGGGGCTGCATCGCCGGTGGCGAGCAGCAGCAGGAGGGAAAAATGGGAGATCATGGTGGTGCCTTGGAAGTTGAGTTGAATGAGAATGGAGCTATCGAGTCATGCGGGGTGGCTTACCAGTTCTGGCCACCAGTGGACCAGTCGAGAGGCGGAGCCCTGGGGGCGTAGAACTGCCGGAAGAGAGCTTCCATGGCCAAGCAGATGCCACCGGCGACGTGGTCATGTTGGGTCCGCCAGTTACCTTCCGTCAAA
>JAYTMY010000177.1:0-9012 GCA_043748535.1 Lentisphaeraceae bacterium | reverse complement strand
CCCCAGATGGAAAAGCGTCTAGGGCTGAAGGGATGATTTTTGAAAGATTCTTCGATTCTTCTTCCATTCCACACCAAATTATTGCAGTGATAAGGCTTGCGCTTCGTTTTACACCGTTTTTACAATCTCCACTTGCGGCGAGCACCTGCTCGGGTCTAGATTGATTCGTGCTCAATTCAGATCAATCCTCAGGAGACCCCGCATGAAACCCATCGCTCTTCTCGCTCTTGCCGCGTTGCCCTTTCTCAATGCCGCCTCACCCAGCCCGGATCTTTTCAGCCCCACGCTCACGAATCTGCCTGCTTCCCCGCAGCTCAAGAGTTCCGAATGGGACCGTCATAGCTATGCCGTTCATGAATGGGGCACTTTCACCAGCGTCAGCGGCTCCGATGGCAAACTCCTATCCGGCCTCGAAACCGAGGAAGAGGCGCTGCCGCTTTTTGTCTATGACTACGGCGGTCGGCAACGCCTTGGCGGCAAAGGTCTGCCTCCACCCTACTCATGTGATTACAGCGGCGTCACCATCAAGATGGAGACTCCGGTGCTCTACTTCTACAGTCCCCAAGCTCTCGATGTGAAGCTCCGGGTAGACTTCCGCGGCGGCCTGATCACGCAGTGGTTTCCTTATGCTTCCGGTGGCTCGTCCCCCTTTGTTCCGATGATGGAGAAGGATGCTCGCGGTCAGCCTGAATGGCGAGGCCGTTTTAACCCGATCCGCTTCCAAAATTCCACCAGCAACGGCATCACTTGGAACGCTCATGTCCATCACCCTGATGACTACGTCGAGCCATCCGCCTCGCAGCAAGCCCCCCTCACGGCAAGCTGGGTGTCTCCGCGTGCAACACAATCGAACCTTCTCAGCGTTCCTCTTGAAGGCATCGGCTGTAGCACTGCTGAAGATATCGCATCGCTGCACCGCTACACCACCTCATCGGAGAAATTCCTCTTCTACCGCGGCCTCGGCCATTTCGACATCCCACTGAAAACCACAGCCGACAAGGATTCGGCTTCCCTCGAAAACACCGGCAAAGAAGACATTCCCTTCGCCCTCGCCTGGGAAAACGGCCAGATCCGCTGGATGGGCCCCCTCCCCGCCGGCAAAAATGCGCGCTTCGCTCAAGATGCCCTTATGAAAGACGCCTCGCTCGCCAGCTTGGTGAATGCTTTGGTTGACGCCGGACTCTACCGCGACGAGGCGATGGCCATGCTCACCACCTGGCGTGCCAGTTATTTCGGCAGCCCAGGCCTGCGCGTCTTCTGGATCGTCCCTCGCGCCTTCACCGATCGCGTCCTGCCCCTTGAGATCAAGCCTCAGCCGACTCATCTGCAACGCGTCCTTGTCGGCCGGGCGGAAATTCTCACCCCGGCCCTCGAGGCGCAGCTGAATCTAGAATTGAGCTTGCCTGAAGCTCAGCAGCAGCTTCTCCGTTCCCGCTACCGCCTGCCTTATTTGGAGCGCCTGAAGCAGCTTCGTTCTGACTCCCTGAATTCCACCCGCTAAATCTCTTAGGTTATCAGATGAGCTTCCCCTCCCGTTTGGCCCTGCCTTTTATCCTCCTTGCGAGCTCCTGCGGCTACAAGGAAATCAAGCCTCAGGATTTTGCTGCTTACCAAGGAATCAATTCTGTTCGCTCCACTCTTTACGAGGGCCGTGAAGATGACTTCGATTTCTTCTCAACATGGAATGGCGCTTCCTCCCTTCTCGAAGAAAAACTTAAACTCTCCGTCGCCGACAGCCCGGTGACCCTCCCCTTCCCTCGCGGGACTCGCAAAAGTGTGCCCTTGCGTGAGGTCACTCTCACCAAGATCACTCCGCAGCGCCAGCCGATGGATCCCGTCGTCGCTTCTTTGTGCCGCGCCGTCACCGCTGATGAAGTCGGACCCCACGCCGTTGCGGAATATGAAATCTTTGTGGATGGAAACACGGCTTTAAGCGTGCTACTCCGTTCGGAACTTCGCCCGTCTTTGTTGCCAGGCGCAGTCTTCCTGAAGACCAAATTTACCCCTGGCGCCAAGTCTCCTCATCTTGCCACGAAGATGACCAAGATCGCCAATCAAGGGCAAGCCAGTGATTGGAAATACGAAGTGATCGAACTTCCCTCGGGACGCCCCCTCCCCTGCGACGCGCAGAAATGCCTTCGTTGTCATCAAGATTGGGCGGCTCAAGACTTCATCTCGCCCGAGGGATGGCAAGCCTTGCGGCAATCGCAGAATTCGCATTTAGGCAAGACTCCAGCTTGGGGGCTTCCAGGTTTACCGGCTCGTTGATGAAACATGGGGCGAGGGACCGTTTTGGGACGACACTTAGCGCGTTAGCCGCTCCCATACTGGATCGCTGGCGTCCCGCCGGCTGTCCTCTTGTTCGCAGTTCCTGTTCGGGATCAAGGTTGCCCCTTGATGGAAATTTTGCTGAGCCAAAAAAACACAGCCGGCGGGACGCCAGCGATCCAGTATGGGAACATCAAAAACTCAGCCGGCGGGACGCCAGCGATCCAGTATGGGAACATCAATAACACGGCCGGCGGGACGCTGTCGCGCTCCGGGATGAAACGTGTCAGTCTCCGAACAACTCGATCGGGACGATCGAGCCACATCTGAACTCATCGACGCGACTTGACACTTTGAATTTTTTCTGTAATTTCTCTCTGCACAGAAACAAATGACTGAGGAGAATGCTTCATGGTTAGGGAAATGACCTTGATCGACCCGATCAGCGGCAGAAGTGTCACCGCTAGTCCGCGTCCGGTGCGGCGGGTGATCGGCACGGTTGGGCGTCGGCGTCTCGCCAATTTTCTTATTGCGCCGGAGCAAGTGGACTTTTTGGCTCTGCCGGCATTTCTTGAGGCGGAACTGATTTGCGGTCAGGCTTTGTTGTCGCTGTGCATCATCGACATGGATCATGCGGCCCCGGATTGGGCGCCGCAGGCCTTCAGTCCGGCCTGTCGGGGGGCGGCACCGACTTCGGCGGCGGCGAGGCGGAAGCGGGCGTCTTCCAGGGCGGCGCTGTGTTCACCATCGAAGTCGAGGGCAAGCGGCTTGTTCCAGACCGGGTGACGGTTGAGGAAGGCGGCTTTGTCTTCGCGGGCGGTGTAAGCCTCGGCCTCGGCCCGCTGCTCGGGAGTGAGCTCAAAAATCGTCGGTTCCATGTCACTGACCTTTCATGTTGATCTTGTCCCAATCGATGGGTTCGAGTTGGCGTTTTTGCGGCGGGAAAGCCGGGATGGCGGGGCTGTAGGGGATGCCGCGCTTGAGGTACTTGGCCGACTTGCGCAGCTCTTCCTCCTGGGCCTGTTGGGCAGCGGCGGCGCGGGTCTTGGTCTCGTCTTTGCGGAAGGCGTTTTCGATGTCGGTCTGCTGCTCCATGGTGCGGCCGAAGATCAGGCGCTCGAAGTCGTCACGGACCTCGCCGTCATTGAGTGCATTACTGAGCTGGTTGAAGAGGATCGGGTCGACGCCGAGCTTGGCGCGGAGCTCGTCGTCGTCTTTGGCGAGGCGGGTGCTGAACTGCTGGCGAGAGGTTTCGGAGAGCTTCCAGGCGGGGAGTTTGCTGCCGTCGGGCAGCTCGACCGTGGCGAGCAGGCCGTGGCGGAGGATGCGCATTTCGGCGTCGCTGGGCGGACGGTCTTTGCGGCCTTCGCGAAGAGTCTTGAGGCGATCCTGCCAGACCTCGGTAAGGCGGATCTGGTCTTTGATCTTTTGCGGGTCCCGCGAATGGTTGGGGAGCTTGGGAATGTCGGCATCGGCGAGGCCGGCGCGGTCCAGGAGAAAGCCGAGGTGCTCCTTGGCGGCGGCTTCGGATTTCTTGATCGCCTCGGCGTCGGCCGACTTGGCGAGGGTCGCCGCCTCCTTGATCCGGGCCTCGAAGTCGTTCCGGCCTTCCTTGTCGAGCTGCAGGTAGAGCTGCTGAGCGATGGCGGGCGGCAGTTTCTGGAGTTCCTCGGTGCTCAGGGTGACCAGCTTGGCCTTGGCATTAAGGGCGAGGGCTTCTGCCGCCTGCTTGTCTCCTTGGCCTTGCAGGGTCTTCCAGGCCTGCAGGATGTGCGGCGAAACGGAGGCTTCGTCGGCGGGATCGAGTTTGCCGCTGCTGAAGAGCTTGTGGCTGGCGGCGGCGTCAACACTCTGCTGCTGCTCTTGCCGCAGGGCGGCGTCGAGGCGCCAGCGCTGCACTAGCTCGGCCTCGGCCTTGCTGGCGAGCTTGGCGTCGGGCAGGGCGCGGAGGGATTCCACCGCCTTGCCGACTTGGGCGGAATCCGCAAGATCAACTCCCTCGGTAGCGGCATCGACGGCGCTGCGGATCTTCTCCGCCTCGTCCGCGATGGCGGCAACCTTGCCGTGGTGCTCCATGAGCTTGGTGACGGCGAGAGCATCGTCGCCAGTGAGGAGTTTGCCGTAGCGCTCCTGGGCGGCTTGCGCCGTGGCGAGGTCGGGCGCGGCCTCGATGCGGCCCCTCGCGAACTTGCTGCCGAGCTGTTCTTGCGAAGCGGCGATCTGTTCGGGCGACTGGCCGGCGAAGGCGGCACGGAGATTGACTCGGGCGCGGATCAGGCGCGATTCCGCCTCGTCGTTGTTGATGCGGGGATCGTGGGCGGCATCGAGGGCGAGCTGGGCGGCCGCCTGGGTCTGGCCGGCGCGGTAGCCCGCCATCTCCTTCTCGCGGTGGCCGATGAAGCCGCGCCGAATCTGCTCTTCCTCGCCGAGCATTGAGCGCTCGAAGACGCGCCGGGCCTTCTCGCTGGGTAGGCCTTGGGCGAGTTCGTCGCGCTGCTTGGCGAAGGTCGCCATGCCTTCCTGCTCGATGCCGGCTGCATCGGCTCCTTGGCGGGCGAAGAGCCCGGGTTTGCCCTCCTCGCCGAAGCGCAGCTTGTCCATGCGGCGGCTGAGCTCGGCCTGAGCCTCAGCCACTTGGGCGGCGTCTTCCTCCTCCTTCTTGCGGGCCATTGCGTCGACCGCAACGGAGGCGAGCTGGCTGGCGCCTTGCGTCATCTGGCCGATCTGCTCCTGCTTCATTTGCAGTGCCTCTTGGCCGTAGATGTTCTGAGCACGGGAGAGCGGCAGGGGACTGAGCTCGGCTTGGGGATTGGGGCTGACTTGGACGCGCATGGCTCAACCCATCATGCTGTAGGCGGCCATGCCTGTCTGGGCATCGCTGCCGACGCCGGAGAAAATGGCGGCAAACTGACCATTGGCGGAAGCGGTGATGTTGCGCTTGGCACGCTCAACATTCATGCGGGCCTCAAGCGCCATCGCTCGGGCGTTGCGGGCGGCGTCGAGCTGCATCGTGTTTGCATCGGTCTGCGCGGCGTAGTCGGTGTCAGCCATGACATCAAGCGGCGAGCCAGAATCCAGCTTCACGCCGTTGGCGGCGTAGGCGACTTTCTGCTCACCCTTGAGCTGCGAGCCTTCGAGCAGGCGGCGGGAGGCCGCCACTTGGCCGCGTTCGCGGGTGTCGCCGGCGAGGGCTCGGGCCTGGCCTTGGCGATAGGCGGCTTCCTTGCCCTGGGCGCGCATCTCCTCGGTTTTGGCCATGCCTTGGAAGCCGTTGCCGATCATGTTGAAGCACATGGGATTAGCCTCCCCAGCTTTTGTGGAAGTAGAGGGCGAGGCCGGGCTTCTTGCCGATGGGGTCGGGGAGGAATTCGAAGCCGAGCCAGGAGAGCCAGCGGCGGGCGGCGATGTTGCGGCGGTCGCAACAGTTGAAGAGGCTGCCGGTCTGAATCAGCATCAGGTCGACGAGCTGACGGGAGAGCTCGAGGAAGCCCCAGCGGTTCTTGGCGATGAGGTCGGTGCCGAGCAGCCAGGGGACGCCGATGCCGTGCTCACTGAGGCCGAGGCCGCCGACGCAGATAAGGCGTCCCTGATCATCAAGCAAGGCGACGGCCCAGAGCGAGGTATCGACACTGGTCTTCAGCACCTCAGCCATGGTGCGGCCGGGGCAGAGGTCGCGGATCTCAATGCGGTCGGCGAAGCGCAGTTTGGCTTCAAGCTCGGCAAGGTGGGTGGGAGTGACGGTGACGAGCTTGAGTCCGGCGGGAATGGTGCAGCTTTCGATGATGGCTTTAGCGTCCATTTTGATTCTCCTGGGTGATGGAAAGCAGGGTGAAGGGGAGCGGCTGGCGCTGGCGGATCTGCACGGCGCTGCCAGCCTCCCAAGTCGCCGCCTGGGTGATGTTGCCGACGCCGCTGAAGAGGTTCTTGGCGTCGATGGGGGTGGAGCTGGCGTTGCGCGGCAGGAAGCCGGACCACGGAGCGAAAGCGTAGGCCGGGCGGATCTCGATGCCGGCGGTATCGGCGAGGCGGAGCTGGAGCTGCGGGCTGGCGGCCTTGGCTCCCTCGGGGCGGGCGGCGTCGCCGGGCAGGGTTTCGAGCAGGGATTGGTAGCGGTAGCCGGTGTAGCCTCGGTTCCAGCGCAGGCTGGCGGGGTTCCAGGCATGGTTGGCGTTGGTGGGGATGTCGCCCTTGTCGACGCCATCGGCGATGAAGGCGATCTTGGCGCCGCCACCGAAGAAGCTGGAGCGCGAGGCGTAGACGCTGCCGCCGCTGCGGTAGGGAGTGAAGGTGGCGATGCTGGGCAGGGCGTAGGTGGTGGCGGTGTCGTTGTTGTAACCGGTGACGGTCATGGTGTCGCCGATGCCGTCGTTGCCGATGGCGGTGACTTTCAGCCAGAGGTTGTTGATTCCGGAGACCAGCTTGTCGCCGATGTCGCTGGGAATTTCGTAGCCTTCGATGCCTTGGATGCGCAGGACATTGCCGACGCTGAAGGCGGTCTTGACCTTGAGCAGCCATTCACCTGCGGCGGCGTCGGAGATGGCGATGCGGTTGCCGCCTTCCAGGACGGTGGATAAGGCGTCGAAACGGGTGACGCCATCGAGGAAAATGAGGTCTGCCGTGTTGCCGTTGCGCTGACTCAGGCGCAGATATCGGTTGTTGTAGGGGAACTGGCCGCCGACATTGCTGGCGGTGATGAGGTAGAGGCTGTCCTTGCCGTCCTCGGGGATGGTGCAGATGGCGACGATGGGGCCGGTGGCGAAATCGCAGAGGCTCCAGGCGTTGACCTTCTGCTCTTCGAGGAGGGTGGCGGCGGTGAGGCGTCCGTCGGCGCGGCGTCCCCAGAGGATGCCGTCGGGGCGTTTGGCGTAGGCGATCTCCTGCAGCGGGCTTTCTTCGAGGAGGTGGCGGGCGAGAAGGGAGATTTCGCTACCGGTGAAGGCCTCGGCTTCGAGGCTCCAGGTGAGGTTGCGCAGGGCCTGTCCGCCGTTCTGGATGTGGACGAGGCCGCTGCTGGTGATTTCCGGGCGGGCGGAGGCGCAGCCGTTCTTCGATTGCTGGCGGATCGAGATAGAAGTGGCGGTGACCGCATCTTCGACCCCGGCGGAACCGGTGAGCGACCACTCGGCGTTGGCAGTGAGAACGATGAGGGCCTGGTGGCTGACGAGGTGGCGGATCTGGTTGACCTCGCCGGCGGCGATGGTGACCTTGATCGCGTCATCGGCCTGCTGCGGGATGTGCTTTTGGAAGTTGAACTTGTCGCCACTGCGGGAAAACCAGAGTGTCATCGGCTCCTTGTCGCTGCCGGCGAAGATCAGGCGCTGTTGGTGGAAGCAGACGGCGGAAGGATAGTTCCCGATGCTGGCGAAGCTTGAGCCGGGAATAGCTTCGAGGATGGACTCGCCGCCGGCGATGTTGGCATCCTGGAACTGTGTTGTCTCGGTGGTGCCGATGAGCTTGAAGATGTCGCCGCTGTCACTGCGGAAGACCTGGTATTTCACCGCCCCGCTGACCGGGTTCCAAGTGATGCGATTGGTGGCCCAGCTCGCGCTCAGGTCGTTGATGACATGCGCCGGATCCGAGGGCTTGCTGTAGCCGCCCTTGGCGCCGATGGCGATGACACGATAGTCGAAGTTCTTGAAGGCGGTGGTCTGGGACGGGGCGGTGGTGCTGTAGGTGTAGCTGACGGAGAGCGGCCTGCCCTTGCTCGTGTCGAGGCCGCTGCGGGCGGTGAGTGTGGTCGAGTCGATGACCATGGTGATCAGCCTATCAGCCAAGCCGCCAGTGACCACCAAGGGACCGCTGACCGAGAGATCGTTTTTGAAGATGCAGACGCCATAGAGTCCACTGCCTGCGGTCTGGCCGACGCGGGTGATCAAACTGGCTTCGGACTCGGCGTTGATCTGGACGAAGATCTTGTCGGTCGTGGTGTTCAGCGTATCGGTGACGAGGCTGAATTCGTCGGAATAGTTGCAGGTCTGCGTGAGGCTGAGTGTCCCGACATTGACCATCAGATCCGTGCCGACGGTGCCGTTGACGTAACGGGCGCCGAGGTTGGCGCCGTAGACGACGCGATAGATCTTGTTGACCATGACGGTTCCCGGCTGGGAGTCTGGCTCCAGGGTCCAGTCGCCGCTGCGGACTTTGTAGATGCCGTCTTCTGCGGCGATGGTCTGGCCGCCAAGCAGCACTCGGTCGCCTTCCTGCACGGCATAACCTGCCACCAAGGCGCCGAGTCCCGAGCGGGTGACATTGTTGCCTGTCAGTGTGGCCGTGTGGACGGCGCCATCCCGCACTTCAAACAAATACCCGACGCGCAGCCGGTTCATCGCCGTGGTGCCGATCTTGTGGCGGGCCCCGGCGAGGCCGGAGGGCGGCGTCACTTCCGGTGTGAAGGTGAGATCCGCGATGGTCCATGAATAGTGCTGGCTGCCGCGAGTGATGGCGAGCGGCGGGTGCAGGTGATGGCAAAGAATCAGGGTGTTGCCGTCCTGCGCAAAGGTCGCTTCTGTCTAGGTCAAACCGGAATGATCCATTTTCCCCGTCCGACGCTATTTACAACGCCGCCCCATTCTACCCCCATCTTGAGGATCCATCATGAGCACCACCGACACCGCCGTCCCAGAAGCTGAAGCCGCCGCCGCCCGCGAGCCCCGCGAACGCCAGAGCTTCAGCCCCGAAACCAAAGCCCAGATCCTGCGCGAGCTCTTCACCAAGCGCAAAGTCGTCTCCGAACTCGCCGAAGAG
>JAYTMY010000176.1:0-5003 GCA_043748535.1 Lentisphaeraceae bacterium | reverse complement strand
CTGGCTTTCCTCGACCCCGTTGGGGTCGTTTTTCATAATTCTCTCTGACCCAGGGTGTCGCCGATGCGGCTCAACCCCGGGCTAAAATCCCCCACTCCTTCGGAGTGAAGCCATCAAACCGAAATGATACCCAACAGTCATCAGGGACGGATCGAGCATGAACCCCCCGCTTTTCCTCGGCGCCGGCCTTTTCACCCCCGCCGATCCCGCCCATCTCGAGCTGATCTCGCCGCTTTTCGAGCTGGCTGATTTCTTCGAGATCTCGCCGGAAATGATGTTCACCGGCGACTCCTCCGGCCGCGGCCTGCGCGAACACCCGCTTGCCGACCTGATGGCCGATCTCGGCCCGATCTACGGCAAACCTTATGTCGGCCACGGCCTGCATTTCTCCCTCGGCGACGCCGCTCCCGGGCCGCGTCGCCAGGACTGGCTGCAACTGCTCCGTCGCGTCGACGAACGCTTTCATTGCCTCTGGTACACCGAGCACTCGGGCTGGACCTCGAGCGGCGGTCAACACGCCGTTTTGCCCCTGCCCTTGCCGCACAGCGACGAAGCCGCCGAGCTTTGCGTGACCAGCCTGCATCAGATTCAGGAAGTCTTCCCGCTTGCCGGCGTCGAAAACTCGGTCTTCCCCTTCCTTCTCGGCGATGCTGTCGCCGAATACGCCTTCCTGCAGCGCATCCTCGACCAGGCCGAGGCCTGGCTGCTTCTCGATCTGCACAATCTCTACACCCACGCCCTCAATTTCGGCGTCTCGTGCCCAGACCTTTTGGCGCACTTCAAACTCGATCGGGTGATCGAGATCCACATCTCCGGCGGCAGCGTCTCCGATCCCGATTGGCTGGCATCGCACCAGACCTTTCGCCTCGACTCGCACGACGGCGCCGTTCCCGAGGAAGTCTGGTCCCTGCTCGCCCAAGTCATGCCGCTCTGCCCGAATCTTCGCGGCGTCGTCCTGGAGCGACTCCATGGCACCCTGAGCCCAGAAGAAGCCCCAGGCTTTTTTGCGGAGTTTGCAAGGCTAAAGGAGATGTGTGATCAGCATCGCAGTAGCTAGCAAACACACTTAGAATTTCACATCAACTGATGAAAAGACTTTTGTTTTTTTCTCGCTTCAAAACGACTAAAGTATAAACACCAAAAAATGTCCCAACTGGAAACATGAAGCACAGTAAAATCGAAACAAGAACACAAGACTTGTAGTCCTTTCCACAACCTAATGATTTTGCCATTTTAAATAAAACACAAGAAAAGGCTAATGGAAAAATATAAATGCAGAAGACAATTATTGGGGATGCCGATGAATCTAATTTACTAAGCAGTAAAACTCCCAAAGCCATAGAGATCAAAACTAAAATGGCGAGGCCAGCGGAAAGTAGATAATACAACCTGGAAAGTGATTTCAATTCTTCGTTCATATTGACATCTCCTAAACGATTTATTTTGTTGATTTCATTCCGCATTCTTGCCCGCTTCGATCTTATGGATCAGCCAGAGGCAGAAGGGGAAGATGACTAGCGAGGCAACGAGCAGCTGCCAGTCATGCGCCTTGAAAAAGGCTTCGAAATTCGGTGGCGGACAGAGGGTCAACACAACGGCGAGGCTGTTGAAGATGGCGTGCAGGAACATGCCGGGGAAGATCGATCGGGTCCGCAGGGCAAGCCAGGCGAAGACGCAGCCGGCGATGAAGGTGCCGGGGAAACGGGCGATGCTCATGTGCATCAAGCCGAAGAGCAGGCCTTGGACGAAGATGATCGTCGGGACGCTCATGCGTCCTTTCATCGAGCTCAGCAAGGCGCCGCGGAAGAGCAGCTCTTCGCAGATCGCCGGAGTGATGGCAAAGAGGAAGATGCAGCCGGCCAGGCCGATGCGATTCTGCGCCGCCATCATTGCTTCGTGAATCATTTTCGAGGCTTCACCGCCACCGTCACCAAAAAGCGCCGAGGTCGCCGCTCCACCGATGATCTGCAGGGTCGGAGCGATCAGCAGACAGATCAGGAAAAGCGGCCATTTTGGCGCCACCAGGCTGAGTGCCGGAGCCAGACGGACCCTGTGCAAGTTCAGATAGAGCAGGGTGCCAAGACCGAGGAAGCCCCACTGTGATACCGCGAGACCCACGACCAGGTCGGCCGATTGCAGGGGTGTGCCGAGCTGGAAAAAGATGATGCCGGCGCCAAAAATCAGGAGTAGGCCTTCGTCCAGATCGAGACGCTCGCGCCAGGGACGGTTGGCCCAGCTTTTCAGGTTGAAGATCTTCGCTTCCGGCGGTGCCAGCAGGGTTTCGCCCGACCACAATTTGGCGAGCAGGACGAGCAGCACGGCGGTCCAGCACAAAGTGGCGCCGCAGACCGCGAGGATTTGGGAAAGCGTGGCATCGCCGAGCAGGAGTTTTTGCACCAGCAGGCAGAAGTTGATGAAGGGAAGCGTCACCATCGCCCCCTCCAGATTGATGCCGGGCAAGGAGCTGGCGAGCGCCGGCAGGCAGGCGGCCAGAGTCAGGGGCAGCAGCATGTGCCCGGCTTCGGTGACGCTGCGGGCGAAGGAGGCCAGCAACAAGGCCGCGGCGGCGACCAGAGAGGCGGTGCAGATCGTTGCCAACAGAAGGCCCGGCAGCGCGTCCCAAGGTAGAGTGAAGTTGATCGCCTCGGTTTGGCCGGAAGCGACGGCGGAGACCTTTAATTGCGACATCGTCAGGGTCATGCTGGCGAGGTTGGCGAGGCCGCTCATCACCCCCATGGAAGCGACCATGAGGAACTTGCCGCAGACGATTTCGAGGCGTCCGGCGGGCGAGCAGAGGAGAGTTTCCAGGGTGCCGCGTTCGCGTTCGCCGGCGGCGCAGTCCTGGGCCATCAGGCCGCAACCGACCACCAGCATCAGCAGCATCAAGGCCGGCAGGGCCCGTCCGGCGAGGAAGCGGGTGTCCTTCTCCTTGCCGCCGGTGCCGAATTCCATCACCCGCAAAGGCTGCAAGATGCCATGGGCGAGGCCAGCTTTGTCGAGAGCTGCCAGGCGCAATTCAGCAGCGCATTTGTCGAGCTCGTCGCGAAGAGTGCTGACGACGTGACGGGCCTGGCCGTCGCCGTTGTCGAAGCTGATGCCGTAGGCGGAGGTTTCGCCGTTCACCGGAGTTAGAGGCCCGACCCAGAGCTTCATCGTTTTGGGGTCGAATTTCTTTTCCACCAGGACCGTCAGCGACGCGTTTTTCATCGCCTTCCGCAGATTCACATCCTGCTCAAGAGCCGGCGCGATGCCAACCGTCTGCACCAGAGAGTGCAGGCGCTGTTGTTGAGCCTGGCCCATTTCGGCGGTGAGCAGCAGCAGGCCGGGATAGAGCAAGGCGGGGAGGAGGAACATCACCATCAGGGTGCGGCGGTCGCGGAAGACTTCGCGAGCTTCTTTGCGCCAGACCAGCCAAACTTGTTTCCAGTCGATCATATGGAGAAGGTTGAAAGGTTGAAAGGTTGGAAGGTTGAAAGGCTGGAAGGCGGAGCTGCCGTCGCAACAGTTAACGACAAGGCGTGTACGATGACATTCATTTCAAGTTTTTCCTGTATGCATTTACTGCTGTTATTCATGGGTTTACCTTTCAACCTTTCAACCTTTCAACCGCATGTGTCGCTCATTCAAGCTTGCGCGCCCGCGAGGCGGGAGAACAGGGTCGGCAGGCTGTCGGCCTGGTTTTCCGCCAGCACTTCGGCGGCGGTGCCGCAGCCGAGGGAGCGGCCTTGGTGGATGATCATCAGGCGCGGGCAGATCGCCTCGATTTCTTCCAGGTGATGGCTGCAGTAGAGCATGACCCGTCCTTCTTCGCGCAAGCCAGCGACGAGGTGGAGGAGGGATTGCCGGGCGACGACATCGAGGCCGGAGGTGGCTTCGTCGAGGATGAGGAGGCGGGGGCGATGGATGAGGGCGCGGGCGATGCCGACCTTCTGTTTCTGGCCGGTGCTGAGGCCGCCGCAGGGGCGGTCGATGAATTCGCTCATGCCGAGGCGGGCGATGAGCTCATCGGCGCGGCGTTTCGCCTCGCCTTCTTCGAGGCCATAGAGCCCGGCGAAGAACTCAAGGGGTTCGCGCGGCGTCAGGCGGCGATGCAAACCGGTGGAGCAGCTCAGGTAGCCCACCAGACGCCGCGTCTCCTCGGGTTTGGCGAGGAGGTCGACGCCGTCGAGAATCACGGTTCCGGCATCGGGACGCAAGAGGGTGGCGAGGATTTTCAGACAGGTGCTTTTGCCGGCACCGTTCATCCCGAGGACGCCGAGGGCTTCTCCGGCGGCGGCGCTGAAGCTCAGGCCGTCGAGCGCTTTCACCTCGCCGCCCCGGCCATCGGAAAAGTATTTGCGGAGATCGCGAACTTCTAGCATGGCGGATCCTTGGGATGAAGGGTGGGCATTTCCACCCGGTAGGCCTTGGTGTTGACACGTCGGACATCGTTAAAGAGGACGAAGATCATGAGAGCGATGACGAGGAGGATGAAGACGTTATAAACCGGCATCAGAAGCCGGGGCGAGACTGGGCGGCGGCCGATGATCTCCGCCGCAGCGATCAGGATGTGGCCGCCGTCGAGCACCGGGAAGGGCAGCAGATTGAACATGCCGAGCGCGATGTTGATCATCAGGAGCATCTTTAAGCCGCCGACTAGGCCGACTTGCACGAAGGTGGAGTACACCGCGTCGGCCATGCCGACCACGCCTGAAAGATGCTCAACCCCGAGACCAGATTTCGGGGTAAAAAGGGCTTTAAGACTATTGAAGGAACTGACGCAGACGGCGCTCAACTGCCCGAAGGGCTCGCGATGCAGGGTTTGGAAGGGCGGCGACACCCCGAGGATGGCCGTGGCTGAACCCGGGCGGAATTGGAAGTTCAAACTCTTGCCATCACGCTTCACTTCGATCTTGATCTCCGTGTTCTGCAAGGTTTTGAAGTTGGCAACCACACTGTCGACATCGGTGCAAGCTTTACCATTGACGGAAACGAGTTCATCCCCTTTACGGATACCTGCCTTG
>JAYTMY010000175.1:0-10001 GCA_043748535.1 Lentisphaeraceae bacterium | reverse complement strand
CAATGTGGTTCGATCGTCCCGATCGAGTGTTCTTCTCGACCAGGATGGTCGAGCCACGTCATTTGGGGAACTCGCCGCAAGGATGTTTCTCGGGTCGCTCGCCCAAGCCGAAGTGGGCGATCTTGCTATTAAATTTGGAGTTATCGAACTCAAGACAGGCGCCGCGGCCCTCGTTAAAGACCTCGTATTTCATCGGCTTGCCCTCGTGATCTTGCGTCGGCAGAGGGATGCCGCTGAGATCGGCGGGATAAGTCCCGGTCCTGCGCTTGTGTAGCTCCAAAGCGAGGCCGAGCCGGAACTGGCGGATCTTGGCGGCTTCGATCTGGATTTTGGTTTTCACCGCATCTAAGCCCCCCAAGAGGCCTTTGCCCATGTAGCTGAGTTGCTCGTCTGGCGGAGTCGGGTTTCCGGCGATGACGTACTCATAATCCCGCAGGCAGCGGAGGCCGTCGATGTAGCGAAGACAGGTGTGAAAGTAAATTTGCCAGAACCATTTTTCCTCTCCAGTTACCCAAGTCGTGGCTTCTTCGATATTGGTGCCGCGGAGTTGAATCGCCTCCACCGCCGCGACTCTTTCGGCGATCATCATCTGGGCCCAGGTTTTTGGCCAGGGTTCAAGCTTGTCGGCGGCGGCTTGGATCTCGAGTAATTCGGCGTCGCTCAAATACGGGATTTGCTCGCCGAGATTGGCGCAGACGATGCCGGTGATAGCGACATGAACGAGGCTGCAGATGAGAAAGCTTTCGTCATTGAGCATTCGCGGCGTCCGCAACAGCATCAAGCGACAACGCTGAGCCAAAACGGGTTCGCCGATGGCGTAATAATAACGGCTGAGATCGACCAGAAGATTACAAGTTTGACGGCAAGTACCCAAATGGGGCAGAAGGGTGCTCCAGCACGGGCTTTTGTACTCAGTGGAGAAGTGAAAGAACGGCTTGGCCAAGGCCTTTTCGAGACGATCCAGCAGCTCGGGCTGCTCGTTGAGAAGTAGGGTCAGATCGCGACATTGCTGGCGAATTTTTTTGGAGTCTTCGAGCTTCTTCTGCTCCGCCGGACTGAGCGCTGCGGCTTGAGCGGGCTTCAAATTCCCGGCGGCTTTTTTCCGGGCCTTGAGCTCTTCCGGGCTGAGCGCGTCAAGCTTGGCTTTTTCGATCTTTTCCAACTCAATGGCGGCCTGTTCAAGCTGGATCAGATGGCGGAGCTCCTCGGGGCGCACTGCGTAAGTCCCGAGTGCTTGGGCGTTTCTGAAGCCCTGATAGCCGTTGATATCCCGGAAGATCGCCTCGAGCAAGGGGCCTCCGTTGTCCTCGGCCGGGACGGCTTTGGGTTTCAGGTCGGCGGCGCACACCGGCTCGCCCCGCGCTTGGATTTCGGCGACGCGGCGCTCGAAGGCCAAGCGCCAGGGAGTCCCGGCGATGAAGACGCCGACAAAGAGCCAGACGCCGAGAATGCCGAGGATCCAGAGCCAGAGTTTTTTGCGATCAGTCATTTTTGAAGGCTTGGCGGGTTGAAGGGTTTATTGAGCTCAACGTGGCTCGACCATCCTGGTCGAGTTGTTCTGGCTGCTTGAGGTTAATGTGGTTCGATCGTCCCGATCGAGTGTTGCTCTCCCTGGGAGCCCCGGCCTCCGTGCCGGGTGTTCTTGTCCTCAGAATGGCGCGAATTAGGGCGTTTTGAACAGTTCTTTTTCGACGAAATTCTCGAGTTTTTGGTGCTCCTAGAGTGAATACAACTCGATCGGGACGATCGAACCACATTGAACACAACTCGATCGGGACGATCGAACCACATTGAGCGCAAGCAGCCAGCCGCACTCGACCAGGGATGGTCGAGCCACGTCAGAGCTCACAGCGCCGCCAGGGCCGCGACGATTTCGTCGATCTCGGGGAGCTTGTCCTTGCCGTCCTCCTGACGGGGCTTGAGGATGTCGACGCCGAGGGACTTGAGGCGCTTCAGGCTGTCGATGAGGATGGCGTTGTGCATGGTGCCGTGCATGCAAGGCAAAACGGCGATGCGGCAACGCTTGGCTTCGAGTCGGCCGAGGGCGCTGGCGAGGACGGTGCCAAGCACGCCGCTGGCGAGGCCGCAGGCGAAGGAGTTGATCGTGTTGTAGGTCGCCGGGGCAACGAGGAAATAGTCGTAAGGCAGGTCGCCTTCGACGTGTTCGGCGTCGGCGCTGAGGCTGGTCACCGGCTTCTCGCCACTGGTCCATTCGAGGGCCATCGGGGTGACGAAGTCGAGGGCGCTGGCGCTGCAGAAGGCGCGCACCGTGGCGCCCTCGCGACGCAAAGCGCGGGCGAGGTCGGGAGTGCGATAGGCGGCGATGCTGCCGCCAATCAGGAGGGCGACGCGTTTGCCCGCGAGGCGTCCGGCGGGCTTGAGCGCGATGGCCTTGTCACGGGCCTCGGCGGCGCCTGCGGGAGGCGCAAAATTCCACTCGGCGCTCATCAGAGTTTCGCCGGATATTGGCCGGCGGCGTGTAAGGCGTCGAGGCGCGCCTTCACCTCCGGCTTGTCTTCTTGGTAGGTGACGCCGAACCACTGTGACGAGGTGTCGAGGACGGCGACCTTTTCGCCTTCTTCCTTGATCAAGTTGTCGACCACTTTGGGGATGAAGAATTCGCTCTTCAGCTCGTTGCCTTCGGCGGCGAGGAATTTGGAGAAGCGGGATTCAAGCTGGGCGAAGAGACGCGGGGTGAAGCCCCACATGTTCATCGACACCGGCTCGTGGCCCTTAAGCTGGTCGCCGGCATCGGAGACGATGAACTCGCCCTTGCGGATGAGGCCGGTGGTTTCGCGGACGCCGCAAAGATTGCCGTTCACGACCTGGCAGAGGCCGCGGGTAACGGTGCCGTTTTCCGACAGAGTCTTGCCGATCTGGAAGCCGACCATGCAAAACTGGTCCTTGCCCTGGCGGAAGAATGCGGCCGCCTGCTGATAGGCGTCGGCGCCGTAGAAGTCGTCGCCGTTGATGGCGAGGAAGGCTTCGCTGACGACGTTTTTGGCGCTGAGGATGGCTTGTCCGGTGCCCCAGGGTTTGGTGCGGCCTTCTGGCACTTTCCGGCCATCGGGAAGATCATCGATGGCTTGGAAGGCGTAGGCGACTTCGATGCGGCCTTCGAAGCGCGAGCCGATCTGGTCGCGGAACTCCTTTTCGAAGTCGCGGCGGATGATGAAGACGACCTTGGTGAAGCCGGCGCGCATGGCGTCGTAGACCGAGTAGTGGATGATCGATTCACCGGAGGGACCGAACTGGTCCAGTTGTTTGAGGCCGCCGTAGCGCGAGCCCATGCCTGCGGCCATGACGAGAAGGGTGAGTTTCATTCGGTGTTCCTTGTTCGATTCGTGTTGAATGGAGTTAACCTGGGAGCGCCGGCTGCCAGCCGGTCTGGTTGCTCTTCACTGGGCTCGTCGGCATCCTGCCGGCTGTGTTCGATGTTTTTGCCCCAGCGGGGCAAGAGGAAGGCCCGGCACGGAGGCCGGGGCTCCCAGGGAACACAGCCGGCGGGACGCCAGCGATCCAGTATGGGAGCGCAAACAAGGCCGGCGGGACGCCGGCGATCTAATAGATGAACGCAGCGTCATGGGGCTCACTCCTGGCTGAGGCGGGCGAGCTTCTCCAGGGTGGCGGCGGCGGCGCCGGAGTCGAGGGCGGCACGGGCCAGGGGAAGGGCGGCGGCGATGTCGGGGGCCTTGCCGGCGGTGTAGAGGCCGGCGGCGGCGGAGAGGAGAACGGCGTCGCGGAAGGCGGATGGCTCGCCGGAGAGGAGACGGCGGATGGCGAGGGCGTTATCCTCGGGTTCACCGCCGCTAAGGGCACTGGAGGGGACAAATTCCAGGCCGTAGTCGCGGGGGTCGAGTTCCCATTCGGTGATTTGCGCTCCCCGCACTTCGAGGACGAGGGTTTTGTCGCAGAGGGTGATTTCGTCGAGGCCGTCGCGTCCGTGGACGAAGAGCATGTGGTCGGCGAGGCCGGTGTCGGCGGCGGCGCTGGCCATGATGCGGACGGCTCGTTCGGAGTAGGCGCCGAAGAGGCCGCGGCGGACGCCGGCGGGGTTGCACAGGGGGCCGCAGAGGTTGAAGAGGGTGCGGATGCCGATGGCGCGGCGGGCTTCGACGGTGTGGCGCGCGGCGGGATGCAGAGCCGGGGCGAAGAGGAAGGCGATGCCGGCTTCTTTGAGGCAGATTTCCATGCGCTCGGGCGAGGTGTCGGCCTTGACCCCGAGGCAGCTCAAAACGTCGGCGGAGCCGGAGCGCGACGAGAAGGCGCGGTTGCCGTGTTTGGCGACGGTGGCGCCGGCGGCGGCGGCGACGAGGGCGGCGGCGGTCGAGATGTTGAGAGTGGCGGCGCCGTCACCGCCGGTGCCGACGATGTCGATGGCCTTGGGGTCGGGACAGGGGACGAAGCGGGCGTGGGAGCGCATCGAGCGGACGGCGGCGGCGAGCTCACCGGCGGATTCGCCTTTCATCGACAGGGCGACGAGAAGGCCGGCGACGGCGACGGGCGGGATGTCGCCGCGGAAGAGGCCGTCCATGATCTCCTCCATGCGGGCGGTGGGGATGTCGCGATGAGCGGCGGCGGAGCGGATGGCGTCGCGGATATCCATCAGTTGCCCTCCCGCATGGGTGAGTAGAAGGCGAAGGGAACGGAGCGGCTTTGGCCGTCGCGGCATTCGATGTGGAGGGCGAAGACATCGCCGGGGTAGACCGAGAGGGGGAAGGGCTGATCGCCGGGCATGAGGAGGGCGGTGAGCATGTGACCGACGTCGGGTTCGTGGAGGACGACGGCGATGGTGGCGGGGGTTTGCAGGTCGGCGCCGATGGCATTGAGGAGGTCATCGAGTCCGGCGCCTGGGGCGAGGGAGGTGAAGGCTTCGACCTCACCGCCGAGGGCATCGCGGAGGGCGTTGGCGGTTTCGGCGGAGCGGCGGAAGGGGGAGGAGAGGATGCGGCTGGGGCAGAGGCCGCGGTCGCGGAGGAATTCGGCGGCGGCGGCGGCGTGGCGGCGACCCTGGGGATCGAGCTGGCGTTCGGCGTCGAAGGTGCAGGCGGCGGCGTCTTTGGAGACGGCGAGGGAGTGGCGGAGGAGGATGAGCTTCATGGGAGCTCCAGAAGTTGAAAGGTTGAAAGGTTGAAAGGTTGAGAGGCTGAGCTGCAATTAGGTGGCGAGAAGAGAATGGCGAAGAACTGGAATGCTGCCGCTGCCTGACTCTGGTTTCGACATTGTTTGTCATTCTTGTTCATGTGCTTGCCTTTCAACCTTTCAACCTTTCAACCCGGTTCTTTTCGTTCATGGTTTTTTCTCCGGCACGTCGGCTTGGTTTTCGACTTTGACGGCGGGCTTGATTTCGATGCCTTTGGCGAGGGCGGCGAACCAGTCGCGGCAGGCGGCGGAGTCTTGATAGGCCCAAGTGCCGTAGAGGCAGATGACGCGGCCGTCGGTGCTCGGCCAGAAGTACAGCTCCTCGAGCTTCTCGGGCAGTTTCGACTGGGGATTTTTAGTAGCGGCGATGCGTTTGCCAGCGAGGAGGCCTGCGGGGCCTTCGATTTTAATGTCGCGGCTGATGTCTTTATCGAGGAGCCAGGCAGTGGTGCGATTATTTTCGATGAAGGCATCGGTGATGTCTTTGCGGACTTCTTCGAGCTTGCTGTGGCGGTGGATCTGGACCATGAAGTTGGCGGAGAGGGCACCTCTGAAGCGGTAGACGGTGCACTCGTCCGTGCGGTTGACGGTGAGATCGAGTTCACGCGGGTAGAGCAGGCGGATCTCGGCATCGTCGTGGTTTTGGAAGAGATTTTGCTGGATCCGGGCTTTCACTTTCCGGCCATCGGCGAGGGTGACTTCGACGTCTTCGCCGAGGTTAAGCGGGACATCTTTGCCATCGAGGGTGAGAGTGTAGTTCTTGCGGTGCGCTTTTTCTTCTTTGCGCAGGCGATCGAGAGTCAGGGTGATGATGATATTCGCGTCGACTTTCCAGTCGTTTTTCGGCGTCTGGCGGAGGAAGATGGGGAAGGAGAAATCGTGGAGGCGGAAGGTGGCGATGCGTTTTTTGTCGCCGAGCATGGCCTCGGTGACGGTGAGTTCGGCATTGTTGAGGCGGAAGGTGTCGCCGGCGGCGAGCCATTTGACCGGTTCCTGGCGGATGGTGTCGACAATTCCGGTCAGTTTCTCTTTTGTCGGCGGGCTGCCGGCCCAGAGAGTGGGGAGGGATTCATGGTAGAGGCAGATATCGCGCAGGGCTTTTTCGTCTTTGGCGGCGAGGGCGATGAGGAAGCGTTTAACGGCGAACTCATCGGGTGGCAGATCCTTATCGGCGGCGGCGTGCAGGCTGCCGGCGAGCAGGAAAAAGGCGAGGAGCAGGAGTCTTGAGAGCATGGAAACCTCCGGATTTTCCGCTCAAGATAGCACTGCTTGGCAAGTTTCAGGTTTCCCGTTGCAAGTTTCAGGGTCACGCCATCAAAGCGGCAAGGCCGACCCGTGTGGGGTCGGCCTTGAGTTCAGGAGGCGGGATCGCCGTATCAGGGCAGGAGTTTTTTGATTTCCGGGACGAGGGCGTCGGCCCAGATCTGGTAGCCCTTTTCCTGGGGGTGGAGGAGGTCGGGCATGACTTCCTTGGTGAGAACGCCGTCCTTGTCGAGGAAAAGGGCGTTCATGTCTTTGTAGGTGACGAAGTCCAGCTTGGCGGGGAAGCTCGAGATAAGCTTGTTGATTTCGTCATTGATTTTGCGAGCCTTGTCCTCCGGCTTGGCGCTGCGCGGCAGGATGGAGCAGAGGAGGACCTTGGCGCCGGGGCATTTGGCGTGGAAGTCGGTCAGGATCTTTTCGATGCCGGCGGCGGTTTCGGCGGCGGCCTGTTGGTTATGGCCGGTGTTGTTGGTGCCGATCATCAGGATGGCGAGTTTGGGTTTGAGGCCTTCGAGTTCGCCGTTGGCGAAGCGCCAGATGACGTGTTCGGTGCGGTCGCCGCTGAAGCCGAGGTTGAGGGTTTTCCAAGAGCCGAAGCTGTCGGCGAAGGCCTTTTTGCCGCCGCCTTCCCAGCCTTGGGTGATGGAGTCGCCGAGGAAGACGATTTCGGTGGCGGGGTCGAGTTTTTTCAGGGCGGCTTCATGGCGTTGTTTCCACCAGCCTTCTTTGAGGCGCTCGGCCGGGACGGTGGCGGTGTTGACCTTGGCGGCTGCGGGAGCCGGCGCGGGCGATTCGGCGAGCAGCGGGCTGCTGAGCTGGAGGAGGGCGGCGAGGATGAGGGACATGGAGAGCCTTGGGTTGTAGGGGTTGTAAGGGTTGTAGGGGTTGTAGGGGTTGTAAGGGTTCTAGGGGTTGTAAGGGTTGTAGGGGTTGCAGGGGTTGCAGGGGTTGCAAGAGACATGAAGGACCTGAGAGAGTTGCTTCGCAGTTTGCCTTCGCCCCTGAAACCCATAAAACCCCTACAACCCTTAAAACCCCTTTTAGAATCGCCGCTCCGGGTTACAGTGCCGCCACCATGAAAAACATCTTCCAACTCGAAAAAACCGACGGCGCCGCGCGCGCCGGCGTCCTCCGCCTCGAACACGGCGAAGTGCCCACCCCGATCTTCATGCCCGTCGGCACCGCCGGCTCGGTCAAGGCCATCGACCCCGACGAGCTCGAACGTTTGGGCGCCAAGATCATCCTCGGCAACACCTATCACCTGATGCTGCGCCCCGGCATGGAAGTGATGCGCCAGGCCGGCGGCCTGCACAAATTCATGAACTGGCCCCGCCCCATCCTCACCGACTCCGGCGGCTACCAGGTCTTCTCCCTCGCCAAGCTCCGCAAGATGAGCGAAAAGGGCGTCGAATTCCGCTCTCACATCGACGGCACCAAGCTCTTCATCGGGCCGGAGGAATCGATGGCGATCCAGAAGGACATCGGCTCCGACATCGTCATGATCTTCGACGAATGCACCCCCTGGCCTTGCACTCACGCCGATGCCGAGAAGTCTTTGCGCCTGACGCAACGCTGGGGCGACCGCTGCGCCAAGTTCGAGCTGCAGCCGCACCAGCATCTCTTCGGCATCGTCCAAGGCTCGCTCTACGAAGACCTGCGTCGCGATTCCGCCCGCTACCTCGCCAAGATGGATCTGCCCGGCTACGCCATCGGCGGCCTCAGCGTCGGCGAACCGGAAGAAGACATGAAACGCGTCCTCGAATGGGTCCTGCCCGAACTGCCCGAGAACAAGCCCCGCTACCTGATGGGCGTCGGCACCCCGCCGCAACTGGTCGAAGCGGTGGCTCGCGGCGTCGACATGTTTGACTGCGTCCTGCCGACCCGCGTCGGACGTCACGGCATGGCCTACACCTGGCGCGGCAAGGTTCAGGTCAAGGCGGCGAAGTGGAAGGCCGACTTCCGTCCCATCGACCCCGACTGCTCGTGCTGGGCCTGCAAGAACTTCACCCGCGCCTACACCCGCCACCTGATCTCGACCAACGAGATCCTCGGCATGCGCCTGCTCACCTATCACAACCTGGCCCTCTACCTCGAGCTGATGCGCCGCATGCGCGAAGCCATCCTCGCCGGCACTTTCCAGCAGTTCCGCGAAGACTTCCATGCCACCTGGGATGCCGGGGAAGCGGCGGCGAAAGAAAGCTGAACGTGGCTCGAGCATCCCTGCTCGAGTGCAGCTCGATACGGCCGAACCCGTGTAAAAACTCGTTCGGCCTCTAGTTTTCCGGAATCACAGGAGATTTTCGCCATGGGTTACCTACTCGATCAAGCTTTCGGCCGCCCCACCCCCTACACTCCCGTCTGGCTGATGCGCCAGGCCGGCCGCTACATGCCGGAGTACCGCAAGATCCGTGAGAAACACACTTTCCTCGACATGTGCTACAAAGCCGAAGTCGCCTGTGAAGTCACCATGCAGCCGATCGACGCCTTCGGCCTCGACGCCGCCATCCTCTTCAACGACATCCTGCCGCCCCTCGTGCCGATGGGCCTCGACCTCGAATTCCAAGAGAAAAAAGGCCCGGTCATCCACAATCCCATCCGTCTGCCCGAAGACGTCAACCGGATCAAGATCTGCAACGCCAAAAAAGACTTCGACTACGCCTATGAAGCGGTGAGCATGATCCGCAAGCGCCTCGACGTCCGCAAGGACCTGATCGGCTTCGCCGGCGCCCCCTTCACCCTCGCCTCCTACTGCATCGAAGGCGGCTCGTCGAAGGAATACCGCCACATCAAGAAGTTCATGTGGCAACACCCCGAAGCCTTCCATGAGCTGATGAAAATGCTCACCGTCGTCACCCGCGAATACCTGCAACAACAGGTCCGCGCCGGCGCCGATCTGGTCCAGCTCTTCGACTCCTGGGGCGGCGTCCTCTCCCGCGAAGACTACATCCGCTTCGCCAAGCCCTACAACGACGAAATCGTCCGCTACCTGAAGACCGAAACCAAGGCCGCCGTCATCCTCTTCGTCAAAGGCGCCGATGGCTACTTCGACGTCGTTGCCGATTGTCAGGCTGACGTCATGGGCTGCGGTTGGCAACTGCCCCTCGACACCGCCGCCCGCCTTTGCGGCAACAGCAAAACCCTGCAGGGCAACTTCGACCCCGCCGCCCTCTTCGCGCCGAAGGAAATCATCACCCACAAAGTGAAAGAGATCCTCGCCTCCGCCAAAAATGCCCGCGGCCACATCTTCAACCTCGGCCACGGCATCATGACCGAAACCCCGGTCGACCACGTGCGCCACCTGGTCGACACGGTGCAGAAGCTGAGTTTGAGGTGAACGCAATGCAGCGTCCGTGGATATTAAAGATTTCGACCTGTGCAAATCAGGCGCTGAGTCGTTCGTCGTTCGTCGTTCGTCGTTCGTCGCTTGGCGACGCACGAACCAAGCTCAAACAGAGTTGCACAGGTCGAAAAATCTACCAGTTTCGTGACGCCATAAAGCAAGCCGGAGCGCGGCAGTCCGCGTAGCGACTGCGGCCCCTCAATTTCCGGCATTCACCATCCTTGTGAACTGCGCCCTCCGCAAGACGATGTTCACT
>JAYTMY010000174.1:0-1749 GCA_043748535.1 Lentisphaeraceae bacterium | reverse complement strand
GCGCTGGGCGTCGCGGCTGTACTGGTCGGGGCGCTCGTCGATAGGGTCGTAGCCGTCGGATTCGAAGGGGCAGGTGTTGTCACCGGTGGAGAGGAAGAGGTTGCGGTCCTTGCCGAAGCAGACCGAGCCGGCGACGTGGCAGGTTGAACGACCGCGGTCATCGGGAACATCGAGGATTTTCTTCTCGTCGCTCAGGGTTTTGCCGTCGAAGCGGAAACGCGACAGCCGGATGAAGTTTTGCTCCATGAGTTTGTCGCTGTAGCCCTTGATGTCGGGCAGCGAGTGGTAGATGTAGATGAAGTCGTTCTTGACGCCGTAGTCGGGGTCGAGAGCGAGACCGAGGCCGCCGCCTTCGTACCAGGGTTCTCCGGGTAGATTGGCGCGGACATTGAGCTTAGTGATGACTTCGACGCCTTTGCCGGGGGTGAAGAGCTTGAGCTTGCCGAGGCGTTCGATGATGAGAACGCGGCCGTCGGCGAGCGGGGCGATTTCCATCGGGTCTTCGAGGTTGGAGATCAGTTCCTGGGTCTCGAAATGATCGTCAGAGGGCAGGCGTTTCTGCTCGACCAGCTGGTAGCTCTTCTGGTCGAGGTGGCCGGCCCAGCGGATGCCCTCGGCGATGTGCTTGAGGAAGTCCGGTTCTGAGAAGGATTCGTTGGTGTGGCCGCCAGCGGTGTACCAAGCGCGGCCGCCGTCGAATTCATGGAACCAGGCGACCGGGTGGTCCTTGCCGTGGGTGGCTCCTTGGAGGCCGTTCTCGTCGAGGTTGAGGATCTTGGTGGTGGTCGGGCTGAGGCGCTTGAAGTTGTACCATTCGTCGGTGCGCTCGAAGCGTTTTGGCAGGAAGCTGGTGGAGGGGTGCTGGCAGCCTTCGGGACAGACTTCGATAGCGGCCTTCTGGACCGGGCCGTGGCCGGCGAACTGACCGCCGACGAGGCGGGTGTACCAGGGCCAGGCGTATTCGGTGTCGGTGGCGGCGTGGATGCCGGCGAAGCCGCCGCCGGACTGGATGTAGGCCTCGAAGGCTTTTTCCTGGTCGCGGTTGAGGATGTCGCCGGTGGTGGAGAGGAGGACGACGCAGCGGAAGCGGCTGAGGTTGTTGCTGGTGAAGACGGCGGGGTCTTCGGAGCATTCCACTTCGAAGCCCTGTTCGAGGCCGAGTTTCTGCATCGCGGCGATGGCGGTGGGGATGTTGGCGTGGCGGAAGCCGGCGGTTTTGGAGAAGACCAGCACGCGCTTGGCGACTTCTTTGCCCGGAAGAGCGGGGCTCGCGACTGCCGGCGCGGGCGACTGAGCGGCGGCATGGAGACCGGCGCTGATGGCTGCGGTCAGGCCGAGGGCGAAGAAGGAACGCTTGAGCATGGGTAATCTCCTGGTTTTGGGGAAGACAAAATGACGATATTTTTCGGCAGAAGGTGGCTGATTTTCAGCGCTGGATCTACTTGGCTTAGTATGCCCCGTTGCGGTGGCTCACTGAGACCTGATAGTGCCGAAGCTCTGCACTATCAGGCCAGCGATAGGGGACGAGAAGCTGCGGATCAGATATAGTCGTTGATGAAGTTCTCGATCAGTTCCTGCTTGCCGGAGATCTGCTTGGGCTCGCCTTTTTTGGCGGCGAGGTCGCGCAGGTTTTCGAGCGTCAGCTTGCCTTGTTCGAATTTCTTGCCGTCGCCTTTGTCGTAGGAAGCGTAGCGGTTCTTGAGCTGCTCCTGCAGGGGCGATTCGGTGATGATGCGATGCGCAGTTTTG
>JAYTMY010000173.1:0-3094 GCA_043748535.1 Lentisphaeraceae bacterium | reverse complement strand
GATCGGCGTCGCGGACGTCGCGCGGGGTGAGTTCTTGCAGCGCGGCGGTGAGGACGCTGATCTTGAGGAATTTCGGGTCGAAGGCTTGGACGGACATGGCACATTCCTTTGGGACGTTTAACGGAGGGTGAAACTATAGCTGCTTTTCTGGCGGTGATTGCGGCTGAGGCAGGAGGGGAATTCCGGGCGGTGCAAGGCGTCGAGCCAACCCTGCGCTTCCAGGCAGAAGCCGCTGCGGCCGAGGCCACTGGCGTTGAAAAGTTGCAGGCAAGGGGCGTTGGTCGTCAGCTCGAGCGCCAGGCCGCTGCGATCGCCGCAAATGCGGGCGGCCGGCAGCGAAGGAGGGAGTGAGGGAGTCAGGGAGTCAGGGAGTGAAGAAGAACAAGAGGACTCAACGAGGTAGCATTGATCGTGCTCGACGGCGCCGAGTGTGCGGGCATCGCGGAAGTCGCAATTCTCTTGCTCATCGACGCCAATCAGGACGCCGGTGGGAAGGCCGTCGCGAATCTCGAGATGCCGCGAGGAACTCACTTGCAGACGATGTTCGTCGACGGTGCCGGAATCGCGGCCGTTGAGGTTGAAATAGGCGTGATGCGTCAGGTTCACCGGGGTCAGGCGGTCACTGGTCAGGTGACTGTCGATGTGGAGCGTCGCGCCGTCGAGGCGGTAGCGGATGGCGAGCAGGCGATGGCCGGGAAAGCCGTCGCCTCGGTGCGGCGTTTCGAGCAGGAGCAGGACTTCGCTGTCGCTCAATTCATGCATCTCGAAATCGCGATAGGAGAAGCCCCATCGGCCGCCGTGCAGGGTGCCGGTTTCGGGGTGGCTCGGGATGCGGTAGGTCTCGCCTTCGACCTCGAAATCGGCGGAACTGACGCGGTTGCTGATTGGCCCGACAAAGGCGCCGAAATACCAGGGATTCGAGTCGAGATTTACAGGCGGCGCAAGCACGAGTTGCAAGGGCGCCTGACCCGGACGGAGATACTCCAGGCTGGCGATGATGCCGCCCCGGCTGAGGACGCTCATCTTCAGGGATTCGCTGCGGAGATGGACAACGCTCTTCATCCATGGCCTCCACCCAGTAAACGGCAAAGGGCTTCGGGATCGTAAACACAGCCGCCCCAGGTTCCACCGCTGCAGGCCTGCAAGGCAGCCCAGAGCTTGACCGAGGCGGGCAGGCGGCGGTCGGGTCTCAAATCGGGATGCGGAGTCCGCGATGCGAGCAATTCCGTGCCGCTGGTCGCATCGCCGCCGGGGCCGAGCAGGTTGATGCTGCCCTGGCTTTGATTCTGGTCGAGGATGATATCGACGATATCGCCGTCGCGCAGGCATCCGATCGGGCCGCCGGCGAGGGCTTCGGGTCCGATGTGGCCGATGCAGGGGCCGCTGGAGAAGCCGGAGAAACGGCCGTCGGTGAGCAGCACATTGTCCTTCAGCGCCTTGGTGTATTTCAGGGCGATGGTGATCTGCGCCGTCTCGGGCATGCCGGCGCCGAGGGGGCCGCGGCAAACCAGGACGATGATCTCGCCGGGAAGCAAGGGGTTGTCCAGGCCCTTGACGGCGCGGATGGCTTCGTCCTCCGAGGTGAAGACGCGGGCGGCGCCGCGATGGCGGTAGATGCCGTCCTTGAACAGCACCGGATTGATCGCGGTGCTCTTCACCAGCGAGCCTTCCGGGCAGAGGTTGCCGCGGGGGAAGATGACGGTGCGCGGGAAACCCAGATTCGGGGCGACGATGACCTTGTCGGGATCAATGCCGTCGAGCTCGCTCAGGCGTTGACGCAGGAGCTTGCGGCGGGCGCAATTCTCCCACTTCTGGAGGTTGTTGCCGAGGCTTTCACCCGTGGCGGTGAGGACGTCGAGGTGCAAGAGGCCGAGGTCGCGCAGGTGGAGCATGACTTCCGGCACGCCGCCGGCGAGAAAAACCTGCACGGTGACGTGGTTGGCGGGGCCGTTGGGCAGGGCGTCGACGAGGCGCGGCACCTGGCGGTTGACGGCTTCCCAATCGGCGGATGTGGGGCGACGGCGTCCCGCCTGGAAGGCGATGGCGGGCAGGTGCAAAAGAATGTTGGTGGAGCCGCCGAAGGCGCAGTGGACGACCATGGCGTTGTGGACGGCTTTATCCGTGAGGATGTCGCCGATGGTGATGCCCTTGGCTTTGAGATTGAGCAGGGCGGCGGCGGACTGGGTGGCGAGGTCGAGCCAGACCTGTTCGCCTGAGGGCGCGAGGGCACTGTGCGGCAGGGCGAGGCCGAGGGCTTCGGCGAGGACTTGTGCGGAGGCCGCAGTGCCGAGGAACTGGCAGCCGCCGCCGGGCGAGGCGCAAGCGGCGCAGCCGAGCTGGGCCGCTTCTTTCAGAGTGAGTTCGCCGTGCGAGAAGCGGGCGCCGATCGATTGCACCGCGCCGGCATCTTCGCCGCGGTCAGGCGGCAAGGACGAGCCGCCGGGCAGGATCAGGCCGAAGTGGTCGGAGCATTCAGCGAGGGCCATCATCATCGCCGGCAGACCTTTGTCGCAAGTGGCGACGCCGATCACTGAGCGCGAGCGCGGCAGCGAACGGACAAGCCGCGCCATGGTTTCGGCTGCGCTATTGCGGTACGGCAGGCTGTCCATCATCGCATCCGTGCCTTGCGAGCGGCCGTCGCAGGGGTCGGAGCAGTGCGCCGCGAAGGGCATACACCCTGCTTCAGTGAGGCATTTCGCCGCTTCTTCGACCAGCAGCGACAGTTCCCAGTGGCCGGTGTGGTAGCCGAGGGCGAGGGGCGAGCCGTCGGGCTTGCGGATGCCGCCGATGGTGGAGAGCAGGAGCACCTGCTCGGCATTGGTGGCACTGGCCTTCCAGCCCATGCCGACGTCCTGCGACATGCCGAAGAGTTCGCCGCCGGGAGCATTGCGGAGCTGTTCCGCGCTGAGCGGCAGCGGCTCCTGCCGCGCCGGCGCTTTGGTCCGCACTTGTAACGCGGCGGGCGAGAGTGAGAAGAAGTCGGGCATGGGGAGCTCCGGAAATTAAGAATTAAGAATTAAGAATTAAGAATTAAGAATTAAGAATTAAGAATTAAGAATTAAGAATTAAGAATTAAGAATTAAGAATTAAGAAT
>JAYTMY010000172.1:0-51071 GCA_043748535.1 Lentisphaeraceae bacterium | reverse complement strand
GTGCGACCCGCAAGGGTTCGGGAGCACATTTCAAACACAAACCCAGGGTCTGCGCCGATGCGGCTCGACCGCTGGGCTACCATGTGCGACCCGCAAGGGGTCGAGCAACAGGACGACGAGTGTAAAATCTTGCGCGGGGCTTCCCTGCATGTTGGCTAAGGCGTCTTGGATACGCGTGGGCAAGTGTGCTGATTCTCGGCTTACGGGATAAGAAAAGCGTCTTCAGCGCCAAAGGCATCGGCACCATCGCCATCGGCGAAAGCAACATCCGCGTCGCCTTCTCCTGCCTCGAAAAAGGCCAGATCGCCGAGCTCTTCGCCCAGATGTACTCGGCCGCTGCGGCGGCTGCCACTGAAAATTCAGAATTCAGAATTTGAGCAAAGAAATCCCCTGGCCTTGCCAGGGGATGTTGTTGTCTGGGGCCGCCGCAATCCTTGCGGTGTTTGTTGTTGCTTTTTTCCGGCACCCGACTTATTTTGAACCATGAAGAACAGCCTGCTGATCGAACAGATGATTAAGTAAGACAAAACAGAGGAAACATCAATGACACTCAAGCTCATCAAGCAGCAAGCACTTTTCTTTGACGCGGAATATCTTGCTGAGGGAGGGATCGGCAAAGCCTATAAAGATCTACTTCCCGAATTGAAGAAATTCGTGCCTGTGCCGGAAAAAGTCATCGAGAATCGCGAAGGTGGTGGCTATTCCGTTACTTGTGGGAAAGTGTCATGCATAATCTCTACCGCGAATGATAATGAGTATGAATGGGAGAAGGCAACTGTCGCCCTCTTTTCGATCGTCAACGAGCAGCTGAAAGCGACAAATCATCGATTTTTCGCGCTCCAAGGCGGCAACGATTTGATGGGCGTATTTCTCTCGCTAGAAGATGCAGAAGCGGCAAAGACGGCAATCCGCAAAAAAGATGACCGTCCTTACTTGGCGGAGGAGGAACTGCGCCAGTTCCTGAGTTGATTGCATTCGCTCTCATCCGTAAGTCCCCGATTACTCGGGGATTTTTTGTTGCCTAGGCTCCAAAGAGATAAAAAACCGCGCCCGCCGATTTACGGCGGGCGCGAAGATCAAGCACTCGATCGGGACGATCGAGCCACGTTCAGCGGCCGAGTTGCTCGAGGCGCAGGGTGTGGGTGGTGGTGTCGCAGACTTCGGTGGGGCCGAAGTATTGGATCGGGCCGGGGAAGACGAAGGAGGTCTTCAGGCTCCATTCGCCACGCTGGGCGACGAGGCGCTTGAAGGGGGCACCATCGAGCTCGACCAGGGCCTTGCGGATGACGGGCTTGTCGGCGCCGTGACGGCGTTCGACGTTCATCATCGAGGTCAAGGGGACGCCGCCGGCGATCCACTTGTTGGCCGGCAAGGTGAGCTTGCGGACGCTCGAGAGATAGGCGGTCTTGCCGGCGCCGAGAAGGGCGGCGGCGGTGTAGCCGAGGGAGTAGCAGTAGTCGGCGTCGAAGTTCGACGGCGCGGCGCAGCGGCCTTCGTAGCCGAAGAAGTGGTTCTGGTGCGAGAACTTGGCCTTCGATTGACCGGCTTTTTTCTGTTCGGTCAGGCGAGCTTCGACCATGCCGATCAAGAGCTTCTCGGTCTCGATGCGGGAAACTTGGACGTTGCCGTGCGGGTCGCGGTCGGCGACGAGCTGCTCGCGGATGGCAGCGGGCAGGGAGAAGTAGAGGCTGGCGGAGGCGGTGCTGAGGCCGAGCTTGGCCAGTTCGCCCAGGCTTTCAGCCTTGGCGAAGGACTTCGGCAGCGACTCGTCGGCGTGGGCCATCAGGTCGTTCAGTTCGGAGATCAGGGTCTTCATTTCGGGGACGAATTCGACCAGGCCTTCGGGGATGACGATGAGGCCGAAGTTCTCGCCTTTTTCAGCGCGGGCATTGATGACGGCGCAGATGTCGTCGACGATCTGACCGAGGGTCATTTTCTTGGCGGCGACTTCTTCCGAGATCAGGGTGATGTTGGCTTGAGTTTGCAGACCGACTTCGAGGGCGATGTGCGAAGCTGAGCGGCCCATGACCTTCATGAAGTGCCAGTATTTCTTGGCGGAGAGGGCGTCGCGGCCGATGTTGCCGACCAGCTCGGCGTAGACCTTGCAGGCGGTGTCGAAGCCGAAGGAGGCCTCGATGTATTCGTTCTTCAGGTCGCCGTCGATGGTCTTGGGGCAGCCGACGACTTGGATACCGGCGTCGATCGACTTGTAGTATTCGGCGAGGACGCAAGCGTTGGTGTTCGAGTCGTCGCCGCCGATGACGACGAGGGCGCCGATGCCGAGGGCGCGCATGTTGGCGAGGCCTTGGTCGTACTGGGCTTTTTCTTCCAGCTTGGTGCGGCCGGAGCCGATGATGTCGAAGCCGCCGGTGTTGCGGTATTCGTTGATCACGGCGTCGGTGATTTCCATGTATTTGTTATCGACCAGGCCGCCGGGGCCGCCGAGGAAGCCGAAGAGTTTGTTGGCAGGGTTGAGCGACTTGAGGCCGTCGAAGAGGCCGGCGACGACGTTGTGGCCGCCGGGAGCCTGGCCGCCGGAGAGGATGACGCCGACCGAGAGGGGGGCGAAGCTGGAGTTGGCGGCGTCAGCTTTGAAGCTGAGGATGGGGGCGCCGTAGGTCTTGGGGAAAAGGCCGGCGATTTTTGCGTCATCCGCAGCGGCGGTGGTGGCTGCGCCCAGTTCGAACTGGACTTTTGCGCCTTTCGCAAAACAGGCGGGGAGCTTGGGTTGATAGGCGGCGCGGGCGATCTGCAGGGGGGACTTGACGGTCATCGGGGATTTCTCCTTGGGGTGTGGTGAGTGTGCTCGCCACGCTAACCCGGAAATCGCAAAAAGGCAGGGCTGGTGACGTGGATGAAAAAGCTGTCATTCCCAAATTTTTCCATTTTACGAAACACTTTCTTTTTCCAGTCGTCGTATTATAAGGCATAAGCCTTCCCCCAAACCCTGATCAGGAGATCTCCAAATGCGTTTCGCCCTCAGCTTCGCTCTCGCCGCCGGCATCGCCATCCCCCTTTTCGCAGTTGATGCGGCCAAGGAAGTCGAAGCCATCATGAAAGATGTCAAGAAACCCAACAAAGAACTGAAGAAACTGGCCAACGCGAAGAAATTCAACGACCCCGCCTTCGCCACCGAGCTCGACAAGCTGATCAAAGCCAGCGATAAACTCAAGGCCTTCAAACACCCCGAAGCCGAGTTCAACAAGATGTCGGCCGACATGTCCACCGCTCTCGCTGCGGTCAAAGCCGCCGTCGGCAAAAAAGACCTCAACGCTGCTGAGACAGCCTGGAAAGAAGTCGGCACCAGCTGCGCTTCCTGCCACGACAAGTACCAAAAAGACTGAGCCCTCGCTCATTCCACAAAAACCCGGCGCCACGGCGCCGGGTTTTTTGTGTTCAGCCCACAGATAAATCCATAAGCACATGACACAAAGTTAATTAACCTCGTTTCTTCCCCATGGCACGGGACTTGCTTTCTAGATCCGGCAAAAGCCTGAGGAAGATTCCCGATGAGCACCATGGACACCCTGAAGACCCGCGCCGGATTGACCGACATCGGCTTTGCCCTCGGCATGGCGATGGTGCTCTTCATCCTGATCTTCAAACTGCCGCCGATGATGCTCGACCTGCTGCTGGTCTGCTCGATCTCCGCCGGCTTCCTGGTGATGCTGATGACGCTCTACATCAGCACCCCGCTGCAGCTTTCTAGTTTCCCCGCCATCCTCCTCATTGTCACCCTCTTCCGCCTCAGCCTCAACGTCGCCTCGACCAAGCTCATCCTGCTCGATGGCCAGGCTGGCGAAGTCATCCACGCCTTCGGCACCTTCGTCATCCAAGGGAACTACTTCGTCGGTATCGTCATCTTCTTGATCATCACCATGATCCAGTTTAAAGTGGTGACCGAGGGTGCGACCCGGATTGCGGAAGTCGCAGCCCGCTTCACCTTGGACGCCTTGCCCGGTAAACAGATGAGCATCGACGCCGACCTCAACGCCGGCCTGATCGATGAACGCGACGCCCAGGAACGCCGCAAGAAACTCAACGACGAAGCCTCCTTCTACGGCTCCATGGACGGTGCCAACAAGTTCGTCAAAGGCGATGTCGTCGCCGGTCTGATCATCCTCATCATCAACATCGTCGGCGGCATCGGCATCGGCATGATTCAAAAGGACATGCCGATTAATGAAGCCCTCAAGCACTACACCACCCTGACCATCGGGGAAGGCCTGGTCAGCCAGATCCCCTCTCTGGTGATCTCGGTCGCCGCCGGTATCCTGGTCACCCGCAGCACCAAGCAGGGTGCCATGGGTTCGCAGGTCTTCACCGAATTGCTGGCGAATCCGACTCCGCTCTATGTCTGCTCGCTGATTCTCGCCGTCATTGCCATCCTCCCCGGCCTGCCCTTCCTGCCCTTCGCCATCCTCTCCGGCGGCATCTTCGCCCTAGCCCGTGTCGCTGAAAAAGGTATCGAGTCCATCCCTGCCCTTGCCGGCGCTGCCGCCAAAACCGGCGCCCCCGGCACTCCGCCCGCTCCCGGCGCCCCGGCTGCCGCCCCGGAAGACAAATACAACAAACCGGTCAACCCGATGCAGCTCGAAATCGGCTTCTCGCTAGTGCCTCTGGTCGATGTCGGCCAAGGCGGCGACCTGGTCGAACGCATCGGCAACATCCGCAGTCAGATTTACGACGATCTCGGCTTCCGCATCCCGCCGGTTTCAGTGAAGGACAATATCGAGATCGGCGCCAACGAATACCGCATCCTGGTGCGCGGCCTCGAACGGGCTCGCGGCCAGGTCCATGTCGGCTACCACCTCGCCATCAATCCCGGCGATGTCCGCGACAACATCGAAGGGATCAAGGCGAAAGACCCGGCCTTTGGCTTCGACGCCGTGTGGATCTCGCCGAAACGCGTCGAAGCCGCTGAGGCCCTCGGTTACACCGTCGTCGACGCCGCCTCGGTGATCACCACCCACATCACCAAACTGGTCCGCGACTACGCTCCCGACATGCTCGCCCGTCAGGACGTCTCCAACATGCTTGAGAAGCTTAAAGAGACCCACGCCTCGGTGGTCAACGAAGTCACTCCGGAACCTCTCTCGGTCGGCGTCATCCACCGCGTCCTGCAAAATCTCCTCGGCGAAAAAGTGCCGATCCACGATCTCGCCCTGGTCCTCGAAACCCTTGCCGACCACGCCGCCACCAGCAAGGATCCGCAAGTCCTCGCCGAGCACTGCCGCCAGGCCCTCCGTGGTCACATCAGCTCGCGCTGCCTGGCCGACGGCAAGACCCTGTTCGGGGTCACTATCCAGCCTGAACTCGAGCACGAAATCGTCAGCTCGATCACTCAGAACAACGGCGGCATCGGCCTGCTCACCCTCGCCCCCGACCGGGCCAGCGAAATCGTCCGCCAGATCACCCAGGTCACCAGCTCACTGAAGCAATCCACCGGCACCGATGTCTGCCTCCTGGTTTCCCCCTTGATCCGCAGCCACCTGCAACAACTGGTCAGCCGCAAAGCCCCGGAACTGCCGGTCCTCTCTTACGCCGAAATCTCCGACGACCTGCCAGTGGAAATCGTCGGCAATGTCCAAGCGCCCCGGTGAATACGTGGCTCGAGCTTCCAGCTCGAGAAAAAAATCAACTCGACCAAGGATGGTCGAGCCACGTTCTTATTTCAGCGGACGCAGGCTCAGAATGATCCGCACGCTAGCACCGAGCCCGGGCTTAAGGCGGCGCGGATTGGCTTCGAAAATGACGTCCTTGCGGGCATCGGGGTCGGCGCAGTTGAGGACGCTGTCGGGGCGATTATACAGCAAGGCGATGTTGCCCGCGCCTTCGGCCTGGAGAACCCCTTCGACCACTTCTGACCCGGTAAAATGGAAACCCATGCGCGGCGGGGCGCGATTGGCGCGACGCGTGTCGGCGAGGAAGTTTTCGACCGGCTCGCGATGACTCAGGCCGTCATCGCCACGCCATTCGACGTCGACATCGATGATCTGGCCTGGTTGGCCGTCCGCAGCTATGACATCGTTGCGGGCACCCGCCAGCAGCAGCATGAGTTGAATTTGGTAAGGCGAGGCGTCGCTGAACAGCAGGGCCTCGTGAATGCGGCCGCGGGAGGTCGAAATCAAAACTTCGAGGGTACCTTCGGCAAGGTTCATTTCGCCGGGGAAAGAGACTTCCTGGCGCTTGGCATCGTAAAGGCATTTGCCGAGCTGGATCCGTCCGTCGTCGAGACGGACCGGCTGAGCTTCGGGCGGGCGTAATGTCTGGCGCTGCCGCCCGGGTTCACCTTCCCCACCGAACTGGGAGAAGAGTGAGGGCGAAACAGAAATGAGAAGGGACAACCAGGCCCAGCGGCGTTTCATTTAGGAAGGACGTTGATTGTCTTCGGCCTGGTGAGGCGAGCTCTCCTGGTCGAGGAGCGAGCCGCTACTGAGCGAAACACTGACGGCGTTGTCCTGAAGCTCAAAATCTGCAGCAGCGACGTTCGCGGCCATGGCAGTGGCCGCAACGGCGGCAAGAACCTTCATCTGACGACGGGAAAGACGTTGGCGAACCATGCTATACCTCCTTGGGATCTTGATCAGCTTAGTCATTAAGATAGCGCCCATTGCGATTTGTTCCCAGTTAAGTTATCAACAAGCTTCCAAATGTCCTGTTAATAGATTCTAATATATGAATACAAGTGACTTACATATAAATTAATAGATCTCATTTATAAGCTACTAAAAATTTTAACCGGGAAAATGAAGAGGGAGGAGCGGTTTCCCGGTCCTCCCTGTCGCGTCGGAACTCAGGTGACTCGAGTGTCATGAGCACTGGCGCGGCTGCTGCGGAGCTTTTTCCATGCCCATCGGATAGCAAAGAAAGTGCTGATCAGAAGGGCCAGAACGCCGATGATGGCGAAGACCGGGAGGAAGATGGCGAGAGCGGAGACGCCGACGGCGCCGGCGAGCTCGGCGCTGGCGACGACGGGATTGCCCAGACCACCGGTGGTCAAGGTGGAGAGAGCTCGGACAACGACGGTTTTAGCTTGCACCAGACCAGCCGCGCCGCCACCGGCAATGACCGCCAGGGTCCAGCGCAGCATCGGGGTCATGTCCTGGATCATCGAGGCAGTGACGATGGTACCGGCGATAAGGGCTGCAGGCGAAGCGATGGTGTCGAGAAAGTTGTCGACCGCGGGGATGTAGTAGGCACAGATTTCACAAACCATGCCGACCAGGAAGATCCCGAGGGCGAGATCGCTGGCCATCCAGCCGAAATCCGAAGCGAGATGGAGCTCGCCGGCGCGGGCCCCGAGAGAAATCGCGACCAATGGAATCATGATGCGGAAGCCGCAGGCGGCAGACAGGGCAATGCCGATGCCCAGAGCAAGAAGAGCGCTTTCGGGTGCAGCCATGGTGAAATCTCCTAGTTGAGTGAAGGGGCCGTATGAAACTGAAACGAGATCTCCTCGTTTCGGCGTCACGGCAGGCGTGGGAGGCCGCCCTTGATCAATTTGTATCAGAACTAGCCCAAGACACATTACAACCAAGTCATCTTTTTCGTAAGAGCTTGGAACTTGGAAATACTTGACCTGTCATAAAAATTCACTGGCTGGCCTTCTTGGAGATTGGAGGACCCGCCGGAATGTTTTCTCTCCAAGTCCATCAACCCGGGAAGATGCCGATGAAAACCTTGCTCATGACCGTCTGCTTCACCTTCTGTCTCAGCTCCGGACTTTTCGCTCTCGACAATGGCAAAGCACTACCCAGCTTGGACACCAGCGACATCCAAGGCAAAGCCATCAAGACTGGCGATCTCAAGGATAAAATTGTCGTCTTCGAGTGGACCAACAGGGATTGCCCCTTCGTCAAGAAGCATTACAGCTCCGGCAATATGCAGAAACTGCAGACCTTCGCCACTGGCAAAGACATCGTCTGGATCACCGTCTGCTCCCAAGGCGAAGGGAAAAACGGCCATGTCAACGCCGAGGAAGCCGGCAAATGGCTGAGCGAACAAAAAGCGTCACCGAGCCACTTCCTCCTCGATGCCGCCGGCACTCTGGCCCAAGCTTTTGGCGCCAAGGTGACCCCCCACATTTTCATCTTCGACAAAAAAGGCATCCTGGCCTACCAAGGCGCCGTCGATGACAATAAAGACGCCAATCCCCAATCCATCCCCGCCGCCAAGAACATGGTCCAGGCCGCCTTCGATGAACTCCTCGCCGGTAAGCCGGTGAGCAAGGCGACTTGCACTCCTTACGGCTGCGGCGTCAAATACGGCAAGTGAAAGCCGCTCGGGGAAACTTGTCAGGCTGCTGCGACACAGCACAGTGAGGGCTGACAAGGAGAGACGAGATGAATTTTCGACCGCAACCGGGGCTCAGCGCCAGTTTTCTGCTGCTCCTCAGCCTCACCGCTTATGCCGAAGGCGAAGCGGGCAAGGGACTTGCCGCTGCTGGTGAGAGCGCCGCCGCGGACGGCCGCAGCGACATCGCCCGACGCCTCTGGTCGCAAGCTCTCGAGCAGGTTTCGGCTGCCGACAAGCCGAGTCTGGCGCGCCGCCTCGCCCGCCTCGAATTGCAAGCTGCGGCGCCGGACGCCGCCCTCAAGTGGCTCAGCCAAGCCGGCGGCGAAGAAGCTGCCTCTGTCCTTCTGCGGAGTGAAGCCCTGCAAGCCCTCAGCCGCGATGACGAAGCCGAATTACTCCTTCTGCGTTCCTGGCCGGAGGCCCTGCGCCCCCGAGCCGAGGCCCTGCGCCTGCGCGGCCTGATCCGACTCGGTCGCCTCAACGAGGCCATCGCGCTCGCCCAAGCCCCCGGCTCCGGTCTGACGGCCGCAGACAAATTTCGCCTCGATTGCCTGAAGGGCGATGCCCAGTCCGCCCGGGCCCGACTGGCAAGCCTGACCGAAGGACCGGGCAAGATCCTCCTGACCCTGCGCCTTGAACTCCTCGCCGCCGCTGCACCGCCCCTTCCGCTGCTTCACGATGCCACCCTCCTCAAGGCCGCGGATCTGCAGCTCGAGCCCGGCGCTGCCAGCTTGCTGCAGGAAGCCTCGCGACGACTCCCCCCTAGCGAAGCGGCTCTGGCGGCCGAGCTCCTCGCCGCCGCCGTCCGCGCCGGCGGCCCCGCGAAACTCCTGATCCAGGAAGCCTGCCTCCGCGATGGCGCCGGCCAAAAGGACGAAGCCGTGGCCCTACTCCGCCGCAGCTTGGAAATAAGCCCGGACCCCGCCCTCCGCTTCTGCCTCGCCGTCCTCTTGCGCCGCCACGGCGACAAGACCGGCGCCCGTCAACAGCTTGACCTCCTTCTTGCCGACACCCAAGGGGAATGGCGCGGCCGTGCCTTCATCGAACGAGCTCGGATCGCCAAGGACCCCCTCGCCGCCGCCAGCGACCTCGAAGCTGCAGCGGCCTTGAGCCCGGAAGGCGAGGCACAACTTCTCTATCGCCTCGCGGCCCTGAGCCAGGCCGAAGCCGCCCGAAACAGCGACCAAAGCGTCGCCGGTCTACGGCGCGCCGCCGCTCTCGCCAGTCGCGGCGGCGACGAAGGCGCCCTGCTCGCCGCCACCCTTCTCGGCGAAGGTGGCCTGGCCAGCGAAGGCGCCGCACTTCTCCGCGACAACAAAACCCTGGAAGCCCGGGTCATCACCGGGCGCCTGCTCTTGCAAGCGGGCTCCCAAGCCGAAGGCGGGGCCCACCTGCTCGCCGCCGCTCGCCTCGCCGTGGACACCCGGCGCTCTGCCGGACTCCTGCTCGAAGCCGCCGTGGCCGCCGCTCCCGGCGCAGCCGAAGAGTTAAAAACCCGCGCCCATTCCGGCGATGCCGCAGCCCAGGAAATCCTGCCTTGGTTGGACCACGCCTTAGCCGTCGGCGCCTGGAAGGCCGGAAGCGGCGACAGCAGCTTATGGAAACGCCTCCGCGACGAGCCCAGCGCAAGCTCAGATTTGCGTTGTGACGCCTGGGCCTGGTGCGCTCGCGACTACCGCAAACTGAAACGCTTCCCGGAAGCTCTCGAAGCCTATACCAAAGCCCTCTCTCTGGCCAGTAAAACGCGGCGCGGCGGACTCTTGCTCGAGCAAGCGGGATTGCTGATTGAAAACGGCGATGAAGAAACGGCCTTGAGCAGCCTGGAACAGGATCTCAGCCAAGCCAGCCCGGAAGAAGCCGGACGAGCCGCTTTGCTCGCCGCCTCGCTCCTCGCCCGTCAAGCGGCTTTTACCGAAGCCGCGACCAAGCTCGATGCCGCCGCCCGGCTCTTCCAGGATCCGCAATTGCAACAGCAGGCGCAGCTGCAGGCCGCCGCCGCCCGCCTAGCAGAAATCCGCTCCGTGCCGGGCAATGCCGGCCAGATCGACCCCCGCCTCGCCCTGGTCCAGGACTCCTTGCAGAAAATCCGAGGCAGCAAAACTTCCGTCGAACTTCACGCCCGCGCCGAACTCCTCTGGGCGGAATCCCTCCTCTGCGGCTTGCCGGTCGCTGACGACAACGCCACCCAGCCGGCTCTCGACGCCTTCCGCCAGCTCTTCTTCGATCAGCGCGAGGCGCGCAAGCATCAGCTGCCGCATCATGCCGAAAGCCTCGCCCGCGCCGGACTGGAACTCGCCCGCCTGCAGCTTCTCCTCGGCCGCCACGGCGCCGCCGCGGACACCTATCTGGCTCTTGCTGACACCGGCATCCCCGGCACCGCCGCCTGCCGCGCCATGGCCAAGGCCTGCAACCCGGAGCTGCCATGACACGCGGCATCATCATCGCCGCCGGCGGTTCCGGGCAACGCTTCGGCTCCGATAAGCTCCTCGCCGACTTTCGCGGCCAACCGGTGCTCATCCACTCCCTCCGCTGCTGCACGACTCTGGTTAATCCCAAGGATTGCATCCTCGTCGCTCCCGCCACGGAGTTGGAGTCTTACCGCCAAATCCTCGTCGCTCATGGTTTCCACGATCTCCGGCTGGTCGCCGGTGGCAGCGAACGGGCTCATTCGGTGATCCACGGCCTGAAGGCGCTCGACTGCGACTTGGTCGCCGTCCACGACGCCGCCCGCCCCCTGCTCAAACCCGAAACCCTCCGACGCTGCTTCGAGCAAGCGGAAAAAACCGGCTCCGCCGTCCTCGCTCATCCAGTCACCGACACGATCAAAATCGTCGATGCCGACAACCGCGTCGTCAGCACCCCTCCCCGCGCTACCCTGCGCGCCGCCGAAACGCCGCAGATCTTCCCGCGCCTGGCGCTCCTGAGCGCCTACCAAGACGCCCTCGCCCAAGGCCTCCTCCCCACCGATGAAGCGATGGCGATGGAACTCGCCGGCCACCCGGTCCATCTGGTGCTGCATCAAGAAGATAATCGCAAGATCACTTATCTGCACGACTTGGAGTGAGCTCCCGCAGCTCCTCTTACTGGCTCCGGAACGAAGCCCAGCCGGCAGGATGCCGACGAGCCCAGTGAGGAACGGCAAGGACAAAGCGCTCGGAGAACCTGAAATCCGGATCACATCACTTCACTTTGGCGTGAATGTCTTTGAGCAGTTTCTTGATTTCTTCCTGCTCTTCGTTGGTGAATTTATCTCGGTCCTGGGTGACCGCTTGCAGGACGTTCACCACGATCAGCGGAGCGATGCCAAAGACCCAGAAATGGGAGAAGAAGATGGCTAGGATTCGGCCGCCTGTGGTGACCGGCGCAATGTCTCCGTAGCCGATGGTCAAGGCGGTCACCAGGCACCACCAGATGCTCTCCAAGAGGGTTTTGTTTTCGAGGAGCGAAAACAGCACCGAGCAGAGCAGGATCGAGCCCACATAAAGCGCGGCGACTCTATACAGCGACCCGGCGAACCAGATGATGTGCCTTTTGAGGCTTTTGTCCCGAAGCTGTTCGGGCATGGTCTTTTCGATTTCGTCAATCATGAATTCTCCACTGGTTTGATTTCAAGAGGCTGTGATCAGGGTTCTTGAAAGCCTACACTAGGTGACATCGAAATGCAAGAAAAGAGCACGAGATCGGCTTCGTTCACTGGGCTCGCCAGCGAGCCCAGTGAACGAAGAAGGCCAAACTCGACACTAGCCCTCGGGGCTGAACCAGCTCTTGAAAATGGCAGCGCTGACAATTCCCGCGAGTGCCAGGGAGATGACCCAATTTTGCGTAAGAAGAAGAATGCCGCAAAGGAAAACGATGATCCATGGCAGGAGTGAGGCCTGCAGTTTTTCCGAGTTCACGACCTTGAGGAAAATTTCGCTGACGCCATATAAGGTCAGAAAGAGTCCGATGACCATAGGCAGGGATTCGCCACGAAGGTGCTGCGAGTCACAGATCACCAGGTAGAGCGCGATAAGGGCAGCGATAACGAGGGTTTTGATGAGAGGTTTTTTCATGGGAGCCTTTAAAAAATTGAACGCCAGCGAAGCCCTGGCGTTCGTTGGATTCTGCGCTCAGCGCACCGGCAGCGTGAAGTCGGCGGGGAGCTCTTCGTGGATCCAGGGGAGGCCGTGCTTGTTGAGCTCGGCCATGAAGGGGTCGGGGTTCATCTGTTCCATGTTGAAGACGCCTTTGCCGGACCAGACGCCGCTGGCGACGAGGAGTCCGCCGATCATGGCGGGGACGCCGGTGGTGTAGGAAATGGCTTGTGAGCCGACTTCCTCGTAGCACTCTTCGTGGACGCAGACGTTGTAGGTCCAAGTGGCCTTGGGTTTGCCGTCCTTGCCGAGACCCTTGACCAGCGAGCCGATGCAGGTCTTGCCCTTGGTCAGAGGACCGAGCGAGGCGGGGTCGGGCAGGAGGGTGGTGAGGAACTCGATCGGGATGATGTCCTGCCCCTTGTGCTTGACCGGGGCGATGCCGAGCATGCCGACATTCTCGAGCACTTTCATGTGCATGAGATAGTTGTCGGAGAAGGTCATCCAGAAGCGGGCGCGATTCAGGGTGGGGAAGTGTTTGGCGAGCGACTCGAGCTCTTCGTGGTAGAGGCAGTAGAGCTTCTTGGCGCCGATGCCGGCGGGGAAGTCAAAGACCATGCCGATTTCGAGCGGCTTGGTTTCGACCCAGGCGCCGTTCTCCCAGTAGCGGCCCTTGGCAGAGACTTCGCGGAGGTTGATTTCCGGGTTGAAGTTAGTGGCGAAAGGCAGGCCGTGCGAACCGGCGTTAGCGTCGATGATTTCGAGTTCATCGATGCGCGAGAAGTTGTGTTTTGCGGTCCAAGCGGTGAAGACGTTGGTGACGCCGGGGTCGAAGCCGGAGCCGAGGAGGGCGATGAGGCCGGCCTTTTGGAATTTCTCTTGGTAGGCCCACTGCCATTTGTATTCGAACTTGGCGATGTCGCGAGGCTCGTAGTTGGCGGTGTCAACATAGTTGACGCCGGCTTCCAGGCAGGCGTCCATCAGGGTCAGGTCCTGGTAGGGCAGGGCGACGTTGATGCAGACCACCGGCTTGAACTTCTTCATCAAGGCTGCGGTTTCGGGCACGTTGTCGGCATCGACGGAGGCGGTTTGGATCTCGACGCCCCATTTCGCCTTGATCTGGGCGGCGATTTTATCGCACTTGGATTTGGTGCGGGAGGCGAGCATGATCTCGGAGAAGCCGCCTTGTTTGAGGACCTGGGCGCACTTGTGGGCGACCACTTGGCCGACGCCGCCGGCGCCGATGATAAGGACTTTGGCCATGTTGAGAATTCCTGGGGATGTTGGAGTGAAACAGCGCGCCAATTTTCCGCCATTCCTGCGGACTGCAAGCCAAGGCGAGTGAGAACTGGCTTAAGGGGGCATTAAAAAAGGGAGCCGGGTGGCTCCCTTTTTTTGTGCCGGTCGCGATCTTACTGATCGAGATCCGACTCAGCGACCCAGTCACCGTTCTTGGCGATGACGCGGCTATCAGTGACCACCAAGGCGCGCGGACCGCCGGCTTTTTTACCGAGGACGACACCGATGATGATACCGACGACACCGACACCGGCGGCGATACCAGCAGCTACGGGGCCAGTGGCAACCAAAGGAGCGACAACGCCGCCGATCATGGCGATGGCACCACCGGCGATGCCGGCGACACTGCCGTTACTGCCGGCGTCATGCTTGCAGAAGTAGACTTCTTCCGAGCCATTGAGCTCGTTTTGCATGAAGTCGGGCACCTTGACGGTGGCCTTTTTCTTTTTCGGCTTTTCCGGAGCTGCAGCGGCAGGAGCCGGTGCAGCAGGAGCCTGACGAGCGGCGGGAGCCGGTGCAGCAGGAGCCGGTGCAGGACGCGAGGGCATCGGGGCTTGCGGCTTGGCTTGCGCTGCCAGTTCGGCCTGCGTCGGGATGACGAACTCAGCGGCACAGTCCGGGCATTCGACCTGGGCACCGTAGTATTCGTCGGAGACGATGGGGAATGAGGCCGAGCATTTGATGCAAGAGACGATGCCGTCGACAACAGAGGCTCGGGGCAACTGCGGCGCCACCGGAGCGGGGGCTGCAGCAGCTGGGCCACTCGTGACTCTGGCAGAGGCCTTGGCGGCCTCTTCGTCTTTGAGGGACTGCATCATGCCCATCGACTTGCGCGACAGGATCACAGTGCGGGTGTCACCAAAATCACTGCCGCCTGTGGGTTTCGAGGGCGGCGGTGCCGAAGTTGGTGCTGAGGGAGGTTGGGTAGCGCCTCCGGGACGGGGAGGACGGGGAGGACGGGGTACATTCGTGCTCATGAAACCTTACCACCTTCTGGGTTGTTCAAGTCTGCCTAGGGCTAGACCATTTTACACGGCTGATCCCTACACTGCAAGGGAGAGAAGCGAATTTTAACGTCCAGACCTCAAAATCCTAGTCGGCGCAAGAGGCGTTCTCCACAGATTTGCGTCGCGCTGTAGACGGTGAAGCCAAGCAAAGCCGCGCACGCGGTCACCGCAAACAGCAAAGGATAGTTGGCGCTCTGCTGACAATTACTGATCGCCTGCGCCAGACCGCCGCCGCGTCCGCCAGTGCCGGTGAAGTATTCGCCGACGATGGCGCCGACGACGCTAAGCCCGGCGCTGACCTTCGCCCCCGCGACAATCAGCGGCGTGCTTTGCGGCAGGCGCAATTTCCACCAGGTTTGCAGAGGGCTCGCACCGCAGACGCGGAGCAAGTCGAGACGCTCCTTCGGGGTCCGCTGCAAGCCGGCTGCAGTGCCGTTGATGATGGGAAAGAGCGACACGATACAAGACACCGCAATCATCGAGGGCAGCCCGGGGCCAAGCCAGAGAATCAAGATCGGCGCCACCGCCACCACCGGCACCGACTGCAAAAAGACGGTCCAGGGTTGAAAGATTAGCTCTAGACATCTGACCAATCCCAATAAAGATCCTATGATCAAGCCCAAAAACAGACTAAGAGCGAAGCCTATTAAAGCTACAAATCCGCTGCGCAGCGAAGCGAAAAATAGATCCTCGCGATGTGCGAGTGCAGAACACCATACGGCCTCAGGGCTGGGCAGCAAAATTGGATCGACAAAATGTAGTGTGCGGCACCATATTCCGAGAAATACAATTATAGCAAGGAGAGGTGCGAAGGTTTCAAGACGCTTCATTGGAGACCCTTAAATTCTTAATTCTTAATTCAGCCTTTCATCACTTGTACAGCGGCAAAGAGGCAGGGAGGAGTGGCGTGGCCGACGGTGACCACCTGGTTGAATTCGCCCTTGCCGCAATTGCCGACGCCAAGGACGCGGAAGCTATCGGCGTCGCCGACCGCTTTTAAGGCGCGCCAGAAGGACGAGGAGATGCCGCGGTAGGCGGCGTCGCGGACCACCGGGCCGAGTTGGCCATTGAGGATCAGGCGGCCGTGTTCGCACCCGAACTGGAATTTATTGCGCGAGTCATCGATCGACCACGAGCGGTTGCCGCTCATGATGATGCCGCGCTCGACCTGGGCGATCATCGCCGCAAAAGAGGTGTTGCCAGCTTCGAGGTTGACATTGCCCATCCGGTCCATCGGCGGGCGGTTCCAGGTCTGGGCCCGCGAGTTGGCGGTGCCGGCGTGACCGGAACGAGTCTGCGAGACAATGCCGCCGAGGGGATTCTTGAGCAGGCCGCGTTCGATCAGCATCACCTTTTCGGCCGGGCTGCCCTCGTCGTCGAAGGCGCAGCTGACGCCTTCGCCGGAGAGACCGGGATCGAAGCTGACGTTGAGCAATTCCGAGCCGTATTGATATTTACCGAACATGTCAAGAGTGACGAAGCTGGTGCCGGCGTAATTTCGTTCGTCGCCAAGGATGCGGTCGAGCTCAAGCGGATGGCCGATGGATTCATGGATCTGCAGGTGCATCTGGTCGGGCATCAGGATCAGATCCATCACTTCATCCGGGCAAGGCGGCGCGGCGAGCAGTTCGAGCACTTCCTCGACCAGTTGCGGCCCGCAGCTTTCGAAGCCGCGCTGCGCCAGGATTTCGGCGCCGCCCTGGAGCAGGCAGGAGCCCGCCTGCCAGCTGCGGGTCTGGCTCATGCCGTCCTTGACTGCCGTGATCGAAGCGGCAGGATGAATGCGGCGGAAACGCTGGACGATGCGGCCGCCGTGATTGGTCAAGGTGACCTGCTCGTAGACCGCCTGGCTGAGCGAGGCGCTGCGATCGGCGATCAGCGGCGAACCCGCCAATCCGGCTTCGACCCGACGCAGCAGGTCGACACTGGTTTCGAGCGGCATTTCGACGCCGAGCGAGGGGCCTTCATAAGTCCCTGAGGCATGCGAGAAAGGGACGCTGCGGAAGTCGCAAACGCTGCGGCCGGCGGCGAGCGCCGCAGCGCGTTTGGCGGTTTGCAGTCCGCGTTCAAGAGCGGCTTCACTGAACTCGGCGCTGGCGGCGTAGGCGATGCCGCAGGGTCCGGCGCCGCCGCCGTGGGCGTCGGCGACCACGGTGATCATCCAGCCGGCATCCTGGCTGAGCTGCGGCGGTTCGACATTGCCGCGACGGACGCTGACACTGCGGCTGCGGCTGCTGAGGCGGCGGAGCGAGGCGTAGGGAAGAGCGGCGGAGGCGCGCAGGAAGGCAGCTTCAAAGCTGGCGAAATCAGTCATGGGGAATCCTTGCGATTGCGATGGGCGCAAGATAAGCGCAGAATCCGATGTGGCGCGAACTTCCCACTCGCGAAAACCCACGCATTTACCATGGCATCTGGAAGAGAGAACTTATCCCCACCGGAATTGACATCCCATATAAACTGGAAGAAACCCTGACCTCTCTACCAGAAAGTGGCCTTGACCGCAGCTGCGAGGACAATGGGCCCCATGCCCTGATAGGCATGATCGCGATGTGTTCGAACTTCTCATAGCGGAGGATCGCCTGACCAAGGTCTCAGGAAACTGAGAAGCTCTTGGAATTCCCTTGCAGTCCGCGCCCTAGCAGCTAGCTTATGAGATTGACGGAGCCGACAAAAATGACACTCATCGCCCAAATCCAGCCTGGCTTCTCCACTTTCACTTTTCTCGCCATCTTCATCCCCGGCCTTGTTTGCTTGGGCAGCGCCTTCGCGTCTGCCTCGATTGCCGAATCGCGCGCCCGCCCCCTCTTACAGCATTTCTTGCTGGGTTTAATTGCCCCGATTATTTGGCCTCTGCATATCCACAGCAAGCTCGCCGCGGTGGTCTTGGAAGCCACGCCGAAAGAAGAATTCTATGTCAACCGCCCCCGCCGCGAAGACCAGCAAGCCGCCGAATTCGAGGTTGCCCTCGACCTCGATGCCAAGTACTTCCGCAAGATCTGGAAAGATGATTCCGGCGCCCCTCGTGGCCCCTTCATCATCGAAACCGAAGACAACGTCATCCAAGCCATCGCCATCGTCGAGATCCAAGACAAAATTGTCGTTTTGGAAATCCCGGGGCGTCAACCTGGCACCACCCAGCGCATCCGTCTCCCCTATGAGAAGATCCGCGGCTGTCTTGAAAGCTGATCCTAACCCACGCCCCTGAGAGGAGTTTGTTTCATGTTCCAAATGACATTTGAGTTCAACTGCCCGAAATGCGACGGCGCCATCCCCCTCGCCCTCGACAGCGACCGCGCTGACTGCCCGAGCTGCGGCGTCCTCCTCCTCTTCCAAAACATGGGCGACCTCGACGCCGACATGGATGCAGTTCAGACCAAGTCTGAACAGGCTTTCGACATGAAGTCGGGTCGGATGCGTGAAACCATCACCGTCTCCTTCTCCCGCAATCAATTGATGCAAGCTCAGGAACCCGCCCATGCACCCAGCTCCGGGTCCATCAAGGCTCAGTCCGTCCTCAATCCGGAAGTCGCCCAAGCCAAACGCATCGGCAAACTGAAAGTCGCGGCGCCTGTTCACAGCGAACTCCTGGGCACCTCGTCCGCCAGCATCAGTGTCAAAGCCGGCGGCCCCATGGGCGGCCCGCCAAGCGCCGCTGACCAGGCCTCTGAACCCACCGTTTTCACCGCCCCGCAGCATCCTGCGCAAGCTCCCGCAGTCAACACTGAGCTCGAAACCATGCGCCGCCAGATGGAAGAAGAACGCGCCGCCTTCGAAGCCGAGCGCCGCGCCTTCGAAGAATCCCGCGCCATGGAGGCCGAACGTGCCCGCTTCGAAGCCGAACGCCGTGCCTTCGAAGAATCCCGCGCCAAAGCCGAACTCGAAGACCGCCTCCGCGCCGAAGCCGAGGCCAAAATCAAGGCCGAAATGGAAGCCAAAATGCGCGCCGAAGCCGAGGCCAAAATCAAGGCCGAACTCGAAGCCAAAGCCACCGCAGAAATAGAGGCTAAAGCCGGAGCCGCCACGCAATCGGTTCCTGCTGTAAAACTTGACGCTCCCAAAGCCGACGACGCTCCCAAAGCCGTCAAACCCGGGTCCAAGACTCTGGGCCTTGGTGCTAGCAAAACCGGCACCGCCAAAACTGGCGCCAAAACTACCACCCCCTTCAAGACCGCAGGAACTGCCACTGCCGGACCGGCCGGCACCGTAAGCAGCGGCCCTAACGGCTCTAAATCCACCTCCAAATCCACCACTCCTCGTAAACCCGGCCTCACTCCGGAACAGCTGAAGGCGATGGATGAAAAAGTTGCGGCGCAATCCCGCTTGTGGAAGAAACGCATCCTGATTTTCAACCTCGTTGTCATGGTGCCGATTGCTCTCTTCATCGTCTGGTGGAAATTCGTCCGTGTCGACACTTCCACACCGAGTGCCCCCACTCCTCCCGCAGCTGCTCCAAAAATGATCATGAAAGGCAGTGCCCCTGCAGCTCCTGGTCCTGCAGTCGATCCCGCCGCTCCGGCTAGTGCCCCTGATGCGAAACCGAAAGTCGAAGAAGAAAAATACGACACCGGCGAAACCCCAAAAGCCCCTGTCGCTCCGGCGCCCGAAACTCCTGTCGCTCCGGCGCCTGAAACTCCTGCAGCTCCCTAATTCTGGACCTCATGAATTCCAATCCTCAGTCTCCTCAAGATCCCCGCCATCGCCTCACTCCCGAGCAGATGCGTATTCTTGATGAGCGTGTCGCCCACGACATCGCCAAATGGAAACAGCGCCTCAAGCTCTTCAACCTCTTTGTCGTCCTGCCTGTGGCCCTTTTCATCATCTGGTACAAGTGGTTCCGCTGAGATTTCTTGCCTTTCTGATGCTCCTCAGCGCTTGTACAGGCGCTTCAAACGCCCCCGTCTCCGTCACCCCGACCGAACGGGGGCGTCTGCTTTTCTTGGCCTCCTGCACCGCCTGCCACAGCCTCGACAGTGAAGTCGGCGGCGGCCCCTCCCTGAAAGGCCTGCCCGGCAGCCGCATCGAAATCCGCGACGCCTCAGGAAAGCTCCAAATCCTCACCGCTGACGACGGCTACCTGATCCGCGCCATCATCGCCCCGCAAGTGGAACTGCGCGAACCTTGGCCCGCCAGCATGCCGACCTGGAACGGCAGCCCGGAAGAGCTGCAGGATCTACTCTCGTTCCTCAAAGAGCATTTCGGCACTCAATCCGTCACCGCCCCTTGACTGTCGCCGCCGCAGCAGCCTAGTATGCCTTTTATCAAATCGACGGAGACTCTGGACCATGCGTGACATCAGCGAAGTGCGCAAAGACATCGACAGCATCGACGAACAGATCATCACCCTGATCAATCGTCGCTACCGCCTCGCCGGTGAAGTTGGCGAATGGAAACGCGCCAACCGCCGCGAGATCTATGTCCCCGAGCGCGAAAAAGCCTTGCTCGAGCGTCTCGAAGGCCTCAATAAAGGCCCCTTGCCGAACTGCACCCTGCGCTCGATCTACCGCGAAATCATGTCCGGCGCCCTCGCCCTCGAAGCCCCCATCACCATCGCCTTCCTCGGCCCCGAAAACACCTTCTCGCACCAAGCCGCGATGAGCAAGTTCGGCCACAGCGTCCGCTACCAGCCGAAAAACTCGATCGCCGAAGTCTTTGAAGAAGTCGAAAAAGGCAAAGCCCATTACGGCGTCGTGCCGATCGAAAACTCCACCGAAGGCGCCGTCACCTACACCCTCGACGTCTTCGCCGCCTCGGCCTGCAAGATCTGCGCTGAACTCAACCTGCCGGCCCACCAGAACCTGGTCTCCAAGGTCAGCCGCGACAAGATCAAAGTCATCTACTCGCACCCGCAAGCCCTCGGTCAGTGCCGCCTCTACCTGCACCGCAACTTCCCCGGCATCCCCACCGTCGAGACCCGCTCCACCGCCGATGCCGCCCGCCTCGCCGCTGAAGAAGAAGGTGCTGCCGCCATCTCGTCTACCCTCGCCGCCACTCACTACGGTCTCGACGTGCTTGATGCCAAGGTCGAGGACATGAACGACAACATCACTCGCTTCCTCGTCATCTCCGGCCAGGAAACCCGCTCCACCGGCGACGACAAGACCTCGCTGATGTTCTCGGTCAAAGACAAGGTCGGAGCCCTCTACGAGGTCCTCTCCCACTTCGATCGCAACGCCGTCAACATGACGATGATTGAATCGCGTCCCTCGAAGCTGAAAAAAGGCGAGTACTACTTCTTCGTCGACTTCCTCGGCCACATGAACGACGAGGTCACCGCCAAGGTCGTCGCCGAGCTGAAAGAGACCTGCCCCTTCGTCAAGATTCTTGGCTCCTACCCGGCCAACGCCGAAAAAGTTGAGCTGGCCTGAGCTCTGTCTTGCTGCAGAACCAGCCTTCGATATCGCGATATCATCGATGTCGCGATATCGGGGCACTCGCTGCTCTGATTATTTTCCGTGCGCTCCGTGTCTTCCGTGGTTAAAACCAGTGTTCACAACGGCGTCAATTCGACCTTGCGGAACTCGACTTCGGAACCCTCGGCCTGAAGTGCGATCTGACCTTGTTTGGCGGTGGATTTCGTCCCTTCGTTGACGAAGTCGCCGTTGACCCAGATCTTGACGTTGTCGTCTTTGCACTCGATCACCATGGTATTCCACTCGCCCAACGGCTTCTCCGAGCCATCGGTGAGGTTGCGGATGTGGCGGGCATCATTGGGGCCGCCGCCGAATTTCTGATCCTTGCCGCGGGGACGGCGCTTCTCCATGTCGGTCACTTCGATATTCTCTTCGATACACCAGAAATCGCCCGCCATTTCGTGCTGCATCTGGCACTCGATCGACTGCGGGAACATACCGTACAAGGCCCGCGGCTTCGAGGCGTGGACGAGGACGCCGCAGTTGCCCGGCGCGGCGGCAAAACGGTATTGCACTTCAAGCCGGTAATTGCTGTAGGAGGCGTCGGTGATCAAGTGGCCGCCGGGGCTGCCGAGCGACACCAATTTGCCATCGCGGACGATGAAGGAATCCCGGACTTCCGGATTTTTGTCTTTTGCCGGAACATCAGAATGCCAGCCGCTGAGATCCTTGCCATTAAACAGCGATTGCGGTTTTGGCGCGCTCAGGCAGGAGCTGAATAAGGTGGCCAGAGCAGCGGTGAGGAGGAGTTTCTGCATTTCGGATTCCTTCGGCTTGGAGTTAACGGACGGGAGGGGGGGCCTTTAGAGTATCCCGAAGCCGCCACTCTTCCCAATCGCGATCCTGTAATTCCTCTAGATCAGAGCGTGAAAAGAAATTTTACCGCCCCCAAGAGCAGCGCCAGGCCAAGGACTCTCAAAGTGCTCCATTCCCAGGCGATCAGCACCCAGGCGGCTGCAAGAGCGAGGAGCAAGGCCGGTAGATCCAAGCCACTGGCAGGCGCAAAGACCTGGCCAGCGAAAACCCAGGCGAGGTGGAGGATGACGCCAATCACTGCCGCGCCGATCGCCGCAAGGGGAGCTTGCAAACGCGGTTGACGCCGCGTCGCTTCAATCACCGGGGCGCCGACCAGAATGAAGAGAAAGCTGGGTAAAAAGGTGAAGAAGGTGGCGACCAAGCCGCCCGCCAAGCCACCGCTCAAAAGAGCGCCGGGACCGGCCATTTCCTTTTGCCAGCCGCCGAGGAAGCCGACGAAGGTGACGATCATGATCAAGGGTCCGGGGGTGCTTTCGCCGAGGGCAAGTCCGTCGAGCATTTGTGGCGCACTCAGCCACTGGTATTGCTCCACCGAGGCCTGCTGCACATACGGCAGGACGGCATAGGCGCCACCGAAACAAACCAAAGCGCAACGGGTGAAAAAAGCCGCCATCTCAGCCAGCGCCGGCGAGCTGACTCGCAAGAAAAGATAGAGACCCAATCCGAGGCTGATTCCGGTGATCAGCAAGAGACCCAGTCGACGCAAGGGGATTTGCCGGCTCGGCGACGTATCCAGCTCGGGCGGCGGCGGACTTTTGCGGAGGCAGCCAATCAGTCCCGCCACGAGGATGATCAAAGGGAAAGGAGCCTGCAGCAAGGCAAGCGCGACAAACGAGCCCGCCGCCAGAAAGCCGGCAGACCAGCTTTTCAGCACCTTGCCGCCGAGTCGCCAAGCCGCTGCCAGGACCAAGGCGACAACCACCGGCTTCACCGCCCAAAGCAGGCTGGCGACCATCGGCTGTGCCGCAAACATCAGGTAGAGCCAGGACAGGAAAAGCAGCAAAAACAGGGAGGGCAGGATGAAGAGCAGTCCGGCCGCCAAACCGCCGCGAACTCCGTGCAGCAACCAGCCGCAATAGGTCGCCAATTGCTGGGCCTCGGGTCCGGGCAGAAGCAAGCAATAATTGAGCGCGTGCTGGAAACGCTCTTCCGCGATCCACTTCCGCTTCTCCACCAGCTCGCGATGAAGGATGGCGATCTGCCCCGCCGGGCCGCCGAAGCTGACACAACCCAACCACGCCCAGAAGCGCAGGGCTTGACGGAAACTCGGGGGGCTGGATGGGGCTTCATTCATGGCGCCCAAGCTAATCGCCCGTCTTCCTCTTGCTCCAGCTTGTTTCTGAGTTCCTCATGAATTATGGTTTAAGAAGGCTGGGACGGGGCACCTCTTTCCAAGCAAAAAAATCCCCCGGCAAGGCCAGGGGATTTTTTGCTTGAAGGAGTGAAGCGCTTAGTGGCAACCGCCGCCGCAGCAACCGCCTTGCATCTTCTCCGTGAACTCGGCGGCGGCCTCGTACATCTTGGCGAAGAGCTCGGCGATTTGCCCTTTTTCGAGGCAGGAGAAGGCGACACGGATGTTGCTTTCGCCGATGGCGATGGTGCCGATGCCTTTGGCGCTGATCAGGTACTTGCGGAAGTCGTCGGCTTTGATGCCGGCGGCCATTTTGACGCACATGAAGTAGCCCGAGTTGTAGGGATAGGCGACGAAGTACTTGGTGAAGTGCGGGTTGGCGGCGATGACCTGCTTGACCGTCTCGTAGCGTTCTTTCATGATCGCGAACTTCTGCTCTTTCTGGGCCGCGTAGTCGGCGTGATTGAGCGAGTTCAGGACCATCAATTGACCGAGGTTCGAGATGTTCGAAACGGTGGCGCGGACAGTGCCGGCGGTCTTGTGCTCGAGGGCAGCGAGAGCTTCGGCGGAAGCGCCTTTGCAGGCGTAGGTGAGGAAGCCGCAACGCAGGCCCCAGACGTAGTCTTCCTTGGTGGCGCCGCAGACCTTGACAGCGAGAACCTTCTCGTCGAGATCGGCGAGGGAGGCGAAGATCGATTCCTTCAGGACGTTCTCTTCGAAGAAGAGGCCGAAGTAGGCGTCGTCGCAGATGACGGTGACGCGGTGGCCTGCGTCGGCGACGGCCTTGATGGCGGCGACGATGCCGGGCAGGTCTTGTTTGGTGACCGAGTAACCGGTGGGGTTATTGGGGAAGTTCAGGGCGATGGTGATGTTGCGGCGGCCCTTGGCTTCACGCAGCGCGACTTCTTTGAGCGAGTCGGAGTTGAATCCGCCTTGGGCGTTGAAGGTCTGGTGGAAAGCGATCTTGCCGCCGAGGGTGTGGGTGAAGAGCAGGTCGTAGTTATCCCAGAAGTGGTCGGAGGTGACCAGGACATCGCCCGGGTTCATGAACAGCATACCAGCGACGCTGAGGCCGTGGGTGAGGGCGTTGGTGACGACGGGCAGCGAGATGGCCTTGCCGGCGAGCGAGGGGTTTTTGGCGTAGATCAGATCCTTCCATTTGGCGCGCAGGTCGGGGCGGCCGTAGGAGGGCGCGTAGGGCAGATACTGGGCGTGCGGGATATTGCTCTGGCTGGAGATCGTGGAGAGGGCCATGGCCTTGCCGCCTTCGGTGGCGATGCCGATGGTGGCGTTGTACAGGGTGGCGCCTTTCTGGGCTTCGGCGCCTTGGGCGAGGATGCCTTGCGAGGGGAAGAAGATGCGCTTGCCGAAGTCGGAGAATTGCTCGAAGAGCTGGGGGTGGGTCTGGAGTGCTTCGTTGTGCTTCTGGGCGAGGGGATGGTAGCTCATGGCGAGTCCTTGGGGTTTTTTCTGAGTAAAAGAATTGCGGCGGGCGCAATTTAGCGCCTCGCCGCAAGGGGGCCAGTGGCGACGGAGTTTTCCTCCGTCATCAAGTTTCAGGGATAGGTGACTTCGATGTAGGGCGTGTAATTCTCGCCGTTGCCGCGCGACACCATGACGTTGTCGGCAGGAGAGCAGAGGAGCAGGCGAGCTGTGCTGCTCAGGACCAGGCGGACCTTGCCTTCTTTCGCGGTCAAGCCGGAAAGAGGGATGTCGAACCAGGCGCCGGGCTTGTTCGGCTTGCCGCTGCCGAGGGTCAAACCGGCGCCATCCTTGACGGTGCAGACGACAGCGCTGCTGTCATCGGTGCTCGCCATGGCGTACAGGCGTAGACGTGTGAAGGCACCTTGACCCGGGGTTTTGACATCAGCGAAATCCATGGAGACTTTCACGCCTTCACGGGCTTCCGGACCGAAGCGGTTGGGCAAGCTGGAGGTCGATTCCTGGCCTGTATTGTCGATGAGCAGAAGGTTGGTCGACCGCAGGATCTGGGGAGCGTCTTTGACGACAGCCGGGGTGCCGGGATTCTGGCCGGCGGCAGCGCCGCTACCGTCATTTTTGGCGGCCGGTTTCATGCCCATGTAGACAGCGAAACCGAGGACGGCCCCGACAATCAGGCCGAGCAAGATGGCTGCCATCGGATTGCTGCGGGTGAAGCCCACGGATTCTTCCTGGGGTCGTTCATTGGCACCGGGACGGCGACGGGATTCGGGACGGACGCTCATGCAGGACACTCCTTCAAAAAATTGGAAAGACAGTTCAATATGAAGCCATAATGACCGAAAATCCAGTGATAGCGAAGGGTTCAGAAGCCAGCCTGTCACATTTTTTGGCGGCATTTTAAGGTGTGGCTCGATCGTCCCGATCGCGGGAGCTCAATGCGGCTCGATCGTCCCGATCGAGGGAGCTCAATGTGGCTCGATCGTCCCGATCGACTTCTCCTACTGGATCGCTGGCGTCTCGCCGGCGCTTGCTCGAGCACTCACCCGGCACGGAGGCCGGGGCTCCCAGGGGAGCCAACTCGATCGGGACGATCGTGCCACATTGAGCCACATCAAGCCACATCAGTCGCAGTCGCTCCAACGCTTGCCCACGGCGGTGTCGACTTTGATCGGCACCTTGAGTTGCGGCGCAGCGGTGGCCATCAGGGTGGGGATGATTTCCTTCATTAGCTCGAGCTCGGCCTCGGGCACTTCGAAGAGCAGTTCGTCGTGGATCTGCAGTAGCAGACGGGATGCGAGGCCGCGGGCCTTGAGCTCGTGCTCGACGGCGATCATGGCGAGTTTGATCAGGTCGGCGGCAGAACCCTGGATCGGCGAGTTGACGGCGATGCGCTCGGCGGCGTTGCGCAGGGCGGCGGAGCTGTGGCGCAGCTCGGGAATGCTGCGGCGACGGCCGAAGAGGGTCTTCGAATAGCCGTCGCGAGAGGCGTCGGCGGCGGCCTGCTGCATGTAGCTCTGCACCTTGGTGTAGCGCTTGAAGTAGGCGCTGATGAACTTCTTCGCTTCGACCGGGGTGACGCCGATCTCCTTGGCGAGGCCGTAGGCGCCTTGGCCGTAGATGATGCCGAAGTTGACCGCCTTAGCGGCGTAACGCTGCTCCTTGGTGACGGCCTCGGGTTCGACCCCGAAGACCAGCGCGGCGGTGCGATTGTGGACATCGTTGCCGCTGGCGAAGGCCTCGAGCAGGCCGGGGTCCTGGGCCAGCTCGGCCATCAGGCGGAGCTCGATTTGCGAGTAGTCGCAAGAGAGGAAGACGCAGCCGGGCGCGGCGACAAAAGCTGAGCGGATCAACTTGCCTTCTTTGCTGCGGGTCGGGATGTTCTGCAGGTTGGGATGGGCCGAGGACAGGCGTCCGGTGGCGGCGCCGGCTTGCGAGAAACTGGTGTGGACGCGGCCGTCCTTGGGGTTGAGCTCGCCGGGGAGCGAGTCGACGTAGGTGCCCTTGAGCTTGCTCAGGCTGCGGTGACGAAGCAGCTGCTTGGCGATCTCGTGTTCCTCGGCGAGGACTTCGAGGACGGAGGCGTCGGTGGACCAGCCAGTCGTGGTTTTTTTGCCGCCTTTGAGGCCCATTTTGCCGAAGAGAACTTCCGCCACCTGCTTCGGCGAGGCGAGGTTGAAGGCTTCGCCGGCGAGTTCGTGGATGCGTTTCTCGACTTCGGCGATCTCAGACTGGAAAGTGTGGCCGAGCTCGCGCAGGGCGAGGGGGTCGAGGAGGATGCCTTTCTCTTCCATCGCGGTGAGGATGGGGATCAGCGGCAGCTCGAGATCGCGGTACAGAGCGGTGAGGTCCTGGCGCTCCAGATCGGCCTCGTGCAAGCGGCGCAGGCGCAGGGCGAAGTCGACGTCCTCGCAGCAGTAGCGGGCGACTTTTTCGACCGGCACCTGATCCATGGTCAGCGATTTGCGTCCCGATTTGAGCAATTCCTCGGTCGCGATCTTGCGGTAGTTGAAGGCGAACAAAGCCTGCGAATCGAGGTCGTGGGTGAAGCGCGAGGGGTGCAGCACCTGCGAGGCGACGAGGGTATCGAAATCGACCTTGGCGACGCGGATGCCGTGGCTGATCAGAACCTCGAGGTCGTACTTGACGTTCTGGCCGCAGAAGGCCAGTGCGGGGTCCGCAAACATCGGCTTGAATGCATTAAGGATGTCGTCGCGGTTGAGCTCAAAAGCGAAGCCCTCTTCCTTGGGAGCGAAGGCGGAGAAGAGATCCTGTTCGAGGACGCGGATTTTTTCGTTGGGCAGGGGGACATAGAAGGCCTGGCCGGGCTGGAGGGCGAAGCCGAGGCCGACAAGGGAGCATTCGAAGGGTCGCAGGCCGGTGGTCTCGGTGTCGAAACTGGCCCCGCCGTTAGCGCGGATGGCGGCGATCAGGGCATCGAGTTCGCTGCGGCTGCGGACGATGCGGTAGTCAACGATCTCGGAGCTGATGTCGCTGATGCGGAGCTTGAGCAGGGTATCGAAGTCCATCCTCTCGAAGAGCTCGAGCTGTTCGGCCGGGAGTTCCGGCGTCTGGCTCAACCACGCGACGCAAAGGCCGGGGAAGTCGAGATGTTTAGAGGCGTTTTCGAGCTCAACCTTGTTATCCTTGAGGAGGCCGCGTTTGGCCTTCAGGCGGTCGAGGCCGCTGAGTTTTTCATCGCCGTCGAGGAGATCGCGGGCGACGCCATCGAGCAGCACTTCGAGGTGCAGCAGTTCGTGCTGGTGCGGGCTGGCGGCGAAGGCATCGATGCGGAGAACGCAATTCGCGGCGGCCGCAATCGCGTCGGGCAAGGGCGCGAGGACGGGGCGCGGCGTGGCATCGGCCTTCGAAGCGGAATTGGCGGCAGCCGCGAAGTCGAAGCTGCCCTGGCGGGCGAGCATCTTGTCGAGATCGTTTTGAATGGCGCGGAAGTTCATCAAACCGTACCAGCTGCGCAAGCCGTCGAAGTCGGCTTCGCCGGGGACCAGTTCGGCCGGAGTCAGCGGCAGCGGCAGGTCGAGGCTGAGCGACACCAGGACTTTTGACAGGCGGGCGAGATCGGCTTTTTCGCGCACCGTCTCCTGCTGTTTCTTCTTGGTGATGGCGGCGGGATTGGCGAGCATGGCTTCGAGGCTGCCGAACTGTTCGAGCAGGGCGATGGCCGATTTCTCGCCGAGCCCGGGCAGGCCCGGGACGTTATCGGAGCTGTCGCCGGTGATGGCGAGGAAGTCGATGATTTGATCGGGGCGGACGCCCATCAATTCCTTCACCATGGCAGCGTCGACCCAGAGGTTTTCCTTATGGGTTTGGCAGACGAAGGTCGAGTCATCGACGAGCTGCATCAGGTCTTTATCGCCGGTGCAGATGACGCTTTCCATGCCGCTGGCGCTCGCCCGTTTGGCGAGGGTGCCGATGACATCGTCAGCTTCGTAATTGGCGAGGGAGAGGACCGGGATGCCGCGGAGCTTGAGATAGGTCAAAATGAGCTCGAATTGCGGCTTCAGATCTTCCGGGCATTCCTTGCGATTGGCTTTGTACTCGGGGTACATCTCATTGCGGAAGGTTTTCGAGCCGGTATCCATGACCGCGCAGATATGCGTCGGCTTGAAGTCGCGGATCAATTTTTCGATCGCCTTGATGAAGCCGAAGGCCGCGTTCGAGGGCGTGCCGTCCTGAGCGTGCATGTTGGAGGGGATGGAATAGAAGGCGCGGAAGATGTAGGCCATTGAGTCGATGAGGAAGAGGCGTGGTTTCATAGGGGACCGGGGGAGTTGGGGAGTTGGGGAGTTGGGGAGTTGGGGGGGAGTGAGGAGCCCATTTTTCCGGGGCTATTCTGCCGGCGTCCTGTCGGACGAGATCGGCGGGAAGAGGGAGCGAAAGTTTTGATTCTCATCCAAGCGCTTGCGTTTGAAGGCGGTTTCAGGAGCGGGACTAAGGAGGCCGAGACTGCCGGCGGGGGCTTCCTGGAAGTCCTCGTTGCTGGCCGCTTTGCCCTTGCGATTGAGGACCAGTTCATCGACCTTGCGGCCATCGCAAACGAGGCGAACGACGCTGCGCGAGACACGGCGGGGGGCCGACAACATGCGCCAAGCGCCGGCAGGAATGTCGCTAGCGCCGCGCCGGAAGAGGAAGCCGCAGAAGGCGCTGGCAGGGTCCTGGCGTCCGGCCAAGGCGGCCATTCGCTGCATGTGTGGCAAGGTGAGGCGGTTGATGCGGAAGTGGCACCAGTCGCCGCTGGCCGACATCGGGCAGGTGCCGGCGGTGGGGCAGGGGAAGCCGAGGTTCCAGCCGCTGCCGAGGAGGTGGCCGCGGAGTTCCAGCAGGCGGCGGAAATGGCGCGAGGTGCCGGGTTCGATAAGCAGCAGTTCGCGGCACTTCAGGGCGCTGAGCAGCTCAGCATCGGGGATGCCGGCTTCGACCAAGGTGTTGCCGAGCATCAGGGTGTCGACCGGCAGGTCGAGGCGTTGCCGCCAGTCCCCTTGTTCCAGGGTCAAATGATCTTCTGGCAATTGCCAGCGGCGGCGCAAACGCGCCCAAATTCGGGCGGCGATGTCGAGCATTTTGGGATCGTTGTCGATGCCGTGCAGCTTCGGCACCGGGCGTCCGGCGGCGGCTTCGCGGAGGGCGAGAGCCCAGAGCAGGGTGCCGGGTCCGCAGCCGAGATCAGCGGCGCTGGTGAGCCCGATGGCGGGCGGGGCGCGATCGAGAACAAAGCCGAGTTTCGGCATGTTCTGGGTCATGTAGAAAAGGGCGTAGGCGGTGTGGGTGCCTTTCTGATGCCACTCGGCGGCGGCGGGCGTTTCGCTGAGATAGGCGCGGTTGAGACGGTGCAGGGCGTCGAGGATTTCGGGGCGGGCCTCATCGCCGGAGCGGAGCTCAAGAGCGGAAAAAAGTTCTGCGGCGAACCAATTGGGGAAAGACATGATGATCCGGGGTGAGGGTTGAGCGGCATCGAAGAAATGGGATGCGAGGTCCCTATAGGAGCCTGCGAGCTCGTGGAGTCAACCGGTGGCCAAGAGCTTGGCGGCGATATCGTGATGGCGAATCTTGCGGGAGTGAGGGATCAGCGATCAATGCCGCGGAAGACGAATCCGGCAGGAAGAAGAGCTTTTAGGTGCTCAGGGTCAACGCGCCTCCCCTCGGTCTCTCCAAGGGCTATTTCCAGCCCTAATTCAGCGGCGATTTCGGACCAGGGGCGGCCTTGGCCATCGCTGGCGACGAAGCGTTGTCCCGGCTGAGCCTGGGCGAGGACGGCGAGGGTGGCGAGGGCGGCATCTTCGACATGGATCAGGTTGACCAGTTTTGCGCCGTTGCGGATGAGTCCGCGGCGGAGCCAGTCGGCAGGGCGACGTTGCGGGCCGTGCAGGCCAGCGAGGGCGACGATGATGGCGCCTGCCTGACGCAGCGCTTCCTCAGCGCGAACGCGTTCCTGGCTGAGATCAAGAGGCGAGTCTTCATTGAGCCGGCCGCCGGCCGGTGCGACATGGCAGGAAGTGCTCGCGAGGACGATCAGGCGACTGCCGCTCGTCAAGATGCGTCGACCTAAATCCAGGGCTGCAGCTTCTGGCGTGGGAGGGAAGGTCCAGATGACGGCATCGGCCTGGGGCAGGGCGGCCCAGCTTTTTTCATCGGCGAGATCGAAGCGGATCAGGTTTTCGCGGGCCCGGCGGCTGGTGCCGCGGGCATCAGGGCGGAGGCGCAGCAGAGCCTCGCCGACTTGCCCTGCGCCGAGGATGAGGAGAGGGACTTTCACAGCAGTTCCGCGGCGAGTTCTGCGGCTTTGGTACCGATGCCGACGAGGAAGGGCTCAAGGTCCTGGTCTTTCAGGTTGAGCTGATCGGCGAGGGCGGGATCAATGACAAATGTTCCGGAGGTGAAAAGCGCATCGGGCTTGGTGGCGAGGACGGCGGCTTTGGCAGCGTGAACACCCCAGGCGAGCGTCGAGAAAACGACAGGGGCGGCGGCGGGGGCGTCATGGTGACGGGCGGCGGCGCCGCAGCTCACCGGCAGATTCCAATACAGGCAGAGATGCTCCCCAGCTTCACCACTGGTCAGGCCCCAAAGGCGCATTTCCGCCTGGCTCAAAGTCTCTTCCGGCTGGCGTTTCGCGACCAGCTCTGCGGTGAGGCGAGGGAAGCTTGCCTCCATCACCAACATGCCGCTGATGTGCAGCAGGCCGGCGGTGAAGAGTTCGACTCGGCGGACCTTGGTTTTCATGTGGGCGGCCATCAGATCGGCGGCGAAGGCGCAGAGCAGGCCGTGGCGGAAAAGCAGCTGGGGTGCGTAGCCGCCGCCATGGCTGCGAGTGAGGCCGGACAGACTCTCGGTCAAGGCTAACATGCGCAGGGTTTCCATGCCGAGACGGCTGGCCGCGACTTCAAGCGCCGTCACCTTCATGGTGCCGCCGAAACGCGCCGAATTGGCAAGGCGCAAAACCCGCATGGCGAAGGGCGGATCGGCCTTGATAAGTTTCACCGCTTCGTTGAGACCAGCATGGTCGTCCTGAGACAGGCTGAGAAGCTTGATCACTTCGCTCGGCAGCTGCGGTAGATGCTCGGTGTTGCTGAGACGGTCAAGAATCAGATCGCGTAGATCAGACATGTGGATTTTCCCATCGTTGATTCATCGAGAAGATATCACGCCGATGCCAAGAACTCGCCCAGGGAATGATTTTCCTTCCACACCCATGGTGAACGGGGAGGTTTTGGCTGGGTGCCAACCTTTAGACTCGGGTAAAATATTCCCTTTCAGGTGCTTTCCGACCTCTCCAAATGCGCGTATTCATTATTTTAGACAAACATAAAATCAATTATTTATGACTATTTACGGGTTCTTTATGAAGCCGCTGGCACGGTGTCTGCAACCATGCCAATCAACAACACACGACGACAGGTCGGGAGGACACATGAACACTGCAGCCCTGAGAAAATCCGTAACCCTTAGCCTCGATCGGCATACCCAGTATGCCAAGTTCCAGGAAAATCTGGACGAGCTCATCGGTCACGACATCCACTTTGACAAAGGTCTGGTCGCCTTCGAGCGTTTCCAGAACTTCAGCTTCAGCCGCGACACCAAGGTGCGCCCCTTCCTGTACATGAAGAGCAAACCGGAAGGTGAAGTTGCTTTCATCTGCGTCGAACCCTTCCTTCTCGACCCTTCTTACCAGGTTCGCATCAGCGCCGAAACAGCGGCTCAGATCGGACTGGAGTCCCCCCAAGACGCCTTGATCCTCTGCCTCGTTACGGTCGGCAAGGACATGTACAGCACCACCGCCAACCTCTTGTCGCCGATGGTGATTTCGATGCGCAGCCGCCGGGCCGCCCAGGTCATTCTGGATGATCTCGGACCGGAATCTTTGCGCTTCAATGTCTGGGAGGCGCTGGTCCGCCAACCCTGAATCCTGAATCCGAAACCTGACATCCAAATCCTGAAAGAAAAACCGAGGAGATATCATCATGAACGTCAACTACAACGCCTCTGCGTTCAACGTCTGGGCCAACTACTCCAACAACCTGCGGGGCATGAATAAGGCCATGGGCCACCTCGCCACCGGTGTCAAAGGTCCGATGGATGACCCCTCGGGCGTCGGCATCAGTGAGAAAATGCGCTCACAAGCCCGCAACGTCGCTATGGCCCGCAACAACGTCGACAACGGCTTGTCGCTGCTCCAGACCGTCGACTCCTGGCTGCAGAAGGTCAACGACATGACCGGACGCATGGATGAGCTCGCCATCGAAGCCAACGACGGCACCAAGTCGCAGACCGACAAAGACAACATCCAGACGGAATTCCTCCAGCTGCAGAAGGAGATCATCCGGATCACCTCGCACGGCGACTCCGCCGCCAAGTTCAACGGCCTCTACCTCTTCCGCGGCGGCAACGGCGTCGCCAACATCTCCGGCGGCGATGCGGATCCGACCGGCAAGATCTCCTTGCAGACCGGTGCGGATGCCGGCCAGACCATCGAAATCACCCTGAAAAACCTCCAGGTCGGCACTCCCGAGATCATCGGCTCGGTCCACTCCTACACTTACTCCACCGACAACATCACACTCACCTCGTCGTCGCACACCGCGGTGTCCTGGGGTTCCGTCGCCAATCCCAACTTGATGAGCGTTCGCAGCTCGGGCGTGATCGGCAAGATCGCCAAGGCCATCGACTTCATCTCCAATGCCCGCGCCATCAACGGAGCGCAGCAGAACCGCCTCGAACAGACTCGCAGCGCCTTGCTCAGCTACGAAGATAACCTGCGCGCCGCCGAATCAAAAATCCGCGATGTCGACATGGCCTATGAAACCACCCAGCTGTCGAAATACCAGATCCTCGGTCAGGTCGGCAACTCGATGTTGGCCCAAGCGAACCAGCTGCCCTCTCAGGTCGTCCAGCTCCTCGGCTAAGACGGAAAATCCGGCCGGAAGCCTTTTCCTTGACCAGGAAGGAAATTCCGCCGGCAGCGGCCCAAGCCACCTGAATCGCGCAGTCATGACGATTGGCACGGCATCTGCCTCTAGACCTTGCAGAAGAACCAGGAGAATCCCATGATCGGCCCAGACTACACCAGCGAGCTCATCACCAAGATGATGCACCTGAGCGTCCGCCGCCAGGAGCTCCTCTCCAACAACCTCGCCAACCTCAACACCCCCGGCTACACCCGCCGCGACCTCGACTTCTCCGGCGCCCTCGGCGACGCCGTCCGCAAGGACGACATCGACGCTCTCCGCCAGCTCAGTCCTCAGGTCAGCATGGATAAGTCGCGCCAGGCCCGCCTCGACGGCAACAACGTCGACGCCGCCTCTGAGATGAACGAGATGACCCAGAACGGCACCCTGCACGCCCTGCTCGCCAAGGCCTACAGCACCCGCCAGCGCATCCTCAAATCCGCCATCCGCTGAGGAGTCTCCCCATGCCTATCGAACTCATACCCGGCGCCTCGACCATTTCCTCCGGACTCGACGCCGAACAGACCCGCCTGCGCCTCTGCTCGACCAACATCGCCAACGCTCAAGCGACCAGTCAGGATCCCGCCAATACCTATCGCCGCAAAGTCATCGCCTTCGCAAGCGTTCTCAAGGGTCAGTTCGAGGAAGGCGACAGCCGCCGCTTCGCCGGCGTCAAAGTCAGCCAGATCAGCAGCGACCAGTCGCCCCTGCGTCAACTGTACAATCCCGGCCACCCCGATGCCGATAAAAAAACCGGCATGGTGACCATGCCCAACGTCAACCCCCTGACCGAAATGGTTGACATGATGACCGCCAGCCGCGGTTACGAATCAGGCCTCGCCGCCTTCCGCATTTCCAAGCAGATGGCCGAGAAAACAATTTCCATGGGCTCTGGCAACGCCTGAGCTTCGGTGATACAATGATTTATCAGGATCAAGGAATCTCACCATGAACGGTATTGACCCCATTTCCATCGGCGCCTCGAGCATCGGCCCCTCGCCGCTCAAGCTCGGCGCGGCCGACAAAGCTCCCGAGGGCGGCGACGACTTCGCCAAACTGGTTGAAGGTCTGATCAAAGACGTCGACAAGGCGCAGAAAAACTCCGACACTTCGATGAAGCAGCTCGCCACCGGCGAAACCACCAACATCCAGGACGTCGTCACCAAGCTGGAAGAAGCGGATGTCGCCTTCCAGCTGATGAAAGAGGTGCGCAATAAGCTCCTTGACGCCTACAAGGAAGTGATGAGCCAGTCGACCTGATGACTGCCGCTAGCCGCTTCACCGCCGCTCCCTTGCCGGAGCGGTTTTTTTGTGGGTCAACTAGGATTTTGGCGTCTTCGCTCCTCCGCCGTGCGGCAAATCGCCGAAAGGCCTAGAAGCTGGCACTTCTTGCCCACTCGTCAGCCTTACCCCAGCGCCAATTGCAGCAGCAGTTTCGGGTCGAGGCTGGCGGCGGCGGCATCGGCGGCGACGGCGTTGGCGGTGCGCCGTTTGCTATCTTGCAGGGTGAGAATCTTCTCCTCCACCGTGCCGCGGGTGGCGAGGCGGTAAGCGGTGACCGGCTGGGTCTGGCCGATGCGCCAGGCGCGGTCGACGGCTTGCGATTCGGCGGCGGGATTCCACCAGGGGTCGAGAAGGAAGACGAAGGAGGCGGCGGTGAGGTTAAGTCCGGTGCCGCCGGCCTTGAGAGAGATGAGGAACAAGGGACATTCGGGGTCTTCCTGGAAGGCCTTCACCGCGGCCTGGCGGTCCGCGGTCTGGCCGTCGAGACGCGAGGTCTTCCAGCCGCGATTGTCGCACTGGACTTGCACCAGGTCGAGCAAGGTGGTGAACTGCGAGAAGACCAGGGCTTTGTGACCCTCGGCGGCGAGCTCCTCGAGGCGCAAAAAGAGGACGTCGAACTTGCCGGACGGGGCGCTGGCGAGGCTCGGCGACAAAAGGCCGGGGTGGCAGGCGGCCTGGCGCAGGCGGGTGAGGGCGGCGAGGATCTGCGGCTTGTCGGTTTTATCCTCGGCGGCGAGGAGCGAGCGATAGTGGTCGCCGATCTCCTGGGTGAGCCGCGCCTGGTCTTCGCTGGCTTCGCACCACAGGACCTGTTCGGTCTTCGGCGGCAGCTCGGTGGCGACTTCGCGCTTGAGGCGGCGAAGGATGAGCGGCGCAAGCGATTCGCGCAGGCTGGCGAGAGCGGGGACACCGGGGTCCCGGCTCAGGTAGGCGGTCGCGAAATCGCTCCACGCGCCGAGTAGACCGGGGTTGGTGAATTCACACAGGGCGAAGAGGTCGGCGAGTGAGTTCTCCACCGGCGTGCCGGTGAGGGCGAGGCGGAAGTCGGCTTTGAGCAGGCGCAGGCATTTGGCGGTCTGCGATTCGCGGTTGCGGGCGACCTGCGCTTCATCGGCGGCGACGAGGGCGAAGTCGATGTCCGAGAAACGGCCGATTTCGCTGCGCAGGGTGCCATAGGTGGTGAGAATGAGGACGGGGCCCTTGAGCTCGCTGGACAGGCGGTTGCGGCCGGCGCCGGTGAACTCGATCACCTTGAGTTGCGGGGTGAATTTCGCCGCTTCGGCGGCCCAGTTGAACATCAGGGAACGCGGCGCGACGAGGAGGAAGGGGCGTTGCTCGCCGGCGTGACGCATGGCGAGCATGGCGGCGAGGGCCTGCAGGGTTTTGCCGAGGCCCATGTCGTCGGCGAGCACGGCGCCGAGGCGGAGTTTGGCGAGGGTGAGGAGCCAGCGCAGCCCGGCGAGCTGGTAGGGACGGAGCTCGGCGAGGAGTCCGGCGGGGGCGCTGACGGCGGGGATCGCCTGCACCGCTTCCATCGCCTGGCGCAAGGGGGTTTTGGGCGGCGAGGGCATCGATTTGAGGAGGCGTTCGACCAGCAGCTGCTGAGCCCGGGAGAAGCGCAGGCCCTCGGTGCTGATCTCGCCGAGATCAGTGAGAGCGGTGTGTTCGCGCAACCAGTCTTCGGGCAGTAGACCGGTCGAGCCGTCGTCGAGGACGAGGAAACTCTTGCCTTCTTTCCATGCGCGCAGGACCTGCGGCAGCGGCACGATCTGGCCGCCGTAATCGAAGCCGGCCTTGAGGTCGAGCCAGTCGCGTTCTTCGCTGCTGAAGGCAGCGAGGAATTCCCGCGGTTGACGGAAGGCCTTGCCTTCAGCGAAGACCTTCCAGCCGTCTTCAAGGAGGATGCGCACCAGCGGCGGCAGTTCCGGCGGGCCCAGTTTCCATCCCGGTTCTTCGCCTTTGCCGCTGGCGAGGCGGAAGCCGAGAGAGCTCAATTTGTCGCGGCGTTCCTTCTCGATTTGCGGTTGCCGCAACCGGATTTTGCCAGCCTCGAAATGCGGCCGTTCCGAGTCGTCGCCGTCGTCCTCGACGAGTTCGTCGCCGTAGAGCCATTTGAGGTCTGCCTGGAGTTGTTCGGCGCCGCGCCAGCGGAATTTCGCCGGGGTAAAATAAAGGCAAGGCGTCGGGCCTTCGCTGACCTTTTCGAGCTTGAAGGGAGCGGGCCAGGAAGCGCAATCGAGACGACTGCCGTAGATGAAAGTCTTAAGAAATTCCCGGGCTCGCCAAGGGGCGACGCGGAGGGGCGAGCGGAGCAGCTCGTCGAGCAGGGCCGGGGCGCCGTTTTCGTCGATGGCAATGAGGCCCGATTCTGAGCTCAACAGACCCGGCGCGAGGCGCTTCATCGGGCCGAAGCCTTCGAGACTTTGCGGCAGGCGCAAAAGCAAGGCGCCCTCGGCGTCGATTTTTGCGCTGGGCGCGAAAACGTGGCTCGAGCTTCCAGCTCGAGGAGCTTCATTCTCAAGCTGGAAGCTTGAGGCACGGAGTTTCTTAAGCTTTGCGATTCCCGCAGGATCGCGTTGGAAGAGGCGTCCGGCGGCGAGACAGCGGTGCAGCAGGGGCGCGGCGCCGTCGTCGAGGCGGAAGAGATGCTGGTCGCTGCTGCTCAGTTTTTCGAGGCCCGCGAGGTACTCGGGCAAAGGCAATTCGAGGACCGCTTTGCCAGCTTTCGGCGGCTCGCCGCGGCTGCGCCACCACAGCTCGGCCTCGCCCGGACGGGCGAGCACGAGGAGCAGGTCGATGTCGGCGGGGGGCGGGGAAGCGGAAGAGATCTGATTTTGCGGTGAGCGCATCGGTCGGATCGGACCGATCTTCTCTTCGCGGAACTTGACTTCCTTTTCAGGGAAGAGCTCCGGCGCCGGGGCTATTTCACTTTCGCCTTCGAGCTTGGCGGCGATACTTTTGGGCAGGGCCTTGGTCAGCAGTTCGCGGCTGTCGCAAAGACGCAGCAAAGCGCTCGCATGGCCGCAGGGCCAGAGGCCGCAGGAGCATTGGCCGCGAAGGCGGCGACCCTCGATTTTGAGCTGAATTTCGGCGTCGTCGGCGAAGACCGCGTGGACCGCTGAGGCATCGCCAAAGAGCTCCAGCAAGGCCGCAGGAGCGGCCTCGGGAAGGGGGCTGAATTTGACGAAGAGGGACATGGAACCAAGTTACGAGGTTACGAGGTCAAGGAGTTGGAAGGTGTCCTACTTGAGTCCCGATTTCAGCCTTTGGCGCCCTTGCTCTTGGGCATTCTTCGCACCGGCAGTTCATCGCCGAGGGCGGGGCCGCGGGCTTGGGTGCTAGTGCGTGCCTGAAGCATGAACTCGCCTTGACAGGAGTGCGACGGGCCGTGGTCAAGGGGCTTGAGACGCGTCCATGTGCCGTCGTTGGCCAGCTCATGCGAATGCTTGTTGTCGGCGAAGAACAGATCAAGCTGATCGCGCAGACGCTCGCGCAAGTTGTCGGCGAGGACCGGGAACATCAGTTCGATGCGGCGTTCGAGGTTGCGCGGCATCCAGTCGGCGGAAGCGAGGAAGACCTGGGCGTCGCCGCCGTTGCGGAACCAGTAGATGCGTGAGTGTTCGAGGAAGCGGCCGATGATGGAGACGACGCGGATGTTTTCGGACAGGCCTTTGACGCCGGGCAGGAGCATACAGACGCCGCGGACGTTGAGGCGGATCTTGACACCGGCCTGGGAGGCTTTGTAGAGGGCGGCGATGACCTCGGGGTCGGCGAGGGCGTTCATCTTCGCGTCGATGGCGGCGGGGGCGCCGCGGGCGGCCAGTTGGCGTTCGCGGTCGATCAGGGAGATCACCTTGGCCTTGAGCGAGAAGGGCGCCATGGCGAGGCGCTGCAGTTGCGGCACCCGCGAATAACCGGTGAGCGAGTTGAAGAAGAGCGAGGCTTCGTCGGCGAGATCTTCGCGGCAGGTCATCAAACCGAGGTCGGTGTAGAGCGTCGCGGTGCGTTCGTTGTAGTTGCCGGTGCCGAGGTGGAGGTAGCGGCGGACGCGGTCGGCTTCGCGACGGATGACCATGAGGAATTTGCAGTGGACCTTGAGCTGCGCGACGCCGCAGATGACGGTGGCGCCGGCTTCTTCCAATTCGCGGGCCCAGCGGATGTTCTGGACTTCATCAAAGCGGGCCTTGAGTTCGACCAGGACGACGACCTGTTTACGGGCTTGCGCCGCCCGCAAAAGCGCGGCGACGATGGGCGAGTTGCCGGAGGTGCGGTAGAGGGTCATTTTGATCGCCAGGACATCAGGGTCGGCGGCGGCTTGTTCGACCAGGCGGATCACCGGCTCGAAGGCTTCGTAGGGGTGATGGAGGAGTAGATCGCCTTGGCGGATGGCGGTGAAGAGATCCTGGTTGTCGCCGAGATCGGCGGCGGGTTGGGCATGCCAGGGCTGGAAGCGCAGGCTGTCGCAACCTGGGATATTGGCGAGGTGCATCAGGGTCTTCAGGTCGATCGGGCCGGCGACCGGGAAAACCAGTTCCTTGGCGATGCCGAGGTGCTGGCGCAGGCGCTCGCGCAGGACCGGGGTGCCGTCGAGGATTTCGAGGCGGACGGGGTAGCCGCGTTCGCGGTCGGAGATGACTTCCTGCATGGCGCTGATGAAGTCGCGATCTTCGTCTTCATCGACGGCGGCGTCGGCGTCTTTGGTGAGGCGGAAGCTAGTGTGTTCGAGCACTTCCATGCCGGGGAAGAGGCGGTCGGCGAAGATCTTGATGAGGTTGCCGAGGAAGGTGAAACGGCGGACACCCTCGGCCGCGGGCAAGGGGACGAGGCGGTTGAGGACATGCGGCACCTGGACCACGGCGAGCAGGGTTTCCTCGGGGGCGGCGGGATCACGCAGAAGGAAGGCGACGTAGTGACCGAGGTTGCTGAAGTTATGGACGATTTTGCCGTCGGCGGCCTTGATCGGGGTGAGGACCGGGAAAAGATCTTGGTCGTAGTAGGCTTCGACCGAAGCGATGTCGGCGGTAGTCAGCCCCGCCATCTGGACCAGCTCGATGCCGGCTTTGTTGAGCCCCGGCAGGATCTTGTCGTGCAGGATATCGTGCTGCTGCTTGAGCATTTTGCGGATCCGGAGCAAGGTCTTGCGCAGGATGTCCTCGGCATCGGCGCCGGAGGGGCAGCCGAGGGGCAGCTTGTCGCGCTGGCAGCGCAGCAGGGTGGCGACGCGGACCATGAAGAACTCATCGAGGTTGGAGCTGACGATGCAGAGGAAGCGGAAGCGTTCCAGCAGGGGCACGTCGGCGCGGGCGGCTTCGCCCATGACCCGGGCGTTGAATTCGAGCCAAGAGAGTTCGCGATTGAGGTAGCGGGGTTTCATGGTGGGGATCAGGGGTTTTCGGGGTTGGAAGGGTTTTAAGGGTTTTAAGGGTTTTAAGGGTTTTAAGGGTTTTAGAGGTTGGGGCTGGAAGGCCTGCTGGCCCGTAAAACCCTTAAAACATCTCCAACCCTTAAAACCCTTATTCAGCTTTAAATCGGGAGATCAGCCGCGGGTGGAGGCCGAAGACGTCTTCCATCATGTCGGCGCGGGTGCGGACGGCGGAGGCGGCTTCATCGCCGCGGTCGAGGTAGAGCCGGAGCTCACCTTCGGTTTCGTCGATTTCGATCTTGCTGATGATGGCGCGGGAGCGTTCGCCGGAGTCGAGTGCATCAGCGACGCGGAGGATGGCGGCGAGCTTGACCACGGCGAGGCGTTGATCGCGCTCGAGCGCGGCGAATTCCTTGTCGTCGAGACTGGGGGCGCTCTTGCGGTGGTAGCGGGCGACATTGGCGGCGACGTCGCGAGCTTCCGGGCTGAGGCCGAAGATCTCGGTGTTACGGATGATGTAGAGCGAGTGTTTGTGGTGCGAGCTGGTGGCGATGAAGCGACCGGAGTCGTGCAAGATGGCAGCGACCTCGAGGATGAGGCGGTGCGAGGCGTCGAGACCGCGTCCGGGAGCGAGGGCGTCGAAGAGGGTCAATGCGGCTTCGCGGGTGTGGCGGGCGTGGTCTTCGTCGCAGTGATATTTGCGGGCGACGTTCCAGGCCGAGGCGATGATCTGTTCGGCGAGGGAGGCATCGATACCACCGCCGCGGGCGAGGTCGTCGAGGACGCCGTCGCGAATGCTGGCGTCGGGGACGAGGAGGTTTTTGGCATTCGAGGCTTGGAGGAAGGCGCTGACCACTTTCAAGGCGGGGAACAGGCTGGCGGCATCGGAGGGGCTGAGGCCGTGGCGGCGGGCGATTTCATCCGGCGCGAGGCGGCGAAGGGAGTCGGTGAACTTGAGGAAGTCCTTGCCCTCGATGCGGCGCAGGCGGGGCGTGATCTCTTTGCCGATGCGGCGGGCGGCGAAGCGCAGTTCGCCGCCGATGGCGACGATGAAGTTGACCTGGCTGAGGGGAAATTCGGAATCGACCATGCGGCTGAATCCCTGCACGGCGTCTTCGAGGACGCGGCCGGCCATTTCGTTGCCGCCGCTGCCGCGCAGCTGCTGACCGATGCGGACGGTGCCCAGCGCCAAGGTGTGAGTCGAGGCGACGGCGCCGCGGTGCAAGAGGAGGACTTCGGTGCTGCCGCCGGAGACTTCGACGACCAAGGTGTTGGCGAGCTGGAACCCGGGCCAGCCCTGGGCGAGGGCGGATTCGACGGCGAGATAGGTCAGTCGGCTGGCTTCGACGCCTTCGATCACTTCGATCTGAAAGCCGGTACGGAGATTGACCCGGTCGACGACGGTGTCGCGGTTCAGTGCTTCCCGCAAAGCGCTGGTGCCGATGACCCGGACCGAGTTGTCTGGGACTTGCCAAGCGCGGAGGCTTTCGCGGAAACTGGTCAGGACGAGGAGGAGATGGCGGAAGCTGTCGGGGCCGATTTCTCCATGGAGGAAGACATCGCGTCCCAGTTCACAGGGGCGTTCGAGGCTTTCCAGAGCGTGCCATGAGCCGTCTTCCAAGCGCTCGGCGACGAGCAGCCTGAGGGCGCTTGAGCCGATATCCACTACTGCCGCCATGCGGCCATTCCATTCACTGCGTAACATCCGAAACTCCTTAGAAAGTCGTCTGACAAAATCACCCCGGGAGCAGGGATAAGCAAGGCGGGCTAAGTCAAGAGACGATGAATTTCCCGCCTTGGCAGAGATTTTAGTTGGGCTCGTTGCAGGATGACTTAGAAGCCGGCGATTCGGAAGGGACTACAGGCTTAACGGAGTTTCTGTACACGCATTAGGCCTTGCCCGCGGCGAAGCCAGCTCCGACCGCGATGCGGCGACTTTTTCGACCATGAAAAAGGGCTTGCAGATTTCTCTGCAAGCCCTTCTCGTTTATCGTGGTAGCGAAGGCGGGACTCGAACCCGCAAGTCTTGCGACGGTTGATTTTGAGTCAACTGCGGCTGCCATTTCGCCACTTCGCCATCAAATGCGTCACGAAGTTAGGCCGGGACGACGCTCCGTCAAGCAGAGATCGGAACTGAAGCGACAAAAAAACGCGGCGACCCGAAGGTCACCGCGCGTTCACGAGAGTCGAGAGGCTCAGCCGTGGCAGCCGCCGCCGCAGCAGCCGCCGCCCATGGAGGCAGAAGCAGCTTTGCGATAGAGCATGTCGGCGTTGGCCCAGTTGGTCAGATTCCAGAAGGCGGTGATGAAGTCGGGACGACGGTTCTGGAATTGCAGGTAGTAGGCGTGTTCCCAGACGTCGAGGGTGAGGACCGGCTTGCCGCCGTTCATCAGGGGCGATTCTTCGTTGGGAGCGTTGCTGACTTCGAGCTTGCCGTTGCGGACCGAGAGGAAGGCCCAGCCGGAGCCGAACTGCGTCGCGGCAGCGGCGGCGAATTTCTCGCGGAAGGCAGCGTAAGAACCGAATTCAGCAGTGATGGCGTCGGCCAAGGCGCCGACGGGCTCGCCACCGCCCTTGGGGGAGAGGCTGGCCCAGTACAGGTCGTGGTTATAAACCTGGCCGGCATTGCGCTTGACGCCGGTGCGGATGGCCTCGGGAACGATGGCGAGGTTGCTGACCAATTGCTCCAGAGGGAAGGAGGCGAGGGGCGAGCCTTCGAGAAGCTTGTTGAGGTTGTTGGAATAAGCCGCGTGGTGCTTGTTGTAGTGGATGTCGAGGATGCTCGACTCAAAGGTCGGAGCGAGATCGTTCAGTCCGTAAGCGAGGGGGGCGGGGGCAAAGGCCATGTCGGGTCTCCGGGTCTTGTGTTTTGATGTGCAGGTTGGCAGGAAGCGCTGTTAAAGGTACGCGAAGCCTCCCGCCTGCGCAAGGGCAAAGACAGTGAACTTAGCAATCTTACATAAATCGTAATAAATCTTTATGTGACATCAAAAAATGTAGAAAATGTCACATGGGTAGCTTGCGCCGTTCGTGACCTAGGATATTCTCTAGGCCAAGAGATTTTTTACGAATTCTCGCATCTTTTGAGTTGATGATACAAAAACGTAAGGAGAAAAACCTAATGAGACAAAAGACATTGAGCTTCCTGCTCGGCCTTGGGCTGAGCTTAGGCGCCTGGGCCCAGAGCCCGGCCCCGGTCACTCCGACGACACCGGCCCCCGCCGTCACTGCTCCTGCTACTCCAGCTGCCGAGCCCGTCGCCGCCGTTGCGGAAGCCGCCAAGGAAGCCCCGCTGACCGCTGAGCAGACCACCGAGAAGATCAAGAATCTTGAAGCCCGTCTCGGCGGCGTCACCGACAATGCGGATGGCGGCGTCTTCTACTGGGTCAGCGCCGGCGACACCGCCTGGGTCTTGCTCTGCGCTGCTCTGGTTCTCCTGATGACCCTCCCCGGCCTCGCCCTTTTCTACGGCGGCCTGGTTCGCAAGAAGAACATCCTGTCTGTCCTGATGCAGTGCCTCACAGCCTGCGGTATCGTCTCGGTCTTCTGGGTCGTCTGCGGCTACTCGCTCGCCTTCGGCGAAGGCAACGGACTGATTGGCGGCTTCAAGTGGGCGATGCTCACTGATCTGCCCGCCAAGACCGGCTACGCCGCCACCGTACCTCACCTCGCCTTCGTCGTCTTCCAGATGATGTTCGCGGTGATCACCCCCGCCCTGATCGCCGGCGCTTTCGCCGAGCGCATGCGCTTCCCCGCCTTCTGCCTCTTCACCCTCCTCTGGGTCGCCTTCATCTACTGCCCCATCGCCCACTGGGTTTGGAGTGACTCCGGCTTCATGAGCGTCTGGAATGCCAACACCGGCGACAAAGCTGCGATGTTCAAAGCCTTCGACTTTGCTGGCGGCACCGTCGTCCATATCAACGCTGGCGTCGCCGCTCTCGTCTGCGCCCTCTATCTCGGCAAGCGCAAAGGCTTCCCCAACCGCATCAGCCCTCCCCACAACCTGCCCCTCGCCGTCGTCGGCGCCTGCCTCCTCTGGGTCGGCTGGTTCGGCTTCAACGCCGGCTCCTCGCTCGCCGCCAACGGCCTTGCTGCCCACGCCATGCTCACCACCCACGTCGCCACCGCTCTCGCCGGCATGGTCTGGGCTGGTCTCGACTGGATGTACCACAAAAAGCCCACCGTCCTGGGCATGATTTCGGGTGCCGTCGCAGGCCTAGTCGCTATCACCCCCGCCTGCGGCTTCGTCACCGTCAAAGGAGCTCTAATCGTCGGCCTCTGCGCCAGCATCGCTTCGTGGTTCTTCGTCACCATCATCAAGCCTAAGCTGAATCTCGATGATACCCTTGACGCCTTCGGTGTCCACGGCGTCTCCGGCATCATCGGCGCCCTGCTCACCGGCCTCCTGTGCAGCAGCGTCGTCAACAGCGCCCTCGTCCCCGCCGACATCAGCATCGCCAGCCAGTTCGTCAGCCAGCTCAAGGCAGTCGCCATCACCGCCAGCTTCACCGCTGTCGGCACCTGGATCATCCTGGTCCTGGTCAACTGCATCACCAAGGTCCGTGCCGATGAACGCGAAGAGACCGTCGGTCTCGACGTCAGCCAACACAAAGAATCGGCCTACACCGTCATCGACTAAAGCAAGCGAGTAGCAACCCAGTAAAGAGGTTACGAAGTTTCGAGTCAAGTGATTAAAACGATCCTAACCTCTTTACCTCCCAACCTCTTTACCGCCTAACCTCTTTACCGCCTAACCTCTTTACTCTTAACCCTAGTTACTGGTGAAAAACATGAAATACATCATCGCCATCATCCAGCCGGACCGCCTCGACGAAGTCCTGATGAAGCTGGAAGAAAAAGAAATCCACCTCGTCACCGTCACCCAGGTAATGGGCCACGGCCGCCAAAAAGGCATCGCCGAAGTCTACCGCTCGCACAAAGAAGGCGGCTCGCTGCTGCGCAAGATCAAGCTCGAAATCGGCGTCAACGAAGCCTTCGTGCAGCCCGCCATCGACGCCATCCTCGGCGGTGCCCAGACCGGCAACATCGGCGACGGCAAGATCTTCGTCATGGATGTCGGCCAATGCGTCCGCATCCGCACCGGCGAAAAGGGCAACGACGCGATCGGCTAAGCCGAAAGCGGGAGATCCTGAAGCCAGGCCGTCCGGATTCCGGACGGCCTGGCTTTTTTTCATTCCTTCATGGCTTGTCGTCCCGGCTTCAGCCGGTCGTTGAGCTCAAATGACGGAAGAAGCAGAACAAGCCGGCTGAAGCTGGGACTACAAACCATGAAGGTCCAAAAAAACACGGACCAGGTCGCCCTGGTCCGTGTTCGATTTGCGCTCGACGCAGAACTTAGCTGCCGGGCTGGCAGTGACTGTCGAGCCAGTTGGCGAGATCGGCGATGGCGATGCGCTCTTGGGCACCGCCGTCGCGGTGGCGGACGGTGACGGTGTCGAGCAAGGCGGGGTTTTCGCCGAGGGTGTCGAAGTCGATGGTGATGCCGAAGGGTGTGCCGGATTCGTCTTGGCGGGCGTAGCGCTTGCCGATGGAGCCGGCTTCGTCGTAGATCACCGGGAACTTCTTCTTCAGGGCGCGGTAGACGCCTTCTGCCTTGGCGACCAGCTCCGGCTTGTTTTTCAGGAGCGGATAGATGCCGGCCTTGACCGGGGCGATGGCGGGGTGCAGACGCAGGGTGGTGAGGGTTTCCGACTTGCCTTTATCATCAGTTTTGACTTCTTCGCTGTAGGCGGCGCAGAGGACGGCGAGGGCCATGCGGTCGAGACCGGCGGAGGGCTCAATCACATGGGAGAGGTAGAAGCCTTTGAAGAGCTGTTCGAACCAGGCGCGAACCGCGGCTTCGCTGAGGCCTTTGGCCTTGGCGCGTTCGGTCGCGAGGCGCTTGTGAATCATCTCGTCCTTCTGCTCTTCGGTGAGCTTGGCGGCGGCGGCCTTGAGTTCTTCGTCGAAGTACTCGAGGGGTTTGCCGGAGTGCTTGCGATGCTGAGTGAGGTCGAAGTCGCCGCGGGCGGCAATGCCTTCCAGCTCTTCGGTGCCGAAGGGGAATTTGAACAGGATGTCGACGCAGGCGCGGGAGTAGTGGGCGAGGTCTTCGGGACCTTGCCAGAAGTAGTCGAGGTGGTCGCGCGTCAGGCCGATTGAGTCGTAGAACTTGGTGCGTTGATCGACCCAGTAACGGTGCCAGATTTCCCAGCCCCAGTTGGCTTGCGGGGTGCTGAGATCCATGCCTTCCTGCCATTTCGCGACGCTGCCGCTGATGATCTCGACCGCTTCGTCGGGCTTGATGAAAAATTCGCATTCCATCTGCTCGAATTCACGCGAGCGGAAGGTGTAGTTGCGGGGGTTGATCTCGTTGCGGAAGGCCTTGCCGATCTGGCAGATGCCGAAGGGAACCTTCTGGCGCGAAGACTCGAGGACATTCTTGAACTGGACGAAGATTGCCTGGGCGGTTTCGGGGCGCAGGTAGGCGATGTTCTCTTCCGAAGCGACCGGGCCGGTGTGGGTGAGGAACATCAGGTTGAAGGGCTTGGCTTCGGTGAGCTGAGCGCCGTTCTCGGGGTTGAAGTTCTTGACGCCTTCGACCTTGACGCCGGTTTCGCCGCCGCTGATGACGGGAGTCTTGAGGCCGCGGTTCTGGTAGAACTGGGCGGCGACCTTGAGGGCGCTTTCACGGGGCTTGCCGGCGGGAACGAGGATGGCGATCGAGTCACCGCAGCTCTTGCCGGTTTCCGAGCAGGAGGCGCCGGTGAAGTTGAAGACGATGCCGCTCTGGGCGGGGACCTGGTCGGCGCGCAGACGCTTGTTGCTGACCATGCAGTCGCTCATCGGGTCGGCGAAGGTGTCGCAGTGGCCGGAAGCCTTCCAGATCGAGGGGTGCATGATGATCGAGGCGTCGAGGCCGCAGCTGTCGTCGCGCTGGCGAACCATGAAGTTCCACCAGCATTCGCGGAGGTTGCGCTTCAGATCGGCGCCGAGGGGGCCGTAATCCCAAAAGCCGTTGATGCCGCCGTAGATTTCCGACGACTGGAAGATGTAGCCGCGGCGCTTGGAGAGGTTGACGACTTTTTCGAGGGTGACGCTCATGGGAGTTTCCTGATCTTGGAGTTGAGGCCGCGAAGATAGCACCCAGGAAGCAGGTTGAAAGGTTGAAAAGTTGAAAGGTTGACGAGCAAACAAAAGAGCGCAGGAACTCTGACCTTGCGTTCAAGCTCAACCTTTCAACCTTTCAACCTTTCAACCTTTCAACCCGGTGTTCCGCATTTATCTTGGCGCCCATGAAAAACCCCAGCCCCTTCTACCTGCCGGCTCTCGGCGAACCCGACTCCGCTCCCGGCAAGCTCCCGGTCGCCGATTGGCGCCAAGGAATGATCGTCCGCTCCACCAACTGGCTCGGCGATGCCGTCATGACCCTTCCCGCCGTCTGGAAGATGCGCCAGCTGATGCCCTCCGGCAAACGTCTCGCCGTGGTCTGCCCGGGCAAGCTCAAAGGCCTGTGGCAGGCGATCCCTTGGGTCGACGAAGTGATCAGCTTTAGCGGTCGCCGCATCGACAAGGAAGTGTCGGCCCGGATCCGCGCTTTCGACGCCGGTGTCGCCGTGGTGCTGCCAAATTCTTTCGGCTCCGCCCTCGACCTCGCCTTCAAAGGCATCCCCCTGCGCATCGGCCGCGGCGGACGCTTCCGCAGCCTGCTCCTCAGCCACCACCTGCCAGCGTGGAAACGCGTTCCCGGACAAGACCGCTTTCACCAGTTGCGCGAATACTTGCAGATCGCCCGCTTCTGCGGCAGCGCCGAGTGGGACGACGCGATGCCTCCGGCCAAGCCGCAGGTCGACTTCGCCAAGCTCTCTGGCCTCGGCTGCGACCTGAGCCAAGGATCGTGGCTGGCTGTCGCCCCCGGCGCCGCATTTGGCCCGGCCAAACAATGGCCCCTCGACCTCTCTGGCGAAGTGTGCCGACGCTGGATGGCGACCGGTCGCAAAGTGGTCATCGTCGGTGCCCCCGGCGAAGAAGCCGCCGGCGCCAAACTGGCGGAGGCCGCTCCCGGCGCGATCAACCTTGTCGGCCGCACCTCGGTGGGCGAACTGATGGCCATCCTCGGCGGCGCTTTGGCCTGCCTGGTCAACGACTCCGGCGCCATGCACCTCGCCGCCGCCGTCGGCGGCCGCGGCGTCGCGGTCTTCGGCAGCACCGACCCCACCGCCACCGGGCCTCTCGGCGGACGCTTCGTCGTCCTTTGGCATCGCCCCGAATGTTCCCCTTGCCTGCAGCGCGACTGCCCGCTCACCGAAGACCGTTTCAAATGCCTGCGCGGCACCACGCCCGATCAGGTCTGGGCGGCCTTGCCGCAGTGACGCCGAGCCATTGCGGACTAGCGCCCTTCGGGTAGACTTTCCCTGTGGACCCGGGAAGGTCTCGCTTCCGCGCTGAGGAGGATTTTCCGATGAATTTCACCCAGACCCGCGAACTGGTGCGCCAGTGCCGCCGCGATCACCTCGCATTGTCACAACTGCTGGAGGACCTCGCCGAAATCGACGATCTGCCCCTGCGATCCAGTCAACTTCTGCTGACCTGGAAAGGCCATCAGGACAAGCTCACCCGCGACCTGTTGGCCTACCTCGAAGATCCCGGCTCGCAAGCCATGCTCAGCACTTGGTATCAGTTCGTGCCGGAAATGGAGTCGATCGAAGGGCCGCTGTCGACCCTCGGCGAATTTCCCGACGACGAGCTCGTTCCCAGCGTCATGAGCGACTGCGACACCATCTTCCTGCGCCGTTATCGCCGCCTCAGCGAAATGGCGCCGAGCCAGAGCGTCGCCGAGTTCTTCGCCGCCATCGGGCGACTCGAATTGAGCGAATCCAGCGCCGGTTCCTGGGCGGTGGCGCAGATCCGCGACATGTGAAGCATCGCCTCGTCTGCGGCGATTGCGCAAAGCGCAGATTCAGGAGCGGGGGGATCTGAATTTGACTTCCGCTGCATCGCGGAAGATCGTCATTTGCGCTGCCCGCATGACGCCTCTTTTATCTTTCAGGACGACATTGCCGCTGAGGATCACCTTGCCTTCGACATAGAAGTATTCGGCCGTTTCGGCAGTGGCGGTCTGCTCACCTTGCTGGAGGATGATATTGCCCTCGCAGGCAATGCGCTCAATATTATTGTCAGCGGCAGCTTCATCTGGGACAAAAAAGACCGTCATCTTGTCGCTGTCGATGGTGATCCCGCCGTCATTGAGCTTACAAGCCTCGACGAAGCTGGCTTGGTGATGCTTCTTATCGAAGCGGGCATTTATCGCCTCGAAACGAACTACGGGTTCGACTTTGGCCGGCTTCACATCACAACACGAGGCGGTGGCGAGCAGAGCAAGAACGGCAAGGATTTTCATCTTCGGGTCTCCAGAAGTTTGCGTGACGAAACAGCATAAACCCAAAGCACAGGGAAAGGCAAATAAAAATGCGCTGACCGCAAAACCCGCCGGAGCTTACTTCACGTTCTTGTAGCCATAGGGGCAATTGCGGCAGCTATTGCCGCAGCACTCGCCGCGCTTCAGCAAGTGCCAACGGCTCAGCACAAAAAGGCCCTTTTCCATCTCATAATCGAGGCCTTCAATCAGCGGCTGGCCGGCACAGGCCAGGGCTTTTTGCGGGGCGGAGGAATGGACGGCTTGAGTATCAACAAACTGGGCAATGTGGTCGCGGGTTTTTGCGGTCAGACACTTCGGGCAAAGGCACTCGGCGCTGCTGTCGAGACAAGACCCTTCACCGGCCGGCGCACAGCTGAAAATCGGCGGGAAAGCACTACACCAGCAAGCTCCACCCGAGCAGCCGGAACAGTCAAAAGAAGCGGCGCATAAGGGGCAAGTTTTGGGCATGGCGAGAATCGCGAGTTCTTATGGTTTGTAGTACCTGAGGCTTCCTGACCCGATGCAGGAACGGGCGTGAAGGGTGGTGGCAGCTGCCAAATCGAGTTGCGCGTTGGCGCGACTCAATCGCCACCACCACAACCACCACCATCACCGCCGTCGCCGCCATCGAAGCCGGAGGTGCCGCCGTCAATGCTGCTGCTCGAAAAGTCGCCGCCGCAGTAGACGACCGCGCCGCTGTCTGCGGTGCCGTCCTTGTCGTTCCGCTTCAGTCCACTGCAGTCGGTAGTGTAATGGAATCCATCGGTGATTGCCAATTTGCTGTCGAGGGCAAAAAGCAAGGGAAGTCGGGTCGGCTGACGAGGGTCGATGAGTTCTTCCTTGCAGACTTGCACCCAGCAACGCCGCAAGCCTTCGTTGCTGTCCTTCTTCGAGCTGAGGACAGCGGCCGGGCTGTGATGCAGAAAACGGCCAAAAGCCTGGTCGCAGAAAAGCTGATAGTGCCGGGTGTAAAGGATGAAGTCGTGCCAGAGATCATCGGCCACTTGCGACGGCATCGACACCGAGCGATAGCCGCCGTTGTGATAAGCGAGAAAGAATTGCCGCAGGCCCTTGCCGACCAGCTGGCAGTCTTTCAGGGTCAAATGCGGGTGCCGCAAAATCAGCTTCTCATACAATCCCGGTGGCAGAGAGAAGCTACGGATGTAGGCATTCCGTTGCGCCTTGCGCAAGAGCCGCCAAAGAAAGCCGCAGATCACCACAAGAACCAAGGCGAAATAGGTGATAAAGAAGTTTTGGTTCTCCCCACTTTTCCTCTCTTCTCGCACAAGTTGAATTACACTGTCAAAAGTACGTTATAACATCAATCCGGCACCGAACCAGTTCACCCCGGTC
>JAYTMY010000171.1:0-4162 GCA_043748535.1 Lentisphaeraceae bacterium | reverse complement strand
CGGCAATCGGGCAACAAAAAGCCCGAGCGTAGCTCGGGCGGATCAGGATGCAGCTAGGGGGTGGCTAGGTAAGGAAGGGGGGGGGGCTGAGTAGTAACCTGGCCTTGACTGAATCCGATCTCGGTAAAAGCATCTATCTCCACGCCAACTTTACCGATGGGCACGGAGCTGCGGAAACAGTATTGGGTGATGCCCCAATGGTGATTCTTTCCCAGGTGGAGACGCCTGTCTCTGATATTTCCTCAGATGCCAGTGCATCTCGCCCCTCTATCACCGTCCTGAAAGATGGCGGCTGGATCATTTCCTGGCATTCTCACCTTGAATACCAGACGAGCAATCTGCAGCAGCGTTTTGATGCCAGTGGATCGGCATTGGGGGCGATTGAGAATATCAATTACACACCTGTTTTGGCCAGCCTTGCCGATGGTGGATGGATCAGTTTTTGGACGGATTACAGCTTCGCCTCTGGTTTAAATTGGCAGCGCTACAACGCTGCTGGAGAAAAGAATGGAGATCAAGGGGCTCACAGTGCCTATGCAAGTCAACTCATCGATGCTATCGGTTTGCCGGATGGCGGTTGGCTTGTGACTTGGAACGAACAATTCGACAATGGCCACACTGCCATTTATCAAATGCGTTCTGGCCCAAACAACATCGGTCTAGATCCTGTGCCTGTATCCATTGGTGATTCCACCCATGCCTGTTACGGTGGGAAAACTTTGATATTTGCCGATGGCTCTTGGCTGGTGACTTGGATGGAAGGACTCCGCTTCGGGAACAATCATTTTGAAGTAGATGCCGACATCATGCAGCGGCGTTTTGCCGCTGATGGCACAGCATTAGGCGAAGCGACGCGGGTGAATACCTCTACAGCAGCCAGTCAGGATGACGCCAACGTCTGTCTTCTGGAAGATGGCGGCTGGGTCATCTGTTGGGTCTCTGGCCACAAGGAAATCCTCTTCCAGCGCTTTGATGCGGAAGGCAGCCAAGTTGGCGGCGAGACCAGTTTAGTGAAGGATGTTTGGGACCATGCCACCTTTAATAATGTGGATATCGCTGCTTTGCCAGACGGCGGCTGGCTGCTCACCTGGGATAAATCTGGCGTCATGCAGCAGCGTTTTGACGCTCAAGGCGTAGCGGTGGGCGAAGCAATGCAAGTGAACCTCATGAGTGGCGGCCAGGAGTCAGAAGTGGCAGTATTGCCGGACGGCTCGTGGGTGGTGACTTGGGCAAGTGACAATCCGAGCAATGATCAGTACGGCAACAGCATCTTCATGCAGACCTTCGCCCCCGACACCCACGGCCCCGCCATTGACCTCACGCTCCGCGACACGAGCGCTTACGACCACTTTGCCCCGATCGTCTCGCAGGTTCCCCTCAATCAAAGCGGTTGGACCTTCAGCGGCAGCTCCCAAGGCAAATACGGCAGCCTCGTGGTTCAGTCGACAGGCCAATATGTCTACACTCCTGATAACGAAGCCATCAACTTCCTGCCGAGTGGCACCTTCAGCGATTCCTTCGTCATCAGCGGCAGCAAAGGCGAAGGGACGCGCAGCGATGAGATCAGTTTTGCTGTCGTCGGGGTTGATGACGTCGTCATCAACGATGGCGGCTATTATTCTCAAATCCTCGCCCTCCCTGATGGCGGCTGGTGGCTGATCTGGAGTGAATCCAAACACTTGGCGATGCAGCGATTTGCCGAGACCGGCGAAGAAATCGGAGCAGAAATTGCCATGCCCGAAGCTGCTCTTGACCAATACACTCGGCAACCAGTTCTTCTTGCGAATGGCGATTGGCTCCTGCATTCATTCAGCTACAGCTTCGAACTGCATCAACCGAGCAAGTCTAGCATCCAACGCTTCACGGCCGATGGACAGGCCGTCGGGGATGCCGTCGTCTTTGACCAGAGTGACCGCATGTCTGTCTGTGCCTTGAACGACGGCGGCTGGGTGGTGTTTTATCCGATGGATGGACACGCTTTCCTTCGCCGTTTTGCCGCGGACGGCCAAGTCATCTCGGATGGAGACCTTTCCCTCGGAACCGATCTCGAAGGTTATTACCTGAAGATTGCCAGCCTTCCCGACGGTGGATGGGCGCTGAGCTGGCTGGAAAACTTAGCTCAAACTCAAGGTCAGTACCTCAAGGTCTTTGATGCCGATGGCTCGTCGACAGCCGCCATCATGATCAATGAGTTCCCGTGGAGCCAGTACCCTAGGATTTCTCTTGATAGTCTGGTCAACGGCAATCTGGTGATCTCTTCGAGTGACTACACAACAGGCACCACTACTCTCAAGGTGATGACTCCAGCTGGAGTAGAAGTTTTTCATGAAACCTATCAGGATGACAATCTTCCCGAAATCACGAATCTCAACGACGGCACCTGGTTGGCTCGCATCGGTCTCGAAGCCAATGGTCTCTGGCAACATTTTGCCTCAGACGGCAGCTTATTGGCGGTCGATGCCAGTACGCTTAAAACCGACTCCATCGAGGGACTCCAAGACGGCGGCTGGATTCTTGTCGGTTCTGACGGCATGCAGCGCTACGACTCCTCCGGCCACATCCTGAGCTTCTCGGAGCAGCACGGAACGGCCGCGGTCGACACCCTCACCGGCAGCGCCGGGGCGCGCGACCGCTTCTATGATCTCGGCGCCGGCGACAGCGCCTCGGGGCTCGCCGGACAGGATCTCTTCGAGCTCAGTTCAATCGCCATCGCCGCGATCAACGGCGGCTCCGATGACGACACGCTGCGGCTCACCTTTGATCTCGATCTCAGCCTCATCGCCAGCAAACTGGTCAGCATCGAAAAATTGGATCTGAACGGCCGTGCCCTCCAGATCGACAGCGCCGACATCACGGCCTTGGGCGGCAGTCTCGTGATTGAGGGAAGCGCCAGCTCCTCAGTGACACTCAGCGAGGAATGGCAGGAAGCCGGGAACAGCGCCGTCTACCAGCATCTGACGCATGGCGAACTCAACCTGTTCATTGCATTGGCCATTCCTGTGGTTTGACCGTTTTTGGGCCTCGCCTCGTCTCCCCGAGACGAGGCGGGAGACTTCATTCAGAAACTCATGATTTGAAGCTCCGTCGAACTTGTTGATCCAGCACTCAGCTTTAACTTCCACACCGCATTCAACAGTATTTGGACGACATGAACAAGATCACCTACCGCCCTGAAGTGGATGGCCTGCGTGCCCTGGCGGTGCTTGGGGTCTTGATCTATCACCTGAATCCTTCCTGGCTGCCAGGCGGCTATCTCGGCGTCGATGTGTTTTTTGTCATCTCCGGCTTCTTGATCACTTCGATTTTGGTCAAAGGATGGGAGAAAGGAGATTTTTCCTACAAGGAATTTTACTTGCGCCGCGCTCGTCGCATCCTGCCGGCGATGCTGGTAGTTACTGCTTTGACCTGTTTGGCTTCGTATTTCATCCTTTTCCCGGATGAGATGAAAAGTGCGGCGCGGGCCTGCCGCCAGGCACTTCTCTGCTGCTCGAATTATTACTTCGCCAAGGGCGATGGTTATTTTGACCCGGGGGCCGAGCTCAACCCTTTCTTGCACACTTGGTCGCTGGGGGTGGAGGAACAGTTCTACTTCATCTTCCCGCTAATCGGCATTTTCGCCTTCCGACGCGGCTGGTTAAAAGCTCGATGGATCGGAGTCTTTGTTTTGCTCGGTCTGATCGGAGCCTCCTTGCTGACTCATTTCAAGCCTACTCACGCTTTCTTTTCCTTGGAAAGCCGGGCCTGGGAGCTGGCTGTCGGTTCTTGGCTGGCGGTGGCGAATGCGCGAGGTAGCACTTTGACTTGGCTGCAAGGGCGTTTCGCTGCTCAACTCGGCGTCGTCCTGATGCTGGGATCACTGATCTTCCTTGGCCGTAATGCCGCAACGCCTGCGCCAGCTGCGATCCTGCCTGTATTCGGCGCCGCTCTTTTTATTGCCGGCCGGGCCGGCGGTGAGGGTCTTCTTTTCCGGATCTTCACCTCGGCCCCGATACTCTACGTGGGCCGGATCTCCTATGTTCTTTACTTGGTCCACTGGCCGATGATCGTGCTTTGTAAGGCGCGGTGGTTCTCCCCACTTTTCCTCTCTTCTCGCACAAGTTGAATTACACTGTCAAAAGTACGTTATAACATCAATCCGGCACCGAACCAGTTCACCCCGGTC
>JAYTMY010000170.1:0-14661 GCA_043748535.1 Lentisphaeraceae bacterium | reverse complement strand
CACCCGATCCCATTCCGAACTCGGAAGTAAAGGGCCCTGGCGCCGATGGTACTGCGTGAAGATCGTGGAAGAGTAGGTAGCCGCCAGCCTTTATTTTTAGCTCCTGACAATTGTCAGGGGCTTTTTTGCGTTTAGATGGGATTCAATTGCCATCGAGCAAGCTGTTCCAATAGGCAAGGTCAAGATAACTTCTCCAGGTGGGGGGAGGATCGTTGACATTGAGCTCATGGATTTCGCTCCAAAGAGGTTTGATCGGAATCCGCAAAAGCGGCATTCTGGCTTCTTCAGGAGTTCGATCGGCTTTGCGTGTATTGCAGGCAAAACAAGAGAGGACAAGATTTTCCCAAGTATTTTTGCCGCCACGGCTGCGAGGATAAACATGATCAATGTTAAGCTCTTTCGAGCTAAAGTGACGGCCACAATACTGGCAAGTGCTGTGATCTCGCAAGAAGATATTGCGGCGTGAAAGCCGAACTTGGTGAATATGTTGGCCGCTGTAGGTGCTGACCACAATCACTTCCGGAATCGGAATGGAAAAATGTTGGGAATGAACGACGAGGCATTGATCGATTCGCGCCAACAAAGCCGCATCTTGCCAACTTTGAACCCAAGAATCAAAGTCATAAACCTTAAAATCAGCGCTGACGATGAGGGCTTGACCTGTAAAAACCTTGCCAAGGGCTTCTTGGCCACTGACGGTATTCACCGCTTGCAGTTTTCGGTTTAATACCAGGGTTCTTCGCGTAAGAGCTTGAAGCGACATGGCTTTGATCTCCATGTCAATAAACTACGCCAGTAGATGATGAGGGCAAATCAAAAATGAAGATAGATAGGGTTAAGATCAGATTAAAGTTAAAATACAGGGCGATATTACATAGGGATTAAAGAGTATGGAGGAAGGTCAGCTGAGCCTCGAGTGGCTGATCGTCAAGCGGATCATCGTCCGCACCTGTGACTCGACGGGGAATGAAACAGATCGTAAATCTTCTCCGCCCCTTGTTTTGCTCCTCAGCGTGTAGTAAGCTTTTTCTCGAAGCCTAAAAACCCGAGGATTCTCCATGCTCCACCGCGCTCTTGCCCTGCTCTTGATCACCAGTGTCGCCGCTTGCAAGGACGAGGCGAAGCCGCAGCCCGGCAAAGCCAAGGCCGCGGTCAAACTTGCGCCCGCCGCAAAACCCGCGCCCGTCGCGGCGCCAATCCTCTGCTCCCGCCTCGACCAGGTGTCGCTGCCGATGCTGAAATTCACCGATCTGAAAGTCGCCGAAGCCGCCGCTTTGTGGCGCGAAGCTCTGATCAAAGCCGACCCTGCCTTCGCCCAATTGGGCCTGCTTCTGCCCATTGAGGACGGCCCGGTTTTGAGCTTGGAAATTCCTGCCGGCAGCGCTCAGAACAGCCTCGATTCGATGCTCAAACTCTACGCTTGCGAAAGCCGCAAAGGCGAGACCCATGTGTCGATCCAGAAAGCCGGCTCGGCCTTCGCCGAGGATGGGGCGTGGCGGGCAGGACGATATGCCGTTCCCTGCGGCCACCTGGATGTGATCCTGTCGCACCGCACTTATGTGGCCAACGGTGAGCCGAGTCCTGACTTGCCCGAGAGCGTACTCATTTCTCATCTCAAGGAACGCGGCTGCAGACTTCCCCCCGGGACTTCCCTCAAGTTGCTACAGTGGCGCGGAAATCTGCTCTTCCTGGCGCAGGAAGCAGATCACAAAAAGCTGACGCAGATCCTCAAGGAGCTCACTCCTTACGCTGATTCCGCACGAATCGACAGCGTCTGGCTGCGCTCGCCGCGTCGCTTCGGGTTTGATGCCAAACTGGATCTTGATGGCCTTCTCGCAGATCCCTCCCTCCAGATCCTTTCACACCAGCAATCCATCGGTCAGTCAGGCCAGACCTTTGCCATGGGCATGGACATTCAGCCCTTGGCCACCCCCGGCGAAAAAGAGATCGTCAACTCAAGGGCAAAAACGGATGCGGATACTCTGACATCCTTGCCCTCAGTCGGCCCGGCTTATTGGGTCTACACATTGGATGGCGAAGCCACCCATCTGCAACAGGATGAATTGACGACGACGCTGACGATTGACCCCGACGGCAAAAGCATCGATCTGGAAATCAAGCATCAACTGGCGTGGGCCCAGCCCACGGGGCGTGGGGTCGAGACACCCTGTTTCACCGAAAACAAAGTGAAGATGCAGTCCGGAGAAACCCGTATCGTCTCGCAAGAGCTCGAGAGTGACGGCAAGCACTGGCGCATCCATCTCGTCAAGACCGAAGTTCTTTCTGAACCCTTTAAACCGACCAGTGTGATGGAGCCAGTGAGCCATCACCAGTTGCTCCATGCCGATGCCGCAGTGCTGGAAAAGCTGCAGCATCCGGCCTTTGCGGGAGGCGCAGGCCAGCTCGAAACCGCTTGGCGCGATTGGGCCGCCAAGGAGAAATTCATCATCGAGGAAAGCGGTGATGCCACTAGCCTGCCTTTCCGGGCCTGCGGCCCCCTGAGCGCCGCCGTGATTCTTCAGGAACTCAGCTTCCGCAGTCAAATGCAGGCAGCGTGGCAAGATGGAAAACTGGAAATGCGCTGGCCGCAAAAGACGAAGAAATACCGGCTGGCGGAGCGGAATCCTTACGGAATGTCCCTGTGCATCGGAGAGACAGACGCGCCGAGTGATCAGATTCTCAGCGCCAGCGAGGAACATGATCTCGCTCTGAATTGCGCTTTGATCAATCCTCTCTGGATGCTGGAAAAACCCTTGCGCGGCTATGAAGCACAAGACCGTTCGGTGAACTTTCATTCAGCCCATGCCGAACCCTATTTCCGCCTTTATGTCGAGTCTCTTTTGAATCAAGAAAACGGCGACGGCCTCGTGTCTTTCGACATCCTCGAAACCTCCAGCGTCGAGTTGAATCGCCTCTTGGCCAACAAAATCAGCGATGAAGTGCTGCTCCGAAACCTGAAGTCATCGGCCGCCAGCAAAATCCTTCGTCATGTCGAGGGCGCGATGCTCTCGGGCAACACCGTCCTCTTCCGTTCCCATTCCTCGCTCCTTCTGCCGGCGCAATGGACCCAGCCAGTCCTGATGGATGCCGCTAGCGGCTCCTTCCTGGCGCCGCAAGCCAGCAATTACGACAGCTATTCAACCGGTTGGACGGTGGAATTCACGCCGATGTTCGATCCTGATGGCTCGACAGTCAAATGTGAAGTGAGAATCAGCGAGTTCGAGCCCCTCGGCAAGCAGAAGCTTCAGCTCCAAGCGCAAGTCGGCAGCAAGCCAGTGCAGAGATTCGAGGTCGAGGTGCCGATCTTGCGCGACCACAAGCTAGAAACCAAGATTCGCGCCCGCTTCGGCCAAAGCGTCCTCATCGGTCGCAGCAGCGTGCCCTCGGAGAAACCGGGTCAGGCGGCGACGCGTGAGCGCCTCTTCTTCCTACGTTTTGATCCGACGCCGAGGAAGCCGTTGATCGAAGCGCTGCGGTGAAGGCAAGCTAACTGGGACACGACTGGGACACAGTTGGGACACGACTGGGACACGACTGGGTGAACTCAAACTCTCGGCCTTCAGGGCCAGTCAGCCCGGATATTGATGCGTCTTGCCGCTCGGGTCTTCGACTTCCCAGGAGCCGTCGGCGAGCGGGCGGAGATAGGAGGGGCCGCAAGGCACCTTGCCGGCGCCGCCGGGAATGTCGAGGATGTAGGTCGGCTGGGCAATGCCCGAAAGATCGCCGCGGAGCTGCCGCATGATCTCTTGTCCCTGCTCGAGGCTGACGCGGAAATGACTGGTGCCGCGAACCAGGTCGGGATGGTGCAGGTAGTAGGGTTTGATGCGGAGTCCGCAAAGCCGGCGGAAGAGGGCTTCCAGGGCCGCGGCGGAATCGTTGACGCCTTTCAGGAGGACGCTTTGCGACAGCAGCGGAATGCCGGCGTCGACCATCGCCGCGAGGCTGGAAACGGCGGCGGGGCCGATCTCGGCGACGGCGTTGACATGGACGACGCACCAGACGGCTTTGCTGCAGCGCAGGGCCGCCAGCAATTCCGGCGTGATCCGCTCCGGCGTGACCACCGGGACGCGGCTGTGGATGCGGATCACTTCGACATGTGGGATGGCGGCGAGACGGCGAATCATCGCGGCGAGGCGGGGCGGCGGCAGAACCAAGGGGTCGCCGCCGGTGAGGATGACTTCCCAGATCGCCGGACGCGCCTCGATGTAGGCGATGGCGGCGTCGAGCTCGGGATCGCGCAGGGTCTCTTCGCCGGGACCGACCTTTTCGCGACGGAAACAGAAACGGCAGTAGACGGCGCAGCTATGCGTCGGCTTGAGCAGGACGCGGTCGGGGTAGCGGTGGACGATGCCCTTCAGCGGCGAATGGAAATCGTCGCCGATCGGGTCGGCCAGCTCACGAAAATCGACGTTGAGTTCGCGCACGTCCGGGACGAATTGCAGCGCGACGGGATCGGAGCAGGGGCTGCCGCCGATGCGTTTGGCCAGTTCCGGACTGAGCGCGAGGCTGAATTGCCGCGCCACTTCGCCAAGCTTAGCGGCATCGGCGCCGAGCGGCAGAAGACCCGCCTCGGCGAAATCGTCGAGACGGCGAAGAGTGCGGGCGCTGGGATGGTCAGGATTCATGGGCGGCAAAGATAGCCGAGTTCGTCGCCGCCGCACTTGTCGGGACAGGAAGATGCTGTTTCTTTTTTCTCAGCACTTTCAACCAGCTTCCGGAGCCCGCCATGAGCGACACCATCTGCAATCTTTCTTCTGGTCGTGTCTGCAAACCTTGCGAAGGCGGCGTGCCCGCCATGAGCTTGCAGGAAGAACAGGTCGCGATGAAGCGTCTGCCCCTGTGGACTCTCGGCGAGTCGAAGATCAGCCGCCGCTGGGTCTTTGCCAACCATTACCAGGCAATCGCCTTCGTCAATGCCGTCGCCTGGGTTTCCCACCGCGAAAACCATCATCCCCTGATGGAAGTCGGCTTCAAAGACGTCAAGGTCATCTATTGGACCCACGCGGTCAACGGCCTCAGTGAAAACGACTTCATCTGCGCCGACATGCTCGACCATCTGGCGGTTCCCTGAGGACTGGTCAAGAGTTGAAAAACGCCGCACTTTCGTGCGGCATTTTTGCTGGTCGTGGCCTCAAGCTTCCAGCTTGAGATAACCACTCGACCAAGATGGTCGAGCCACGATCAATCGAGCAAGGCGCCCTTGAAGCCCATCGGGTTGCGGCGCTGCCAGTTCCAGGCGTCGCGCACCATTTCCTCCAGGCCGAGCTTGGCTTCCCAGCCGAGGCGCTGACGGATCAGGGAGGCTTCGGCGACCACGGTCGGGACGTCGCCGTCGCGACGGGGGCCGATGACGCTGGGCACGGGGTGGCCGCAGGCGCTTTCGAAGGCGGCGATCATCTCCTTCACCGAATAGCCAGCGCCGGTGCCGACGTTGTAGATAGCGGTGGCGGCGCCGGGTGCGGCTTTTTCGAGGGCGTCGACGTGCGCCACGGCGAGGTCGCAGACGTGCAGGTAGTCGCGCACGCCGGTGCCGTCGGGAGTCGGCCAGTCGTCGCCGAAAATCGTCACCTTGGGACGGCGTCCGGCGGCGACCTGGGCGACGAAGGGCATCAGGTTGTTGGGGACTTCCGGATCTTCGCCGATGAGGCCGCTGGGGTGGGCGCCGACCGGGTTGAAGTAGCGCAGCAGGGTGACGTTCCAGGCGTGGGCGGCGGCGGTGTCGAGGAGCACCTGTTCCATCATCGACTTGGTGTGGCCGTAGGGGTTGGTCGGCTTGATCGATTCCGACTCGCTGATCGGCAGTTTTTCGGGCAGGCCGTAGACGGTGGCGGAGGAGGAGAAGATGAGGCGGCGGCAGCCGTGTTTCTCCATCACTTCGAAGAGGCAGATCGAGCCCGAGATGTTGTTCTCGTAATAGCGCAGCGGCTGGGCGACGGATTCGCCGACGGCCTTGAGGGCGGCGAAGTGGATGACGGCGTCGAATCCGCCCGATTTTGCGGCTTCCGCAAAGAGGCTTTCGAGGGCTGGGCGGTCGCGCAGGTCCGCCTCGACGAAGGCGGGGCGCTGGCCGCAGATCTGTTGGACGCGGTCGAGAGCCACGGTGCTGGAGTTGCACAGGTTGTCGAGGACGGTGACGCGGTGGCCGCGGCCGAGCAGTTCGATGCAGGTGTGGCTGCCGATGTAGCCGGCGCCGCCGGTGACGAGGATGTGCATGTCAAAAACCTTGGTTTTCAGAGGGGGCTAGGGGTGAAACGAACGCTCCACTGGACTTTGCGGGCGACCGGGGAAAGGATCTTGACCCGGAGAATGCCGTCTTGGATCTCGTGGGAGAGGCTGACGCCGGCGGCGGTGTCGGCGGCAGAAAGGACCGCCTCGGCCGGGGCCCAGTTTAGTCCGCCGTCGCGGAGACCGCAAATCCGGAGCTCGTAAGAATCCTTGCCGATGACCGAGCTGGTGCCGCTCAAGGTCGAGCCTTTCCAGGTCTCGTTTTCGACTTCGAGGATGCCGGAGCTGACGTGGCGGGAAGTCGAAATCAGCACCGGGTGAGCTTCAACTTCGCGCACCGAGACCACCTGGCAGGAGCCTGGGACGAGGGAGGAACTGAAGCTGTCCTTCACATCAGGCAAGGATTTGTCGGCCCAGAAATCGAAGGCGTGGTAGCTCTTGCTGGCATCGAGGCCGAGTTTGGCGAGGCTGTACTTTACTTCCAGCGGCGACTTCTCGAAGTTGAAGACGCCGATGACTTGGCGTTTGACGCCGGATTTGTCATCGCCGAGCAGCCAGGTGTTGGGCATGTCGCGGTCGAAGGTGTCGACCGGGCGGGCGCTGCCGTCGTGCTGCGCCATGGTGCGTTTCAACACTTCGAGGCGTTCCGGCGGCAGGCTGGGGAGCCAGTCGCTGATGAGGAAGAACTGGCCGGAAACCGCGACCCACGAGGCGCTCATGCGGGCCGAGTCCAGCGACAAGGCGCCGCCCGAGGTGCGCACCTTCGCCGGATCCGGATCGTTCCACCACAGGCGCCCGTTCATGAAGTAGAGCCGCGAGCCGCGCAGCGGGCCGGTCCGCTGGTCGTCGCCGTTGGCGTCCGGGCCGACGCGCATGGCATCCACCAGGCCCACGCAGTTGATCGAGCGCATGTTCTGGCTGAGGCAGCAACCGGAGAAGAAGATCTCGTCACCGGCGTTTTTCCGCAGGAGTTTCCAGCCGTCGCGGTAGGCTTCGATTTGCGTTTTCAGCGGGTCGTGGAAGGGGAGGACGGCGCTCATGTTGTCGTCCTTATAGCCGTCGTTGACATAGATCTGCTTGGTGGAGGTGCCGGTCCATGCGGCGTCCATCTTGAAGTAGGTGACGCCCCAGCTGCGGTACAACTTGACCAACGCGGCCAGGTGTTCCTGGACTTTCGGATGGGTCAGGTCGAGACAGGTGCCGCCCCACGAGGTGTCGAAGGGCTTGCCGTCGAGACCTTTGGAGAACCAATCCTGGCGGTCCTTCCACGCCGGATCTTGGTAATTGCGTCCGAAGGGGATCCACCACAAGCCGAAGCCAAGCCCGTCCTTGGCCACCGCCTGCGCCACCGGCGCGATGCCGTGGGCGTAAGGCCCATTGGGCTGCACGCGGTCGAAGCCGCGGCGAGGCCCATTGATTGCGGGTCCATCCTGCCACATGTCGTCGATCTGGATTACGCCGAGGCCGTAGGGCTTCAATTCCTTGGCGATGAACTTCGACAGCTCCACAGAGTTCTTCTCGTTGCCGGCGCCGCCGTGGCCGGCCCCGTCGGCGTACCAGGTGCAATAGACCGCGTCGGACTTGCGCAGCTTGATGGCGTATTGTTTCTTCACTGCGTCGGCCCAGGCCTCTTGGCCGAGACGGGCGTCGTCGAAGGCGCCGATGGCGAGGGTTTCGAGCTGGGCGCTCTGGCCGGCGGGGATGCGCAGGTGGCCGTAATCGATCTGCGCCTTGAAGTCGACGGCGCCGTCCTTGACCGAGGAGAAGAGGACGCCGCTGCCGCGGTCCTGGGTGAGCCAGCCGGCGACGATGCCGTGGCGGCTGCTCGGATCGGCGGCGGTGAGGAAGAGGTAGGAGCCCGGGTTTTTATCGGCGGGGAGGAGGCCGCCGGTGCCGAGGGTGACCAGCTCGGCCGCGGGTTTGCCGAGGTCGAGGCGGAAGCTGGCGGGAACGACTTTATCGAGGTCGATCTGGGCCGCGCTGCCGTTGCTGAGGCTTTCGCGCACCAGCAGGAAGGGCAGTCCGGGATAGAGCTCGAGACTGATCTCGCCGCCGCCGTGGCGGCTGAGGAGGATGTGGCGGCCGGTGCCGAAGATCGGGTCCTTCACCTCTTCCTGACGCAAGATCTTGTCGGCGCCATCGAGCTGGCCGTCTTTGACCACCAGCTTGCCGCTGCCGCGTTCCGCCAGGCTGAAGCGGTCGTTGGCATCGTCGTAGCGGAGGACGAGGCTGGCGTTGCCGATTTCACCGGGCTGACTGGTGAGTTCCGAGCCGGCGCAGGCGCTCAAGCCGAGGGCGAGCGCGAGGGAGGCGAAGGAGTGTCTCATTCGAGGCTCCACAGTTGGAAGGTTGAACGGTTGAACTTGGTTTCGCAGTAAGCGCTGAACTTCCGCGACCCCGTTGGGGTCAAAATTCATAACTCACTCTAACCCAGGGTGTCGCCGATGCGGCTCAACCCTGGGCTAAAATCACCGACCCGCTTCGGGGTCGAAAAGATTGAGCTTAAACATGTTCAGCTGCAGAATGCAGGTTCATTCGAGGCCGAGCTCTTTGCGGACGGTGTGGAAGTTGTCGCGGGTCATCAGGCGGCCGACGGTGAGGGTGGCGGCGGGGGGGGCGATGCCTTCTTTGACCCACTTGTAGGCGAGGCGGGCGGTGTCTTCGCCGTGTTTGCGGGCTTCGAGCTGGATACTGCCGAAGAAGCCGGTGGGTTTGGCGGCGGTGAACTCGGCGAGGGCGGCGGCGTCGCCGTTGATGCCGATGCCGATGATGTCGGTGGCGGCGAGATCTTTCTCAAAGCGGCGGACGCCGCCGAGGACGGCGTCGTCGTTCATGCCGCAGATCAGCCAGTGCTTGATCTCGGGGTGTTTCTGCAGCACGGTTTCAGCGGCGTTGTTGGCCGAGGCGATGGTCTGCTCGGGCTGGGCGACCTTGAAGATGCGGGTGGCGGCGAAGCCTTTGCTCGTGAGTCCGGCGATGGCGCCTTCGACGCGAGCGACGGCGGTGGGCAATTGCTCGTGGGTGAGAGCGAGGAGGCCGGTCTCTTCCAGCTTCCAACCGCGCTTGACGGCTTCGTCGTAGAGCGAGGTGCCGACCAGTTTGCCGATTTCATTGGCGGAGATGCCGAGGTGGGGAACGCTGACAAGGGGATTGCCATCGGCGCCGACGAGCTGGTCGTCGACGGTGATCAGCTTGAGATTCTTCTCTTGGCAGGCGCGGACGATGGCGGGACCGAGCTTGACGTCGGGCGAGCACAGGACGGTGGCTTGGCAGCCTTTGTTGGCGACCGAGTCGAGCGCGTTCATCACGGCGCCGCCGTCGGTGGCGCCCATTTCGACGATCTCGAAGCCATCCTTGGCGGCGGCTTCTTTGGCGAAGCGGATCTCGTTGCGGAACCATTCGCCGGTGGCGTCTTTGACGATGTAGCCGATGCGGGTTTTGGCCGGGCCGGCAGCTGGTTCATCAGCCTTCTTGCAGCCGAAGGCGAAGGAGGCGAGGCAGAGGGCGGTCGTGGCGAAGCGGATGAGGTTCATGGGGGGCTCCTGAGCAGGTTAAGAGGTTAAGCGGTTAAGCGGTAAAAGTCAGCAGTCAGAGGTCAGGGGTCAGAGGTCAGCAGTCAGGGGTCAGGGGTCAGCAGTCAGGGGTCGAAATTTACTGTTTGATTTCATTCACACTGGGCCCTCCGCCGATGCGGGCGATGGTGTGCCAGGGCTCCTTGCCGTCACGGGTGAAGGCCTTGGCGATGTCGGCGGCGTAGGCCTCGGCGTCGCTGGCTTTGACGAGGTGGATGCTGACGCCGCCGAAGCCGCCGCCGGAGAGGCGGGCGCCGAGGCAGCGGCGATCCTGGCGGGCGAAGCCGACGAGGCGGTCGAGTCCGAGGCTGGAATTGCGGAAGTTGTTCTGCGAGCTGTGGTGCGAATCGAAGAGGAGCTGGCCGAAGGCGGCGACGTCGCCGGCGAGCAGCAGCGTTTCGCCGCGCAGGACGCGGTCACATTCCTCCACGACATGGCGTGCGAAGGGCAGATCCTCGCCGATGGCCTCGGCATGGCGCTCGAGGGTGGCGGGCGAGACGTCGCGCAAGGTGCTGACGCCGGCTTCCAGTTTTGCGAGGACCGCAGCAGCGCGTTCACAGGCGGCGCGGCGCTGGTTGTATTCCTGGCTGAGGTCATGCTTTTCACCGGAGTCGACAACCACCCAGGCGTAACCGGCGGGCATGGCGACATGGCGGACCGAGAGGCCGCGGTATTCCGACAGGACGAGTTGATCGGGCTTGCCGAGGCAGGAGGTGAGCTGGTCCATCAGGCCGGTGCGGGCGCCGGTGGCGGCGCTTTCCGCCGCCTGGCCGACGCGGGCGATGTCGCCGGGGCTGAGCTCGGTGCCGCTGAGCTTGAGCAGGCCGGTGATCAAGGCGACTTCGAGGGCGGCGGAGCTGCTCATCCCGGCGGAGAGGGGGACGCTGGAGCGGATGGCGGCGGCGAAGGGCTTGAGCTTGAGGCCGCGGCGGAGCAGTTGATCGACAACGCAGCGGACATAGCCGCCCCAGCGGCGCGGCTCGAATTCGCCGGCCTGGTCGAGACGGAAGGCGATCGCTTCATCGAGATCTTCGCTCCACACCAGGCACTTGTCGCCGGGGGCGACGGCGAAGGCGACCTGGCAGCGCTGTTCGACGGCGCAGGAGAGGACAAATCCTTCGTTGTAGTCGGTGTGGTTGCCGAGGATCTCGAGGCGGCCGGAGGCGGCGGCGACGAGACTGGCTTCTTGTCCGAAGGCCTGTCGCAGGCGGAGGACGGGGTCATGATTCGTAGGCATGGGGCGATCTTATCCGAGTTTGCTTTTGAAACGGTCGATGATGACGGCGGCGAGGAGGATGCTGCCGGTGATGAGGAACTGCCAGTAGATGCCGATCTGCTGCAGGTCCATGGCGCGCTGCACCGTGCCCATGATCAGCATGCCCCAGATGACGGCGAAGATGCTGCCGCGTCCGCCGGTGAGGGCGACGCCGCCGAGGACGCAGGCGGAGATCACCTTCAGCTCGAGGCCGACCTCGGCCTTGGGGTCGCCGGTCTGCAGGCGGGCGGCGAGGAGGACGCCGGCGAGTCCGGCGACCAGGCCCTGCAGGACGAAGACCATCAGGCGGGTGCGCTTCACCGGGATGCCGGCGAGGCGGGCGGCCTCTTCATTGCCGCCGAGGGCGAGGACCGAGCGGCCGAAGACGCTGTAGTGCAGGACGACGCCGAAGATCACCAGCAGGGCGAGCATCACCAGCACCGAGTAGCCGATCGAGATGTGGCCGGAACCCCAGGGGATCGACAGGCTGCCGCCGAGCTTGGCGAAGTCCTCCGAGGCGGTGACGGTTTTGCCGTCGCCGGCGATGTAGGCGAGGCCGCGCGCCGCCTGCATGGTGGCGAGGGTGGTGATCAGCGGGTTGATCTTCAGGTAGGCGACGACGCTGCCGTTGAGCAGGCCGATGAGGCCGCCGACGCCGACGCCGGCGCAGACTCCGAGGGCGACGCTGTGCTGAGCGTTGGCGACGCAGACCGCCGAGACCCCGGCGAGGGCGACCACCGAGCCGATCGACAGGTCGAAATCGCCGCTGGCGAGGCAGAAGAGCATGGTGCAGCAGAGCATGCCGACGATCGACATGGTGAGCAGCATGCCGGTGGCATTGCCGATGGTGGCGAAGCCGTCGACGAAAATACAGGCGCAGCCCATGACCAGGAGACAGACGATGGCCATGCTGAGCTGTTCGAGGTGGCGGAATTTCGGGCGCTTCGGCGCCGATGAGGTTTCAGAACTCATGAGACGGTCTCCATTTCGACGGGAAGGGCGGTTTTGAGGATGGATTCGGGATGGAATTCAGCGCGCGGCAGCTCGGCGACGAGAGCGCCCTGGCGCATGATGCAGAGGCGGTCGGAGAGGCCGAGGACCTCGGGCAGGTCAGAGCTGACGACGATCACCGCGGCGCCTTCGGCGGCGAGGGTCTGGATCAGCTTGTAGATCTCGGCGCGGGCACCGACGTCGATGCCGCGGGTCGGCTCGTCGAGGAGATAGACCTTGACCGGGCCGCTCATCCAGCGGGCGAGGATGACCTTCTGCTGATTGCCGCCGGAGAGCAGGCGGATCTCCTGCCAGGGGCCGGGGGTGCGGATGCCCAGTTTGGCGGTGAAATCGCGGGTGATTTCGGCTTCTTTTTTCGACGCGATGAAGGCGCCTCCGGCCTTCAGGCGCCAGCGTCCGGCGAGGTGCATGTTTTCCTGCACTGAGGCGATCGGGATTATCCCTTCGGCCTTGCGGTCCTCGGGAGCGTAAACCAGGCCGGCGCGGATCGCCGCGGCGACATGTCCCGCCGGCAGCGGCTGGCCGTCGAGAAGGACTTCGCCGCCGCGGCGTTTTTCGATGCCGCAGAGCAGCTTCATCAGCTCGGTGCGGCCGGCGCCGACGAGGCCGAAGAAGCCGAGGATTTCGCCGGCGCGGACGCTGCAATCGAGGGGGCGGCTGAGGCCTTTGCCGAGCAGGCCCTTGGCTTCGAGACGGACGGCGCCGACTTGGCGAGGGCTGTGGTTGAAAACGTCCTGCACTTCGCGGCCGACCATCTGCTTCACCAGCTCGTCGCGACTGACGCTTTTCAGATCCGGATGCGTGGCGACGTGGCGGCCGTCGCGGAGGATGGTGACCGCGTCGCAGATGCGGTAGACCTCTTCCATGCGGTGGGTGACGTAGAAGATGCAGCGGCCGGCGTCGCGCAGCTTGGCGATGACTTCCATCAGCTTGTCGGTTTCGCGGGCGCTGAGCGAGGAAGTCGGTTCGTCGAAGGCGATCACCTTGGCGTCCCAGGCGAGGGCCTTGGCGATCTCGACCATCTGGCGCTGGGCGAGGGAGAGGAGGCCGGTTTTCATATCCGGATCGATGCCTTCTTCGCCGAGTTCTTTCAGCAGTTCGGCGGCGCGTTGGCGCATGGCGCCGCGGCGGATGAAGCCGAAGGTCGAGGGCGCGTGACCGAGGAGGATATTCTCCATCACCGGCAATTCCGGCACGAGGTGGAGCTCCTGGTAGATCACCGCGACGCCGGCCTTGAGGGCTTCGGCGGTGCCGCGGAAATTCACCGGCTGACCGTCGAGGATGACCCGTCCGGACGTCGGCGGCTGGGCGCCGGCGAGGATCTTCAGCAGGGTGCTTTTACCGGCGCCGTTTTCGCCCATCAGGGCATGCACCGAGCCGCTGCGGGCGGCGAAGCTGACGCCGTCGAGCGCGACGACGCCGGGAAAGGTGCGGCCGAGGCCGTCGAACTGCAGGTAGGGCTTCATAAGCAGGACTCCAAGCGGATTTCGAAGGACCACTGGCTGACGTCCCCGGGGGCGAGGAAGCGGGCGCTGCCGTCGGCGATGGCGTCGGCCAGATCATCCCAAGGAGCGGTCGCAGGTTCGATGCCGAGATTGAAGTAGGGTGCCGAGCCGCAGCCCGACCAGCCGCGGCAGTTGAGCCAGAGGCCGAGGAAGGGCGTGTCGCGCCAGTTCCAAGCGAAGCGCAGCACTGAGGCTTGATCGGGGCTGAAGATGCTGAAGCGGCTGAGGACATTGGCCTCGCTGAAGATCTTGGCGGCGAAGGGACGGAAACCCGGCGCATCAGGATCAGGGATGCGGTCGAGAGCGGGTAGATCATTGCGCTTCAACAGCGGCCAAGAAAACTCCTCTGGAACGACCCCGACACCGCCCTTGAGGCTCATCGGCGTGTTCAAGGGCAGCGACAGGCGCATGCCGGCTTCGAGGGCGATCAGCGGGTGGGCGCACCACAGCCAGGGGACGGTCTTGTCCGAGCGGTTGCTGAGGATGTATTCAAAAACCACCCGTTCTCCTTCCAGCGAGATGCGACGTTCGAAGCGGCAAGGAGCGAAGCGGGTATCGACGCCGAGAAGCAGATGCGAGTCGCTTTGTTCCATCACTTCCCAGGGCAGGCCGACGAGGTCGCCGTGATCGGGAATGTCAAAACCGCCGGCTTTGCTGGGCGACACCGAGGGGAAGATTTCGTCCCAGCCGCCGGAGTCGATATTTTCGACATAGGACTCGCCGTATTGCGGCGGGCGCATCGGCAGGTGCGGGTTCTTCCACAGCCAGTCGCGGCCGCTGCGGCGATCGCAAAGGCGGCTGATCTTGCCGCCGAGCTCGGGCGACACTTCCAGCTCGATGAAGTCACTGCGGAGGACGATGGCCATCTGATTTCTCCAAAACTTATCTGATCGACTTCAAGTTATCAGATCTTCTCCTTTTGAGAATTGCCGATCTTACTAAAGTAGATGCAGGATCTTACTGAGTTTTCTATGGATGAGATGAAGAGGTTTTCTGGTTCTCCCCACTTTTCCTCTCTTCTCGCACAAGTTGAATTACACTGTCAAAAGTACGTTATAACATCAATCCGGCACCGAACCAGTTCACCCCGGTC
>JAYTMY010000169.1:0-7301 GCA_043748535.1 Lentisphaeraceae bacterium | reverse complement strand
GACCGGGGTGAACTGGTTCGGTGCCGGATTGATGTTATAACGTATTTTTGACAGTGTAATTCAACTTGTGCGAGAAGAGAGGAAAAGTGGGGAGAACCGAATATTTTCAGCTTTTACTAGCTTTCCTGCGACTATGGACTTATCATAGTCATCAGAATGACACAACAAGGTTTCCCCCTCTAAAGGAGCGGTTTTTATGGAAAGAAATGGCAATCCGGTCGTCCTGATCGTTGATGACAACCCACAAAATCTCCGCGTCTGCAGCCAAATGCTGGCGGGTATGGGGATTGAAACCTTGATTGCCATGGACGGCTTGCAGGCTCTGGATTCAGTCCGCTCGATGCCCCCTGACCTCGTCCTCCTCGATATCCACATGCCCCGCATGGACGGCTATGAATGCTGCCGCCGCCTCAAGGCCGACCCCAATTTCAGCCAGATCCCGGTGATCTTCCTCTCCGCCATGAACGACGAGTTCAACAAGGTCCTCGCCTTTGAATGCGGCGCCATCGACTACATCTCCAAACCCTTCCAGGTCGAAGAAGTCAAAAGCCGCATCAGCACCCACCTCCAGATTGCCCACCAACGCGTCGAAATGCTGAAGATGATGAGCGAGCTGCAGGCGATGAACCGCACCATCGGCGAACTCCTGCAAATCGTCACCCACGACCTCTCCAACCCGATCGGCATCATCCTTAACGACATCGCCCACCTCAACAATCTCAGCGATCCGCAACAAGTCAAACGCGTCAAACGCATCGCCGAATCCGCCACCTTGGCGCACGGCCTGATCGACTGCGTCCGCGAATGGCGACGAATTGACAGCCAAGGCGTCAAATTGGAATTCTCCAACCTCCTTAACGAGATCCAGCGCGCCGTCGCCGTTTTGGACAACCGCCTCCAAAGCAAAGAAATCAAGCTTGAGATCGACATCGCGCCGGATCTCGAAACCATGGTCGAAAAACGCTCTTTCTCCCTCTCGGTGATCAGCAACATCCTCAGCAACGCGATCAAATTCTCCCACCCCGGCGGCAAGATCCAGATCAGCGCCGAGGTCCATGCCGGTCTCCTCCAGCTCCGCATCAGCGACCAAGGCATCGGCATTCCCCAGAACGACCTCAACAAACTCTTTGATGCTGGCAAATCGCAGAGCCGCATTGGCACCTCCGGCGAACAAGGGACCGGTTTCGGCCTCTCCATCGTCAAACGCCTGATGGATGCCTACGAAGGCTCGATCAGCATCAATTCCGTCGCCGAAATCGACTCCCCCGACAGCCATGGCACGATCATCACCCTGACCTTCACCCGCTGGCGCGCCGGCTCCGCCGTGGCGCACTGAGACGCCGCGCAGAAGGTCAAAAAGCCCCTCTTTCGCGGGGCCTTTTTTATCTCTCGATTCAGCGGCCACGCGGGCGGTTAGGCGCCCCGCGAACACCCTGAATCGCCTTGACGACGTTTTTCCGGGTGGCTGCCATCTTTTTCGCCAATTTCGTCGCGGCGGCTGCCGCCTCATCCCGCTCCTTTTCCAAAGCGATTCTCTGAATCTCGAGCGCCGCAAGGTCCGCCGGGGGGGCCTCCGCCAGTTTCGGCTCCAAGGCGATCAACTGGGTGTGCAATTGACCTTCTTTTTGCGCCGCATCAAGGTAGGGCAAGGCATCGGCATGCTCTTTGAATTCATCGCCGTCGATCACGAAGGCCGTACCGGCCTTGGCCACGGGCTGATCCTTGTCGGTCTTCAGATTCTCGTCGGCGAAGCTGACCACGTGAAGATCAGTGGCTTTGTTGCGGGCGATCTTGAAACCGCTCGCCGCAGCGCCGGTGAAGTCTTTCGCCGCATCCGCCATTTTGATCTTGAAGGCCGAGCCCTTGGGGATGTTGATGTGGGCGTCACAGTAGGAGTTCTCTTTACCCGTGTGCTCCGTCGTCGCGACTTCAGAACCGATGCCGAGCTTGCTGATCTTGAAGCCGGTGGCATTGACGAAAATTTCGCCCTTGCTGCACTTGAAAGCCTGCGCCCCCTCAATCTTGGCGCTGACCTCGAAGTCGGTGCCGACGTGGCCGCAGACGGCGCTCGGCGTCGCCACTTCCAGGCTGTGATCTTTGGGGAAGGCGTCGAGTTCCAGGGCGACCGTGCCGCCGACCAGTTTGATCCGCGGGTGCTTGAGTGTTTCCGAGCTCAAATTCACCACCGTCTGAGGCAGAATCCGAGCCTTGTTGCCGGCCGAGAATTCAATCGTCATCTGGGCTCGCACGGTCTTGATGCCGGCGGGGAAGGCATAGGTCTTGCCGATCTCGACTTTGCCATAAGGTGATTTTTCATCACTGCGGATAGAGGCGGAGGGGTCGCTGACATCAAGAACCTTGAAGCCAGTGATATCCGGAGCGGCCGCATCGGCAGCGCGGATGAGAGGAGCGAAGGCGGGAAGAAGGAGTAGAAGTTTGGCAGCTTCGCGGCGATTCATGTTTCGGCCTCTTTGGGGTGTGATGGGTGACCACCGCCAATATACACACAAATGTGCCATTCCCGCAAGGCCCAGTAATCACCGCTTCCTCTTGTGAATCAAACAGCTTCCGATTAAAAACCAAAATCGTAGTGTTTGAGCAAAGGCGTCAACCGATCAGGCAAGGCTCCCAGTCCTTGTACACCGGCTCGCAACCTTTTGATTTGACGATCGCGGCGATCTCATCGAGCTTGCGCTCGTCGGTGATGTCAAACTGCTTCAAGGCCGCTTCCGGGGCGCAATAGCCGCCGGGCTCGGTCGCCGATTCCGCCGACATGTGAGTGACCCCGAGGCCGATCAGACCGTCGCGCAAATACGCCGGTTCACGAGTCGACAGGTTGATCCCGGCATCGGGGAAGGCGAGGCGCCAGGCGAAAATCAATTGCACCACCTCGCGGTCGCTGACTTCCACCGCCGGCTGATAATCGGTTTCCGACGAACACAGACGCGGCACCGAGACGGAGTATTGCACCCGCCACCAGCGCTTCATCAGATATTCCAAGTGTGTCGCACAAGCGAGTACATCGGCCTTCCAGTCGGGCGCCAAGCCAAGCAGGACGCCGATCGAAATGCGGCGGATCTTCGCCTCGGCGCCGCGTTCAGCACAATCGAGGCGCCAGTCGAAATCACGCTTCTTGCCGCGCAAGTGGACCTGGGCGTAAACCTCGCGGTCATAGGTCTCTTGATAAACGGTCAGACCGTCCACCCCTTCCCGCACCAGCAGCTCGTAATCCTGCGTCCGGAAAGGCGCCAGTTCAATCGAAGTGGAGGAGAACAGCCCCTTCGTCTCACGCACCATCGAGGCGACATATTCCGGCGTCACGATTTTCTGATGTTCCCCGGCGACGATCAGGACATGGCGGAAGCCGCGGCGATTGAGATGCTCGGCCTCGGCCCGCATCTCGGATCCACCGAGGGTCTTGCGCTCGATCTTGTTCTCCATCGTGAAGCCGCAGTAAGTGCAGGTGTTGGTACACTCGTTGGAGACATAAAGAGGCGCGTAGAAACGGATCACCTTGCCGTGACGGCGCGCCGTCAGATCGGCGGAACGGGCGGCGATTTCTTCGATGAAGCCGGCCGCGGCGGGAGAAATCAGCAACGCAAAAGTCTCGGGACCCTCAGGCATCATTTCCGCTGCGAGCAGGCGACGGATAACTTCAGGATCCTGACACTCGGCAAGCTGACGCAGATCGCTGCGGTCGCGGCGGTTGAACTCTTCAAGAAAACTCATGGCGTTCGATTCCTGGATTTGACCCGCCAAGTGTACACCGCAAGAGCCGCGGCGCTAGACTTCGCGCCGCTCTTGATACGCTGAATGACGTCACAGCCCCTTGTGCAGCTTCAACTGATCAGGAAAGCCAGTCAAAACGAATTGCTGCAGGAGATAGTCCTGCTTGTACTTGCGGGCGCCTTCGCGGATCCGCAGAATCGGCACGATCAGCGGAATCATGTCGAGGCGATACTGGTCGATCAGCTCGGCGAGATGCTGACGCTCAAAGGAGTCAAAATGATCCTTCAGGTAGCCCGCCATGTGGCTCAAGGCATTGGTCGTATTGCTCCGCCGCGGCGGCTTGTCGACGATTTGCGAGAAGCGCAACAGATAGGCCTCCGCCAAAGCGGGATTGCAGGACGATTGGCCGTCGTGCCCGGCGAGCATGCGGCCGAGCTCGCGCATCGCCGTCTGGTTATGGCTCATCAGGCGGTATTTGTGGCGGGCATGGAAGGCGCAGAGATCGGCCACCTTGCTGCCCGCCGCCTGAAGGGTGCGGAACTCAGCCAGGGCGTAGATGCGGTAGAGGAAATTCTCGCGCAGCGCCGCGTCGTAAAGGCGCCCCTCCTCCTCCACCGGCAGCCAGGGCATCTCGGCCATCAGACGAGCGGCGAATAGACCGCGGCCATCCTTGGCGGAGACGCCGTTCTCACGGAACATCTTCACCCTCCAGGCGCCGCAGCTCGGACTGGCGCTCTTCAAAACGTAGCCGCAGAGATTCATAGTCTTGAACTCCTCGAGCCGACGCGTCGCCACGTCTTCGATCAGCGCCGTCTTATCCTCGCCCTGCGCGTTGCCGATGAGCAAGACAGCTCCCTCGCGCTGCTGCAGACGAATGGTCTCGCGGGGCACGCCCATACCCGCCTCAGCCTCTGGGCAAACGGGCAGCCAGTCGACCACCTTGGCCATCTCCTTGACCAGGAAATCTTCGCGGCAATGGCCACCGTTAAAGCGCACTGATTGCCCGAGAAGACAAGCGGAAATACCGAGCAGGGGTTTCATCGGGGAGACCTCAGGAGCTTGAAAGGTTGAAAGGGGGCGAGCCAGTGAGTCGGTGCATCGTCTGAGTGCCCCTCACTGGCTTCCTGGTTGGGCGAGACAATAGCGACCTGTAGCCATCAAGTCCATACCGATTAAATCAGCTCTGCCGCCACTAGATCGGCAAAAAGCAGGCCGCGACGGCTCGGCTTCCACGCCTCTGGTGTCTCTTCCAGGAGGCCATCGGCTTCGAGGCGACGGAAGACCGGCAGCAGCAGTTCAAGGGCGTTGACGCCATGGAGATCGCGCAGGAGTTTCTTCGGCCAGCCGGAGGCAGTTCGGAAGCCGAAGGCGACGACTTCGGCGGCGCGTTTCTCAGGTGATAAAGGGTCATCTTCGGGCAATGCGCCTTGCAGCCAGGCCTGCAGATCGGGCCGCTCGGTCCAGCGGCGCAATCCGTCGAAACTGGCGGCGGCGGGGCCCAGGCCGAGGTATTTCGCTCCCAGCCAGATCCCGAGATTGTGGCGGCTTTCTTCGCCGGGGCGGGCGTGATTGGAGATCTCGTAGCGCTGCAGGCCAGCGCGGCTGAGGACTTCGCCAGCGAGGGTGTCCATCTCGACCGCGAGAGCGTCGTCGACTTCATCGATGCGGGCGGCGAGGGGCGTGCCTTCTTCGAGAATCAGGGAGTAGGCCGAGATGTGGCTCAATCCCTCAGCCAGAAGCGAATCAAGGTCGTGCTGGAAGTCGGCCAGGCTTTGCCCGGGAACGCCATAAATCAGGTCGGCATTGAGGCGCTGAAAGCCGGCGGCGCGGGCGATCGCCAGGGCTTGCCGGAGTTCGCGATCACCGGTGCGGCGTCCGAGGGTGCGACGGGTCGAGCGGGTGGTCGATTGGGCCCCGAAACTGAGGCGATTGACGCCGGCAGCGGCGAGAAGAGCGATCTTCTCTTCGGTGACTGAGCCAGGGTTGCATTCCACCGTCCATTCACAGCTGTCGCGACGACGGGTATTGAGATTGACCGCGGCGAGGAGCAGTCGCAATTGGTCCGGGGTCAAGGCCGAGGGGGTGCCGCCGCCGATGAAGATACTGTCGAGATTTTGCAGCTCAGCGCTGTGGGTCTGCAGCTGCGCTGTCATCTTGGCGAGGTAGGCATCGCGCGTGCTGTCGCGGTCGTCGACGATGCTGTACAGGGCACAGTAATCGCAGATGTGGCGGCAGAAAGGAACGTGCAGGTAGAGGGATTGATATTCCATAGGAAAGTGAAGGCCGGGTTTTTCACCCGGCCTCGGCTTTATTCTTTCATCGACTTGCGGTAGGCATCTTCGTCGTCAAAAATGTAGACCCTTTCGCCCTCGCGACAGAAACCCAGCTTATCGCGGGCGACACGAACCGCGGCGGCCGGATTGCCTTCCAAATCTTTTTTAGCCTTGTCGTAGTTGGCTGCGATGCGCTCGTTGCGCAGCACCTCATTGCTGACTTGATCCAGCTTGGCCTGGTGGTGTTGGCGTTCCATCCACACCGGAGCCAAGAAATAAAGACCGCTACCAGTAATTAAAAGAAAGAAAATGAACACGATGAGTCGGTGCATGAGACTTGCCTTGTGTAGAAAATAAGAAGTGGGGGGGGGGTGGTGAGAATCTTTTTCTAACATAGACACACAGAGCGCTGCTTCAAAGCCGATTTTGGATTATTTTCAGCCGCTGCGTCATTTTTTTTCGACGCTGACGCCAATGAAATGAACCGAATTCGAGAAACCCGGGACTTGAGCCTTGATCAAGCTACTGCTCCATCTGGTCGCTTTTGTCGCCGGGCTGATTGCCAGCCTGGCACTGGCGTCGTCTTTCCGTCACCCGCCGTCCCTGCAGTCGGCGGCGGCGGCGGCGATGATTGCGGGCCTGATTTTGTTTTTACCGATCCGGCCGGGGCCGCTGCATGTCTTTGCCCATGAAGGAGCTCACTGGCTGGTGGCCAAGCTGTTTGGTCGCCGCACCTCGAATTTCACCGTCGGCTGGAAAGGCGGCGCCGTCGAAGTCGAATCGCCGAATGTCTGGATCGCTCTGGCTCCTTATCTCCTGCCGCTCTGGGTCCTGCTGTGGCTGCCCTGGCGTGTCCTCGCCCACGGAGAGATGCAGCAGCTCATCTGGACGGTGATTTTCGGCTTGTTGATCGGCCAGCATATCGCCGCCACCTGGCGCTGTCTGGCAGCGGCGGCGCAACCGGATTTCAAGGTTCACGGACGCTTCGCCTCGGCCAACCTGGTGATCAGCGGCAGCCTCCACGGCTTGCTGCTCGCCCTGTGTTTCGCTGGTGGCGACTTCTTGCGGGCCGCGCAACTGTGGTGGCAGGCGCTGAGGGCAATTACGAATTAAGAATTAAGAATTAAGAATTACGAATTGAGGGCCCGAGCGAGGAGCAAGCCGCTCAGCTTGCTTGCTCCCAATTCTTAATTCTTAATGCTTACTCGGGAGTCAAGAGTTCTTCGTTTTGAGCTCAAGTTTGTAGTCCCGGCTTCAGCCGGTGTGTTCTGTTCCGAACGCAATTTGAGCACAACAACC